>NZ_AQOH01000407.1 GCF_000364705.1 Pseudomonas fuscovaginae SE-1 | reverse complement strand
CAATTGGGATCTAAAGAATTAATTGCAAGGTTTGCTCTCATCTGGATTCTAGAATAATCCGTTGGCGAGATTATTTTGGCATCTTGAATAAGTGAGATAATGAGCTCAGTACAATATGTCATCCTAAGCATTCCGCTCATGAATGAGCGCCAAGGCATGTAGCTAGAGCGCATGACTACTATTGGCAAAAAATCCTGTATTCGATGCAACAAGCGACCGATAAATATTGCTGACCGCGCTGAGTCAACCGGCAAAACGGTGCTCAATACTGTGACAGCTCCCATTGCCAACATCCCATTTGCAGATGATCCATGACCTCCATCGACGGGAAGGGTATCGCAAGCACTCAGCAAAACTATCGGGGGCATTCGTATAGAGCCTCGCAGCTCCCAAACATCTATGGCTTTGCCACCTATTACTATAGATCCTACGCCGGCGGTCTCGGTTAGAGTCCCGTGCCCATCAAATACCATTAGGGCGCCACTGAAATCATTGACAGCAGCAACGAATTGATTGACATCATCAACGTCAATAAATTTGTACTTCGGATAATTATCGTGCATATCCGACAGCTTGCCGAGCACATCTTCCAACACCGTTCGTATTTTGTCATTTTTA
>NZ_AQOH01000406.1 GCF_000364705.1 Pseudomonas fuscovaginae SE-1 | reverse complement strand
TTTTCTTCTCAAGCTCCAGCCGGTTGATGCGGGCCTGAAGCTCCGGGCCCCGCATCTGTTACACTTTTCCGATTTGCCACTCCATCTGGCGACGCGCTGCCGCAATGACATCGGAGAACAAAAGACACCGGACCCCTGGCTCGACATAATTAACAGGGAAGTCATGTGAGCGTCGCCCCCCAAGCAGAAGGACTGTTATTGGCTTTGCCGTGTACTTTGCAAACTCATGCCGATACCGAGTGGCTTGCTGATAATCAGCATAATCCAGAGCATGAGAAGGCCTCTTGAATTCTATGAGCAAGTACTCGCCATTCAAATTCTCATTGAGTAAAAGGTCAGGCCGGTCAGCGGCAGACTTGCCCTGATACTTCCCACCTAAATACTGCTCGACTTGTTTCCTCAGCCCTTCATTGGAGCTGAAGGCAGTGTATTCCGCACCAAAGATCCAGAGAGCCTTCTCGATAGCGCGGTGAACCGCAGCCTCAAGGCACGCCTTGTTTTCTACTAGGCTTTCCAACCAGTCTAAGAAAGCGAATCTGGCTTTAGCCTGCTCCACCAGGATTGCCATGTCCGCCAGGCCGAACTGCTCCAACGCCTCAGCAACCGCGGCCACATCTGCCCTCTTCGCTTCGGCAAGGTGTTCGATGACGGCCGCGTAGTCGGATCGTTCAATAGCCTGAAGCACCACGAATGCGATCGCTTCTACCTTGTGCTCCGGCTCGTCGTAGTACTTGTCCAGGACCTTCTTGATGGCCTCCTCAGCAAACTGGCGTTTGTGCTCGGGGAGCTTGGACATGCTCAAGTTCAACGCCTTCTTCAACCGGGCGTGCGCGAGCTGCATTTCTTGAGCATGAGATTGATGAAGGGCCTCTTTGACCGTCTGTTGGACGTATTCAGCGACCCGCTGGTAGCTCTCACTGTTCTCGATCACAGAATCCCAGCCTGCCGTGATGTATTCTTTCAAACCATCTGCACTGATCTCTCCATACAGCTTACGCAGCAGCTTCGGAGGCACGTCGTCGCTCCCCTCCAGCCCAAAGAAGCCGGGTTTGCCGACGGCCTTGCCATCAACGAGCAGCGTAATGCCTGGCTGCCGTAACCCTGCCTTTTTGTTGCTGATGGAAAAACGTAGCGCTACATCGCCTGCGGATGGCAGTGACTCGGACTCTTCTTTATAAGTCCCTTCAAGATCATCAATGCCTAACGGTTTCCCATTGATAATGATGGCGAAGCCAGTCTGCCGGCCATACTCCTTGATCAGCTCTTGTCGAAGCTGTACCGGGTTTGGGTAGCTGAGCCCTTGCCTGAGATGCGTGAGCTGGATCGATGTGCCGTGTACTCTTTCCTCGCAGTTGGAAATACTCAGTTCAATGGGAAGGTGCTCGATGTCAGCTGCTTGCTGGAGGCTGTCGACGCTAAGCGTAAATGATGCGGACTGGCCACGAGCACTGGTGCTCAAGGTCATGACTGATGCAGCCATCAGCCCCGCGAATTTACCGATGCCTTTCCGGCCTTTGATGAGTCTCTGCTTTCCGAGAGTGCGCTCGCCTCGCCGCAGGCGTGAATCGGAGGCGATCTTCATGTACTGAGATTTCAGCTCGATCACAGTCATGCCATTTCCGTTATCGCTCACGACTATGGGGTGATCGCTCAAGGGCTCTGGAAGGACAATGACGACCTCTTCCGCATCGGCGTCCCACGCGTTATCTACCAGCTCCTTCAGAGCCTTTTCTGTCGATGAATACCCCTGCCCCAGCAATGTGGCCAAGCGCGCATCAACCTGGAAATTGGCTTGCTCCATGACTCATCCTTGGATCCGATCAAGGATGGCAATTTAATATCGTTTACACAAACTGTCACCATCATTGACTGGCAGACGCTGAACTACCTGTCCAACATCACGCCGCAAAAGAGCGACCTCAATCAGGGCGCCTGGGCACGACTGGAAGACAAGGAACTAGGGCTGGTTCAACGGTTTGGGGTTGATTCGGTGTAGATGCTGACGGGCAAGCTTTACGAGCGCTACATCGGCCCCCTTCCCAGCACCACCAAGCAGCACAGCATGCCCAGCGGCTACTGGAAGATCATCTTCACCAACAGTATGCCAACCGAAGGGACCTTTGCCGCCTTCATCATGGATCAGGACACACCTCGTGCTGCCAACTTCTGCAACTTCCAGGTCACGGTTGAAGAGATCGAGCAACGATCCGGGATGAAGATATGGACGACCTTGCCGGCAGCTGAGCAGGCGGCACTCAAGCCGGTTCGTGGTCAGTTAGCGAAGGACATCGGCTGCTAAACGATGGTGCGGTAGCAACGCACACAAAGGACACGATGCCTACCCACCGAAGTCATAGACTCAACAAACTGAACCTCTTTTGACGGCTAGTTGAAGTAGCAGTCTGGAACGTCCCAGAAACAAGTTGCTACATCCTTAAACCCTGAAAGTTCGTAATTAAGGGGTACCTGTCTGTACTCGACCGCGTACTTGCCGAGGGAAGTGGCAAGCCAGAGGCTTCGGCGGAATATTGCTATTTGATTCAGGGCCAAAGCTATTAGTAAGCAGCACAGGGATATCCTGTGCTTCGTGTCTACGCGCCTGACATCGGCATATCTATCTTACTCTTCATAGACCAGATTTGAGTAAAGCTTCAGCATCCAACAAGCCAACCGAACAGCTTAAGCCTATTAAATTATTGAGGACATCCAAGGCCGATGATGGTTTATTTGAAATTTTTTCTATTTATAGCCTTCTCAGCATTTCCAACCGCACTCTCAAACACCGGCTGCAGGGTAGAAAGTAATTTCCTTAAAGTATATGCCAGATGCATAATCACCTTCAAAATCTCGTCAGCCTGCAACGCGAAGGACTCTCGTGCCAAAGCTGAAATATCGAACCGTCCACAATCGACACTGAAATGTCGCGCACCGGCAAGAATACCCAGCTCGCGATTTGAGTACTCGCTATCGTGGATGATAACGTTGCGTGGTTTACGGTACTGTTCAAAGGTCGCCTTGACATTTTCTAGGGCAGCATATACCTCTGGCTTTTTCTCGGCATACTTAGAAATTTGCAAATTATTTTTACGCGCATTCTTTGACAGTTGCAAAGC
>NZ_AQOH01000405.1 GCF_000364705.1 Pseudomonas fuscovaginae SE-1 | reverse complement strand
ACAAAGAAGCCAAGGAGTTATCGAGTTCATCAACACGCCCTAAAACAGCCTGAGCAAAATATTCCAGCGCATTCGCGCCAACAGAGGTACCTCCAGGCTTTACTTTTTCTAGAGCTCTAATGGCATAACTACAAAAATGAGGATGCATGCACCTCAAACCTGCATGTTCCTTCAACGGCTCCCAAGCCACTAATAAATCATCAACTGGCATACTACCTACCTCTATCAAAAGCACCGAAACACATAAAATATTAAAACTCAATACACCAATTACTCTAATTACCGAAGCCACCCGAAAGATCTCTTTAGATGAAAATCGGTACTTCTCCACTCAAAATCCCGAGGCCGTCTACATAAAGTTGAAGCGCAAATCTAATCTACCTGTCATCCCCGTTACCATCTCTTTGTGCACTGCCCCGTGAAAATACAGCCGACTGTTTTCAAAAGAGTCGCTATTTTCTCGCGACGCGGAGGGGCTGCATTGTGCCGATTCTGTTGAAAATTTGGTTTTCTCAAATTGCCAGGAATCTGATCAGTAAAGGAGCCTGTTTTACGTGATGCTACGTGAAGCCTGGGGCCGAATGCCTGTACAACGATTCACGATTTCAATCTCACGCGCGTAATCTGCCGTGAAAACCGCGTCCGACTTTTCAAAAAAATCGGTTGAAAGCGACCCTTCAGTCAGTTTCGACCCCATGCTTATCTTATGTGGATAGGCTACAATTTACGCAGTTCGCATCCGAATCGCTGCCTCAATTTTTTTGTGCAGCGGACTATTAGACATATTATATTTATCAGCGGAAGAATTGTGCAAATCAGAACACGGCAGCATATTAAGAACTTTAAATATAAAAATGCTAACATTTACCGATGACATCTGAATATACTCAATACACTTCCTATAGCGCCCACACAA
>NZ_AQOH01000404.1 GCF_000364705.1 Pseudomonas fuscovaginae SE-1 | reverse complement strand
AAGTATAAACGCCAGATCATCCGGCTTCTGGATTTTATAGCTCTGATCTTCACTACCGACCAACCACGCAGTAGACTGGTATGCTGGGTGCACAACTTGACAAAGCTCAGCATACAAGTTTTTGAGAGGCAGATCCACA
Source organism: Pseudomonas fuscovaginae SE-1 (assembly GCF_000364705.1). Taxonomy (GTDB): domain Bacteria; phylum Pseudomonadota; class Gammaproteobacteria; order Pseudomonadales; family Pseudomonadaceae; genus Aquipseudomonas; species Aquipseudomonas fuscovaginae_A. The sequence continues at coordinate 11,090 of NZ_AQOH01000404.1, read as the reverse complement.
CTATCCAACTGAGCGATATAATAGCTAGCTGTTTTTGCCTCGTGGCTCTTTGGCGCATTTTCCTGCTTATTTAACTTACGCGCATAGCTGAAATGAATCAGCCTATCCTCCAACTCTTCGCTAAATAAAATTTTGGATATTGGACGACGCAGGAGCGCGTCCTCAATATAGCTCGAAGCCTGTGCTAGAGTGAGAGGCACCCCACCTAAAGCATCGTATGTATCGGTCGCGCACTCAAGGAGACCTCTAAGCCCAGAACAAAAAGCAATGTAGTTCGGGCTGATGATCGAACTATTATAGCAAAGCTCGTACCATCTATCATGCCTAATGAGGTTTGATGTCGCCGCCCAATGTGAGCGATACAAGATCTCAATCCAATACACATAGTTAGAGTCAGAGCCACTCAGCAGCTTAAAATCATCTAAATTTAAAAACTTATATTTTTTATTATAAGAGCATTCAAGCAGATCTTGAATTATTGGCGGATACACCTCTCCTGCCTGACCAAAAATATCTTTCACTAAATTATTCACAGCAATTCCTTTTCCGTGGATATAGTCGAGCGTTAATTTCATGGCTGATCTTGAGTTACAAAATCAAAAATACTATGTTCCAGGGCATTTTGCCACCACCTTAGTCCGATACTCTTCTACACAAACTCTCAGGACACCTCGTGATGCATATCCACCGCCATGCGGAGCAATATTTGACGTAGTAACATGCTCCAGCATCATGTGCTCCGTACCGTCTAAATGGCAGTGGTCCCACGAGATGAGGGCGGCAGCACCTGGGGTAAACCGTTGAGCGGTCTATCACGCAGCTGTATTTGAGGTAGCGCTAGTTTTTTTCAATGCGGTCCTTGAGCCACTCACCTACCCGCCTACGAATTCTCACATCGCCGAGGTCATCGAGCACGTTAATCGGTAGCAGTGGACCGTCTCCATCAAGCAGCTTGCGAGCAGGATGACCCACATCCAGCAGGTCAAGAAGTCTCAAGGCCACTGCACGATCACGACTCTCAAGCTCATAAGCACCCAGCAACAGCAACGCTCGGTGTGCCTGAGACTTGCCGACTTGCTCAAAAACAGTCACTACGTCATCAACAGAAAAATGCTTGCTCACCAAGGCCGTGAGTGAAGCGGCCAATGTCGCAGACCCACTCATCAACCGCTCCGGAGTGACCTTGTTCAAAATGTCTGTTTCAACAATAGGCGCCAAAGCCAAAGCCTCTACAGCACTCGCACGAGCCCAGGATTCAAGGTTTTCATCTTCGACCACGGCCCAGATCTGCTGACGGATATCAGCACCACACATGCTGGCAGCCACGGTGAGCGCTATACGCCGTAGGCCTAGATCTTCGGTTGGTCTGGCGAGTTCTATGAGCTGCCTGCCATGCTCATCAGACAGCTGACCGTAAGCCATCAGTGCAATAACTGCCTCACGTGCAATCCCATACGAGGCTGGTTCGTCATAGGGTGATGGCGCATCGGACCAGTGATCTTTCGACAGTTCCAGTAAGACCGACAAGTGCTCCACATGCGGCCGGCTACTCAATACGTTAACGAGCGCAAGCCGCACTCGGCTTCCAGGATCGCTCTTGAGGTTGAGCAACTGTGGCGGCAAAGGATCCGGCAACCTAGGGGCCAGGTATTCGAATGCAGCCTCCCGCGCATCAGCACGTCGATGATTCAAGGCGCACCAAACAAGCGGCTCGCTGTTTATCGCGATCGCCGCTTTCGTTGCGGCCAATGCACTCGCCGCCTCCGTACTTTCAGCCAACCAACGCTCAATGGTGCCAGTCGGTACATCGCCACACGCAATGATGATCGGTACGATGTGCGCCAGCACGGTCACAGAACACGTCGACGCCGCCAACTCCAGCAAGGAGAGCGCCGGACTGCTGAGACTTTGTGGGACATCCGTCACATATAGGGCATTCAGTATCTCAGTGGCCTCAGGAGAAAGAACGCGCAGATCAAGAAGACGGCCCTTCTGCTTCTTCGCCACCACACTTAGATCCACCAAAAGATGAATGAAGTCTGCAGGCGACCTGATGAGCGCCTTGAGGCATTCAACTAGGACCGTGGGGGCCACAGTGTAGGCACAGAGCATCAGCGAATCACGGAGGTGCTGATCCTCTGGGAGGGAAAGCAGCCGATCCAACAAGGGCTTTTCCAGCGAAGGATGCCAGTGCTTGTAAGCAGCCCTCCACGCCGAATCCTCACTCTTACTACCCAAGGCAATGCTCAAAATGCTGAGTAGCTCTTCCTCACTGCTTTGAAGCCTAGAATCCTGAATGTTGCGCGCCCATTCGTTGACCAGGCTTTTGGCATGAGGATGATTGGCCAAGTTTTGCCAGCATCCCGAGGAGCGCTTGGTTGAGACGTAAGTCGCCACAAGAATGAGTGAAGCCTCACCTTCGTCATCCGGATGAGAGGCATGCCACTCTTCATAGGCAATGTCGTGCTCACCGTCTTCAATGGCTCTCCATTCCTCAGCATTTCTCTGGTTTGACAGGTGCAACGAATCAAGCTCTGCCAAGGCCTCAACAAGCACAGCCTCATATCCAGAAAGATCTCCTATAGCTCCAGCGGCAATCACGCGGGCATTTGAATGGAAAGGCGTACCGACTATTTTATGCGCAACCTCGATAAAGGCCGGTGCCAGTCCAGGGGCGATCCGATCAAGCTGAGGCACGAAGTGCCGACTGTATTCTCCAAAATCCTGTGCCAGTTGCTCCCGAATGAAGCGATTCACGATCACCGAGGAACGAGAATCGGCACTCACCCGGTCGTACCATTGGTCGCTGAATGTTGGTGGTGTCCAGCCATCAATGAAGAAGCTCTTGCCTCTCCTTCGCCCTTTGGTAATCCACCGGGCAATCTCTGAAGGAATGGACTCGGCAGATCCGGTGTCAGCAGCAAGCTCCAGCAGTGGCACGAATTCAGAACGGGGATCGAGGAGCGACTCACTGAGCCAGCGATCAATTTCGCTGCGACTGGTCTCATCCACTTTAAATGCTTCATAACGGTCCGAGAGGGCGGCGCTGAAACTAAGCGCTTTGCTCAAGACACGTGCGGCGGTCTCCAGCCCCCAATCACGTTGGTCGCCGGTCAATGAGACCAGAGCGGATAAAAGCACATTGAATACCTTCTCAATGCTGTACCAGTTCTTTTCAAGAAACGACGCAAACCCTGACCGGACACTTGGGTGTGAAAACGTGACCTTACGGTTGGGCTGCCGTAAATGTCGAGCAGCAACCATCCGTTCAACGGCGCCCTCAAGTGGCTCCCCCAGCGAGGCATTGATGTGACGCAATCGTCGCGCCACAGCGCTCAACTGCTCTCGGTCGAAATGACCTCGCGCCACCAGCAATCCCCAGATCACTGCCGACAAACCCACTTGGTCAATGGCTTTCAGGTACTTAACGACCACACCCTCAACCGCGTCGCGGTGCGCTAGGCCTAGCAGGCGGTGCATGAACAAATAATCCGACTCGTTTGGTTCAGGACCTTCAGATAGGTTCGTGAAAAACAGGTCCAGCTCCAGCGGCGTCTGAAGGGTTTCGAGCACCTCACGCTTGAACGCCAGAGCCTTGGGCTGCAGAGAGGTGGCGATCGCCGCCATGCGCTTTTCGTAAATATTGGCCAACTGCCCCTCGCTGTAGTGGTCAGCATTGAGCTCGACTGACCATCGCTTAAGGCCTTCATCCGCATCTGCGTCCCCCATGACATCAGCGCGCGAGGTGATCACGTACTGATTGGAGGGATGTGCGCCACGCAGCAACTTGGGCAGTTGCTCAGTCCAACTTTCGGAGCCAGGCCTGAGGCTGTACTGCCCCCAGGGGTCCTCCAGGTAAAACAGCGTGGGACTTGCCCCCATTAGACGTCTGGTGACGGCTGGACCATCAGCAGGATTGACCGTAACGACATCAAGGCCCGGCTCTGCTAAACGGGCTCGCTCACACAGCGCAAGCGCGGCCAGGGTTTTGCCCGCTCCGGAAGGTCCAGTAATGACAATGGCACCTCGCTCACGAAGGCGAGACAGCATTGCTTCAAAATTCGAGGGTTCGACAAAGGCCTCCAGCTCCGCCGAACTCGCCAGAAAGCCTCCATGCTCACGCACGATTGCCAGTAGTTCATCACGAGTCCAGACTCCCGGACCTGACCCGCGCATGCGACGAAGAGACTCTGCTCTGAGCTTCTCACGGCACGCTGTCAGGCGAGTGTGAGGAACGCGCAGCAACGCGGACAGGATCTCCTTGATCGTCAACTCTAAGAGTTGATCAGTCAGCCCTCCCCAAATGGCGACACGCCCCTCAGGCTTCTTCGTCAGGGTCTGTAGAAGTAAGCGTGGAAACGCCGCGGGATCTGGCTTCTCCTCAAACCCCGAAACCAGCAGATCACGTACGACGCCTTTTGCGTCCGCATTGGTCACCAAAAGGAAATGGGTATCGGGATCATCAAGGTGATGCTTTGCTGGCCGTCGTCTTTTGCCATAGTTCAGCAAGTTTTCGAAATCTGCGAGTGACCATGGCTCTCCCGAACAAAACTTCACCTGCATGACCAACTTGTACCCAGTGGCCAACGATGCCTTGGGTACCACCGGACTGGGTTCAAAAGGCTCCAGATCTGCCTCGAGATCCTCCTCATTGGCAGGCTCCAAGGTCAGGCTCGTGGCAGACTTGGTGATCAGCAGCAGACGCAGGGCAGCCAGCACCGATACATTGAGCTGATAGTCATATCCTGCCAGGGCAGCGACAGCCCCCACCGAGGAGCTTGCGTTGCTAGTCGCTGCTGCTCTGCCGGAGGCCGTGGCCTTCGCAGTTTTTTTACCCGTGCTCATGTAGTGTCCTTGCAGTGGTTTACAGCTACGCTGCGAAGTGTCTGCGTTGCCTGTATGGAAGAGGGTTGAGAGGCCGGTTCGGCTGGTGCATTTCTTTTTGGATGCCTCATGCCACAACAAGCTGCGACGTCACCGGAGCGAGAAAAACCTGTGGCGCCCACAAATGACCGCTGCCTATGCAACTGGGGACGATCTGATCGTTTTACTTGCGAGCGTCCAACCTTCTCAGGAACTCCCGGATGTTGTTCTGGACGGCTCGGTTAACAGACTCTTTGGCCCGGACATTACCTGAGAAGGCATAGCCCGGAGGCACAACGCCCTGGTTGGTTACCGTTTCCTCAAACACGGTTTCACCCGTTTTCCGATTCACCAAGAGGTACTTTGCAGAGGCGTCGGTGGTCATGGTTGCGCCACCCAAAGGCGGGTCCAGTTCCTGAATTTTGACGAAGAGGTTTACCTTCCTGGGGGACTCGTCATCAAACAGTGAGCTCTTGTTGACGGCCTCTACGACAGCCCGCTCCCATAGGCCAGGAATGGCCTCGCCGTCAGAGGGCACGCTTCCGGTCTGTTCATTCGGCGCAGCGTAAGAAACCGACACCGCGCGCAGGTCAGCATCAAGCTTGCGAGTTGAAGGAGAAACGTCCTGAACGGAGAAATTCAACGGAGGAGCAGATGCACAGCCGGCCAGCAACGAGATCAGCAGTGCTCCGACAGCAATCCTTGAGCGCATCTTTACCTTCCTTGAGATGGAGTATGGCTATCTAGTATCACAGGTATGGCGCGCCAACGAAACAAAGCGGCGCCTTCTAGAACTCCAGCAGCAATATGTCGTGCGTGCCATACTTGCCCCCAGCCAAGCTGCCTATACGGCAGTGAACCGGATGATCGCCTGATAGTCCGCGCTGATCTTTTTCTGAGCTGCGTATGCGGCAGTGCACGTCTTCGCCCGCCAGCTTGGCGTAGCCGTCCGTTTCTAGGTGTTCAGTCCCGGAGAGTCATGGAGCCCTCGAACGGGGAGCATTGACCTGAGCAGCCCTTCCCTACGCAAGTCGACACCACCAGGATTGAGCGTAGGCACACCCATCAATGAACTCGATACCGCCCAATACGAACCCATTGGTCTCCATCCCGGAGAGAGCGCGTCGACGAGGGGCGGCAGCAAGTCAGGGTCCATTGGCATGCTTGCGCGTAGGCTGGCGACATTCGAACGGCGTCCCATCTGCTTGTCCTCATCGCAACGCACGTTCACATCACCTTTAAGCGGCGGCTGCCTGCGACGCTCTTTCGGATCCAGGGCCACGCCCTTGCAGCGCAGCGGGGTCACAAACATGTACATGGGCTTCCCTTCTACTCACGTACCGGGTTGATCGAGCAGTTCTTCAATGGCATACGCCAGGGCTCCATCGGCTTGCTCCAGAAGATCGCATAGACCATCACGGTCAACGATACGTGCCTGATGCAGCTCATGGGCGCCCTTGATCAAGGCCTTATGGTGCGTACCAGAACGTGCAAGCAACGCGGCATGATCCGCTAGCAATTCATGCCAGGTCGGGAGCGAGACGAACGTGTTGGAGACCTCAACCGCTTGTTCAGGAATCATCAGCGAGCCCTATCTTGAGAATTTTTTACTGCGTTGCTAACGGGGTGCCCCCTGCGATTCCGCCGGTCAGTGACACGACACCCTCCAAAGCTGATCCAACCGCGTCGTGAAGCTGCGACTCATCATTTCCCGGCGCATACCCCACTCTGGGTTCGTCGGGACGCTGGCGGCGCGCAGGGTCCCCCTGCCCCAGCGCTGGTTGATCTGGTCCAGGACTGTCATGACTTTCGTGGCTTCGACCGGCTGTGATTCGGCGAACAGGTCGTCGGTGTATTCGCCGCGCTGGCAGAGGTTAAGCAGCAGGACTTCGGCCTTGCTGTACCGGAAGCCGGGCCGGAAGAGCTGGTTGAGGGCGTCGACGGCCATCTTCGTCAGCAGGCGCACATCGTCCGTGGGGTACGGCAGATCGATCACCACCCCGTTGGCGTACTTGGCCTCCTCCGGGTTGAACATCCCCGTCCGAATGCTGACCCGGATCTTCTTGCACAGGGACTGCTGGGCCCTGAGCTTTTCCGAGGCGCGCATCATATAGGTGGCCACCGCCTCCTTGATCGGCGGCAAGGTCTGCAGGCGCTGGCCGAACATCCGGCTGCAGCAGATCTCCTGCTTCGCGGCATCCGGTTCATCCAGTTCCAGGCAAGGCGTACCAGCAAGCTCTCGGGCGGTCTTCTCGACCACCACGCTGAAGTTCTTGCGCAGCATCCAGGGGTCGGCCTGGGAAAGCTGCCAGGCGGTTCTGATGTCCATACCGGCCAGGTGCGCGGTCATCTTGCGGCCAATGCCCCATACCTCGGACACATCGCAGGCCTTGAGCAGCTTCTCCCGGCGTTGAGGTGCCCGCACATCCAGCACGCCCCCCAACTGCGCCTGCCACTTCTTCGCGCCGTGGTTGGCGAGCTTGGCCAAGGTCTTGGTCCCGGCGATCCCCACCCCGACCGGAATACCCGTACTGCGAAGCACCTGGGCACGTATACGACGTCCCAGCGGTTCCAGAGGCTCGGTCATGCCGGTGAGTTCAGCGAAGGCCTCATCGATGCTGTACACCTCCAGGGCCGGCACCATGGATTCGATCACGGTCATGACCCGCTGGCTCATGTCGCCATACAGCGCGTAATTGGAGGAAAACGGCACGATGCCGTGCTGGCGCAGCTTGCCCCGGATCTGGAAGTACGGCTCGCCCATCTTGATGTGTGGCTTGGCGTCTGCGGAACGGGCGATCACGCAGCCGTCGTTGTTGCTCAGCACCACAATGGGGGTATGGGATAGGTCTGGCCTGAACACACGCTCGCAACTGGCGTAGAAGCTGTTGCAGTCGATCAGCGCGAAGGCTGGCGCTGGGGACTTAGTGGCCATGGCTGCGCACACTGAAGGTCACTACCCCCCAGATCGACAGCTCATCGCCTTCCATGACGTAGCGGGATGGGTACCGCGGGTTCTCCGACATCAGGATCACCTCGGGGCCTTGTTTGCGCAGTCGTTTGCAGACCGGCTCGTTGTTCAGCAGTGCGACGACGATGTGCCCGTGCAGCGGCTCCAGGGAGCGATCCACCACGGCCAAGTCACCGTCAAAGATGCCCGCACCCTGCATGCTGTCGCCCTGAATCGAGACCAGGTACACATGGGGCGCCCGTATGTTCAAAAGCTCGTCCAATGAGATCTGCCGCTCGATGTGATCAGCGGCCGGTGACGGGAATCCCGCCGGCACCTTGAAGGAGCAGAGAGGCAGCGCCACGCCGCCCTCTGCCAGAGGACCTAAAATGGTAAAGCTCATGACGCACGACTTCCGATATACCTGTACGAATATACAGTTAACGTTGTAGGCGTCTTGCGGTCAATTCAAATGAAGGGATTACGACGGGCGGAGGTGGTCAGCATGTGCGGACGATTTGCGCAGTACCAGGGCATGGCCGACTACCTGCGCGAGCTGGAATCCGAGCAGGACGTCATCAGCGGCTACGACAATGAGCCGATCGCCCGCTACAACATCGCCCCCACTACCCGCGTGCTGATTCTGCACAGTGTGGAGGAAGGCCTACGAATTGATCCGGTGCACTGGGGTTGGGCCCCCTTCTGGGCCAAGGGCAAACGCCCTGACCCCATCAACGCGCGGGTCGAGACGGTCACCACCGGCAAGTTCTTCAAGCAGCTCTGGCCGAATGGGCGAGCGCTGGTGGTGGCAGACGGTTGGTACGAATGGGTGAAGTATCCCGACAACCCGAAGAAGAAACAGCCGTACTTCATTCGGCTCAAGAGCCAGGCGCCGATGTTCTTCGCAGCGCTGGCCCAGGTGCACGTCGGACTTGAGCCGCATGAGGGAGACGGCTTCGTGATCATCACCGCCGCCAGCGACCAAGGCATGGTGGACATTCACGACCGGCGCCCACTGGTGCTGGCACCCGAGCACGCACGAGAATGGATCGATCCCGACCTCTCCCCCGCGCGTGCCGAAGACATCGCCAAGAACCTGTGCCTGCCTGTCGACGACTTCGAGTGGCACCCCGTCGGCACTGCGGTCGGGAACGTTAAAAATCAGGGGAGTGAGTTGATACTGCCTTTGCAGAAGTGAACCTGTGCCTTCTTCGTTTTCCGCGCCTACGCCCTAGGCATAAATCGAAGGGAAACAGACTACGACCTGAGTCTGTCCCGTTCACAGCCTGATGACGTTGAACGAAATCTGAAGATGAGCCCGCCAAGTCCAGCTGTCACAGCCTGTACGGAGACGTTTCGTTGCGGACAATTCTCATGGACTACAAGGAAGAGGCACTTCTACAGATGCAAATTACAGCAGCTTCCGACAGCCACACATGCACGCCACCTACACACATCACCGGAAAGGTCAGACGATCATTTTCCAGGACTCATACAAAACCGTCGTGCCGGAAAAAGCCTGTTGCAGATGCTGCTTTGACAGCCCACCGACGAGGGAATCATCGTACGGGGGCGTACTGCTGGCCTTGTCAGCAACATGCCAAGGTAGCCGGGATCTGAGAGCTACGATGCGCCATTGCGCATGATCCATTCTCAGGTCGCCAAGCTTCCAGGAATGCGACCAATCGATTGCCATTGCGATCGGTGGAAGCACTGCTGAACGTGATGTTTCCCCCATACGGGCCTTGCCCGTATGGGCAGGCTCTCCCCTGAAATCTGGAGGTCTGATGAAAATGGAAACGGTGTTATACGGTGCGATGCGCGACAGCGGCGTTTCGGAGCGAAACACCACTGCTGTCATTAATGCGCTGGAGGAAGAAATGACCAATGTCCTTGCAACCAAAGCCGATCTCACAATGCTCGGCACCAAGCTGAAAGCTGACATGGACGTCATCCAAAATAAACTCGCTGCGGACGTTCAGATCATCCGATCCGAAATGAAGGCAGATGTCTCGACACTGAGCGTCAGGGTGGATTCGCTTGGCAGTAGGATTACCTTGAGCTTCCTCGGTATTGCGGTGCTTGTGGGCACCTTGGTGGTTGGGGTGTTGCAGTACCTCAAGTAAACGCATCCGTTGCCACTCTCCACGCAGATAATCCTCCCCTACGGGGAGAGGGTTATCTGCGTTTTGCTTTATAAGCCAAGAGCCGCTCGCGGACCTAAAGGAAGGTCAATCAGATTGGAACATCAATGGCCTGCTCCTGGGTGTGCCCAGCCCCCAGTACAGCCTCAGACGTCAAAGCGTGCCTGGACTTACCACCCCCTCCGAAGCAAACCTTCGGAGCGTCTTGCACCGCTCCTTTCACCACGCTCGATCAAGGAGGCCATCCTGCAGGTACAGGCGCGGCACGCTGTGCTGGAGAGCGGTGATTGGTTGACCGCTGCCGAGGTGGCACAACTGTCAGGTCTGAACACCCTTACTCCCACTGCGCATCCGAACAAATGGCAGAAACAGGGACGGATCTTCGCGATCAGCCACATCGGGGTGAACTACTTTCCAGGTTATGGACTTGCCCCTGAGGCAACCTTTCGACCGGTCAGGGCTCTGGCGAAAATCATCGAGATCTTTGCCGGCCACAGGGACAACTGGGGCATGGCCTACTGGTTTCGCTCCGACAACAGCAGGCTCGGTGGCAAGCGCCCTCAGGACCTATTGGTTTCGGCACCTGACCGGGTCATGGCCGCCGCCCTGGATGAAATCCAAGAGATCGCCCATGGCTAGAGGCGAGTCTTCGGAAGATGCGTCGACTCATAGCGACGAGAACGCCTTCATCACGCACGAGCCATACACCGAACGGTCTATCAACTTGTCGAGTTATCCGTCGGAAAGTCCCTGCACAACAAGCTTCAAGAGCCTTGCCAAAGGGAATCGGAAAGACCAGGTTCATTCACCTGTCGAGATCACTCAACCACTACAGCAGGAGAACAAGATGTCTGCGAAAAGAATCGTCCTGAGCAATACCCCAGACCGAATCATCAAAGATCGACATTTCTCAGATAACCAGCAAAACATCAGTGAAGTCATACACGACACACCTCATTCGGTTGAGAAAGGTGAAGCGCAAGAACTTTTCAAGATCGAGACTTTGCGCTGCGCTATTGCAACGGGACTGATGGACCTGACGCAGGGGAGCGTTACTGAAATTGACGGCGAAAAGATCGAGCAGCTTCTGGAGACTGTCAGAAATTTTGTGTTCGGGCATACCATGAGTAAGA
>NZ_AQOH01000403.1 GCF_000364705.1 Pseudomonas fuscovaginae SE-1 | reverse complement strand
TACAGCGCTTAGCAATTCTGACAATTTCACCTTGAGAACATCCCATGGTAAATAATCTTCATCCGCCGTCATGATCATGGGATGCTGAGTGGCAGAGACATTGTCACCAATCAGCAGTTCCTCATACAATTTTTCTCCTGGACGAAGCCCCGTGAATTCAATAGAGATATCACCATTAGGATTGGTTTCTGAGCACACACTCAATCCCGATAGATGAACCATCTTTTCCGCCAGTTCAACAATTTTTACGGGCTTCCCCATATCGAGAACGAATACATCTCCCCCCGTCCCCATGGACCCTGCTTGAATGACCAACTGCGCAGCCTCAGGAATGGTCATGAAATAACGGGTGATCTTCGGATGAGTAACCGTTAGCGGGCCACCCGACTTTATCTGTTTGTGAAATAAAGGAATTACCGAGCCAGAAGAACCCAGAACGTTCCCAAAACGCACCATCGTGAAACGAGTCTTGTTAACCTGCGAGACTTTGGCTTGCTCTCCGAATAGCACTGGAGCAAGCTCTCGACTCAAAGCCTGCAAGGTCAGCTCAGCCAGCCGCTTGGTGCTACCCATGATATTGGTCGGACGCACCGCCTTATCGGTAGATATAAGAACGAAATTAGCAACACCTGCGTGCAAAGCAGCCTGAGCAGTATAGAGAGTACCCATAACATTATTCAGAACGCCTTCGGCAATATTATGCTCGACCATTGGTACATGCTTGTAGGCAGCGGCATGATAAACGGTATCAACACGCCAAGTCCTCATGATCTCAAGAAGCTTACCCTGATTACGAACAGACCCGAGAATTGGCAGAAGACGAACGGAAAGAGACTCACGGGCAATCTGCTGCTCAAGCTCACAGAGAATGCTGTACAGGTTGAACTCACTGTGCTCAAACAAGAGCATCGTGGTCGGCTGCAGCATCAGGATCTGGCGGCATAACTCCGAACCAATAGATCCACCTGCACCAGTGATAAGCACAGTCTGAGATTTGATGCAGCGCTCAAGCAATTCCTCCTGCGCCTGCACTGAGTCACGCCCCAGTAGGTCAGCGATATCTACCTCCTGAATATCATCAACCTTCACACGACCACTCGCCAAATCCATGAAACCAGGGACGCTACGCACATGCAACGGATAGCTTTCAAGCAGGCTGAGAATTTCACGACGCCTGGCACGGGAGCACGACGGCACAGCCAGGAGAATCTCCTGAGCCCCAGTGGTATCAATCATTTGCTGAATGTGTTTAGGCTTATACACATGCAGACCTGATATTACACGACCAGCAATACCACTATCATCATCGATAAACGCGACAGGACGCATAGCCCGCCCCATGCGCAAGGCCGTCGCCAATTGGTTGCCTGCCGCTCCCGCACCATAGATAGCCACTTTAGGCAAACCGTTGTCACGGCTGGTGAAGGGTGCATGCTGAGCCGCCGAAAACCAATCACCCAAAAAATACTGGCGCATAGCCAACCTCACCCCCCCCAGCATGACCAGGCTCAGCCACCAGTAATTGAACACAACCGACCGCGGCAAAACACCCCGCTGATTACCATACCAATATATTATAATCCCAAGGATAAGAGCTGAAAGACTTACAGCCTTGGCAATGGCAATCAGCGCATCATTACCAAAGTAACGCATTACAGCTCGGTACATACCAAAACGAACAAACAGAGGAATAGAAACAATTGGTGCTACAGCAAATAACCAGATGTGATTCCTCACAAAACCACCAACATCCGTGATACCGAGACGAACAAAGAATGCCATCCAAAGAGAAAGCCACACCAATACTATATCGGCAGTCACTTGCAATATCCGCTTTTGCCGACGCGGCAATTTCAATAGAAAAGCTCTTATTCTATCCATAGCTATATTGAACACCTACTCAAATTCCAGAAGCCAAAACCAACGACCACCTTCGAATTAAACCATCATCACCTAAAAACATTCTACTTCTTCGACGCTTGCGAGGAGCCCCAAGGCACCCGCCCAGGCTCGACAGGGCTAAGCCCCTTAAATTAGAGTCGAGCCTGAAGCCGCAATACCACCTCCCATGAGACAATCAGCCTCCCCTCCAGAATCACCAACACGAAGAGAAGCGTGATCTGGATCAGGGAAAGGATGACCCGCCCCCTATTTTTAGGCACCAACACAATGGCCAGCTCGCCAGGCGCGAGCCACCATGACAACAGTCGACAGAGATGAGTGCAACCCGCCGTGAGACCATGTCCCAGAGTAGCCCTCAGCGAGAGCTGCTACACCTGGGAAGTCGATGATCCAGTCACCCCATAGCATCGCATGGACCACCGCTCAGTCTACCATACACTTTCCCGACACATAAGGTCCGCACCTCTCACCCCTTGACAGATCAACGACCTGGCGCACGCGAATGGCCTAGCCAGTGTCGATTACCGATACAAATCCACCCACAGAGCGCCTTGCAATATACCGAAAATAAAGGCGTAATAATCGCCCCCGTACAGGGGCCCAGATTTTTCGCAGAGAACAAGCGACGGCAGTCGATTTTATGATTTCAAAGAAAACCATAATTTTCAAAATAAAAACAACAAAAAAATACTTCCAATCACTTCCGTCATGCAACATCAGCGTGCATGACAATAAGACTCTTTACTTTCGAGCGGTGTAACTATGACTTTGAAGACCCTCTGCGTATTTGGGACACGCCCTGAAGCAATCAAGATGGCCCCACTGGCATTAAGTTTGGCCGCGGATAAACGCTTTGAAGCCAAGGTATGCGTGACAGGTCAACATCGTCAGATGCTGGATCAGGTACTCGATCTATTTGAACTGAAACCTGACTTCGACCTGAACATTATGAAACCCGGCCAGGATCTGACAGATGTCACGACCACTATCCTGCAAGGAATGAAAATCGTTCTCGCGAACTTCAAGCCCGATGTGGTATTAGTGCACGGAGACACTGCGACTACCTTTGCAGTGACGCTAGCCGCCTATTACCAACAGATCCCGGTTGCCCATGTCGAAGCAGGATTGCGCACCGGCAACCTCTACTCGCCTTGGCCGGAGGAAGCCAACCGGAAGCTTACCGGCGCCCTGGCAACCCTGCATTTCGCTCCAACCGAAACCTCCAGAGAAAACCTGCTCAAGGAAGGGGTCCCCCCTGACAGCATCCATGTCACAGGAAATACTGTCATCGACGCCCTACTTGACGTGGTAGAAAAAATCAACAACAACCCATCTCTCCAGCAACAATTTCATCATGATTTTTCGTTTCTCGGAGACAAAAAAAGAATTATCCTTGTCACTGGTCATCGACGTGAAAGCTTTGGCGGAGGCTTTGAGAAAATCTGCCAAGCGCTAGCCGAAACAGCGCATACCTTTCCCGATGTCGAAATCGTGTACCCCGTCCATCTGAACCCCAACGTTCGCGAGCCTGTTAACCGGCTGCTGTCGGGAATCAAAAACATTCACCTGATCGAACCATTGGATTACCTACCTTTCGTCTACTTGATGAATCGCTCTTATCTTATACTCAGCGATTCGGGCGGGATACAAGAGGAGGCCCCATCACTGGGCAAACCTGTTCTCGTCATGCGCGACACGACTGAACGACCGGAAGCAGTAGAGGCCGGCACCGTTAAGCTGGTCGGCACCGAAACTGAAGTGATTACTGAGAACCTGAAGTCTCTGCTCACGGATGAAAACGCATATCGCCAGATGAGCTTTGCTCACAATCCTTATGGTGATGGTAAAGCCTGCGCCCGCATTCTTGAAAGTCTTTCCCAAACCCAACAGGGCTAATACATGAGCTTTGAAACTATTTCCGTCGTCGGCCTCGGCTATATTGGCCTACCTACTGCTGCGGTTTTTGCCGCACGAAAGAAAAAGGTCATAGGCCTCGATGTAAATAACAATGCTGTCGACACCATAAACAAAGGCGATATTCATATTATCGAACCTGATCTAGATATCGTGGTGCGCGCAGCCGTTACGGAAGGATATCTGCGTGCAACTACCCGGGCGGAGCCGGCAGACGCTTTCCTCATTGCTGTGCCGACGCCATTCAAGGGTGAACATGAACCGGACCTTTCATACATCGAGTCGGCTAGTAAGGCTATTGCTCCAGTTCTGAAAAGAGGCAACTTGGTCATTCTGGAGTCCACCTCTCCGGTAGGGGCCACCGAACAGATGTCCGCCTGGCTAGCCGAAGCTCGTCCGGATCTCACCTTTCCACAAACCCATGGCGAAGACTCGGACATCCGTATCGCTCACTGCCCAGAACGCGTTCTACCAGGGCACGTACTGCGCGAACTGATCGAAAACGATCGAATCATCGGCGGCCTCACTGCCAAATGTTCCGATGCAGCCATGCGGCTTTACAAAACCTTCGTGGAAGGCGAGTGCATCATCACCGATGCGCGCACCGCTGAAATGTGCAAGCTCACCGAAAACAGCTTCCGCGACGTGAACATTGCCTTTGCCAACGAACTGTCGATCATATGCAATAAGCTGGGTATAAGCGTCTGGGAACTGATACACCTGGCCAACCACCATCCGCGCGTTAACATATTGCAGCCAGGCCCAGGCGTAGGCGGCCACTGCATCGCAGTAGACCCGTGGTTTATCGTGAGCAAGACACCCAATGAGGCACGCCTGATCCGCACAGCACGCGAAGTGAATGACAGCAAACCGATCTGGGTGCTGAACCAAGTGAGACAGGCTGTGGGGCGCCACCTACAGGAACATCCATCCAAAAGCGCCAAAGACCTGGTAATCGCCTGCCTGGGACTGGCCTTCAAGCCGGATATCGATGACTTGCGTGAAAGCCCTTCACTGGGAATAGCACGGCAGATAGTAGAAGAGCACCCAGGTGAGGTCATCGTGGTAGAACCCAATATCGAGCACCTTCCGGCCTCACTGGAAGGAAAAACGACTCTTTACTGCATCGACCAGGCTCTGGAAAAGGCAGATATCATTGTCCTGCTGGTCGACCACAGCAGCTTTAAAGCTATCCCCAAGAGTCGCCTCAAAAATCTGAATATCATAGATACACGAGGCATCTGGGCGTAATCACGGGGATCGTTTTCCTTGCAAAAGCGACATAACGCGGAGCGCCTTACCACAGCGACCGCGTTATGCGCCAGACAACGTATATTGCTGTTTGCTGCGATAAGGCCGAAGGTATTTTACGATGACAAGTCTGCTGATTCAGGCACTGACACTCATAAGCGGATTGGTAGTTAACTTCGTAATACCTGGCCTATACGGGCTGGATGCCTACGGCCAGTTCATCAAAGCCAATGTATTGGTTTTTTTGTTTCAAAAGCTTCTGGATATAATCAACGAACAATTACTGGCAAGTGTTGAAGCTGAATATATACTTATTACCGCGCTCTTCATGGCAGGACTGGTTTTTTCACTGTTCTCCATAGCAAATATATTTAGCTACATCGGCAGTCCATATTTATTGAGCGTGATGCTTCTGAGCTCCTCCTGCCTACTATCTCTATTTGCCTTGCGTCTTCATCGGCATATTGTTC
>NZ_AQOH01000402.1 GCF_000364705.1 Pseudomonas fuscovaginae SE-1 | reverse complement strand
CAAACTACCCGTTGGCAGACAATTGCTATCGACACTCAAACGAGTCATCGTATTACTGCCACGAATGATATCGATTACATTGGTGTTTAACCTATTCACGAACATTTTACCTTACATTTTGTCGCGAAATCTGCCCGCACGTGAGCTTGGTCTATTTCGCGTAACAATCTCGATTATACAAGCCGCCACAAGCCTATTCCCAGTAAACGTTAGGGCAGTGTTCGTGTCTTTTATTTCCGGTGAACAACGCCATAAGCAATTCCGGATCATAAGCTCCATTGCACTTTTCTATTTTTCTCTACTGGGCCTTTTTTCGTACACACTCGCCTGGCTCGCGCCACAGTTTTCCGCATATCTGATTATGCTACCTTGCCTGCCAGTACTGTATTGGTCGGTACTCACAGAGAGGTACCTGATTGCATGCGGCCAACACAAGGCTGTTATTATTACCAATCTTGTGATCAGTGTCAGCGCAATTACGGGAATCATTTTCTTCATGCAACAGCTTCAACATGCTGAGCTATTCTATGCCCTTGGTTTCTCGGCCTATCTGCTACTTCTGCATCTGATCTGTCGACCAGGCATAGGGATTCCCACGATTCTATGGATGACAACACTATCACCTATTGCAATACTCCTGAAAGATACAGGTACAGCCTGGGGTGTGCTCTATATGTGCTCACTCCTGATCATCGCGGTCTGGCCGCTTGGGCTTCGCCCGACGGATTTACGTAGTTTGAGGTTTTGACAATGAATGCAGTAAAAATCTATCGCGTTGGCAATTGGCTCCATGAACGCCAAATTCCAGTTCTTCCCAGCATACTCCGAAATCTGATGTTCCTGTTATTCAACTCGTATATCCCTGTCTCAGCAAAAATAGGGAAAAATACCATCTTTGCCTATGGGGCAATCGGAGTGGTGCTCCATGCTAACGCACGTATCGGCAGTGGTTGCGTCATCGGTCAAGGTGTCACTATCGGTGCAGCAGAAGGTTTCGTATCCAAGGAGGTCAACAAGTGCCCGGTGATCGGAGATAATTGCTACATCGGCGCTGGAGCAAAAATAATAGGGGATATTCAAATAGGTGATAACTGCCAGATCGGCGCATCGGCTGTTGTACTGAAAAGTATTCCCAATAACTCAATTGTCGTAGGTATCCCTGCACGGATTATTGGAGAAACCAC
>NZ_AQOH01000401.1 GCF_000364705.1 Pseudomonas fuscovaginae SE-1 | reverse complement strand
CTCACTTCCAGTCGCCCCCCACTCAATGGGTGTTAACGAATACTCGTTCGCGTCACTTCTGGGTGCCGTTTTTTTCTTCACCTTGCTAGAAATACTCCGCACTGAGGGATTACAAGGCCTCTTTATACGTTTCAAATATCCATTAATGATAGGCTTGATCGTTTTCTCAATAAATCTATTCATGGCAATAAAGAACTCTACCCCGCTGACTGACTGGATTCGTGGAATAATACCCTTTCTATTTGTATACACACTGATTCCAATTGCAGTATTTACGAAAGGTCATGAAGGAAGAATCCACTGGCTGGGAATCTCTATCGGAACATTGATCCTATTGGCATCTGGCCACATTGTAGTCTATTACTTCTATAATGAATTATGGAAAGAGTACTGGCTAGTTTTGATTAATGGAGAGAGCATCAAAGTCCCTCGAGAGGTTGCGCTAGGCAACCCGAGCGCGATCGGTCCATATTCTAATCGCATAACCATGGCTCTGGCACAAGCAACAGATGCCTTGTTGCCTATTGGTTTAGTGGCAGGCATCGTAGTCGGCGTACTGGCACGCGACAAGAAAATAACGATCACCGGTATGCTGATGTCGCTACTTTGCGCATCTGCAATACTCATCACCTTCACGAGAAGCATGTTGCTCAGTGCCACTTTCGTTATCGGCCTTTTCTTTTTATTCATTTTTCTCTTTCACAAGGCTCTGCGCAAGAAAGCTTTTATCTTTTTGAATATCGTATTAATCTTCACGATTTTATTTGTTTTTTCTACTGGTATGCAGGGCATTTGGCTAGGCAGATTGGGCTTACTCATAGACTCAACGACAAGCGCCACCAGCGATTTCAACGTTTCATCCCGAATCGAAGAATATCAGATTGCCTGGAAGATGTT
>NZ_AQOH01000400.1 GCF_000364705.1 Pseudomonas fuscovaginae SE-1 | reverse complement strand
AGGGTCAGGGCGCTGTTGCTGAACAGCTTGCCACCTTGCTGGTCCAGACCGGTGACGCTGGCGGTCAGGGCCTTGTCGCTGCCGATACGGCCACCCTGGTTGGTCACCTGCCCTGCCGTCAGCGTCAGGCTATCAGCGCTGGTCAGGCCGCCGGTGCCGTTATCGAAGGCACCGGTGGTCACGCCCACCGCGCCCTTGCCGCTGATCACGCCCTGGGCGCTGTTGTCGAGGCTGGCGCTGCTGACGGTGATGCCACTGTCGCTGACCAGGCGTCCACCCTGGTTGATCAGCGCGGCGGTGGCCTTGGCCGTCAGGGTGCCGGCACTGGACAGGCTACCGGCGGTGTTGGTCAGCTTGGCGGCACTGACCTGCAGTTGCCCTTCGCTGCTGACCAGGCCCTGGCTGTTGTCCAGGTCACCGCTGAGCGTGAGGCGGCTGTCCTGGCCGCTGATCAGTTGGCCCTTGGTATTGTCGAGGGTCTGGCCATCGAGTGTCAGGCCGGTCTTGCCCTTGAGCAGGCCCTGGTTGCCGTTGAGGGTCTGGGCGCTGTCTACGGCCAGGGTGGTGTCGGCCAGGACCTTGCCGCCATCGCGGTTGTCCAGGCGGTTGGCGGTG
>NZ_AQOH01000399.1 GCF_000364705.1 Pseudomonas fuscovaginae SE-1 | reverse complement strand
ATGTTCGCGTTGGCGGACAGCTCGCCAGCCCGGTTGTCGATCTGGTCGACGTTGAGTTTCAGCGCTTTTGTCGCCCCCACCAGACCGTTCTGACGGTTGTCCAGGGAACCGCCGGTGAGGCTCAGGTCGCCGGTGGCGATCAACTGCCCATTCAGGTTGGTCAAAGCGCCTGTGACACTCAGGTCAGCCTGCCCACGGCTGCTGATCTGCCCCTGGCTGTTGTCCAGGCTGGCGCTGCGGCTGTCGAGGGACGCGGCGGAGACCAGGCCCTTGACGTTATTGAGTGCCTGCTCGATGCGCAGGGTCAGGCCCTGGTTGCCCAGCAGCTTGCCGTTGCTGTTGTCCAGGCTCTGCGCCGCCAGGGTGAACGCCTGGGCACTGGAGATTTCACCGCCCTGGTTGTTCACGCCCTTGAGGTGCTTGAGCACCAGTACCGGGCCGTTGATCAGGCCTGCCTGGTTGTTCAGTTGGCCGTTGTTCAGGTCCAGGTTCAGTTGGGTCTTGCTGAACAGCTCGCCGTTCTGCTGGTCGAGGCCGGTAACGCTGGCGGTCAGGTCCTTGCCGCTGGCGATACGACCGCCCGCGTTGTTGACCTGGCCGGCGCTCAGGTCCAGGCGATCGTCGCTGGTCAGGCGGCCATCCTGGCTGTTGTCAAAAATCCCGGTGGTGACGCGGACAGCGCCCAGGCCACTGACGCGGCCTTTCTGGCTGTTGTCGAGGTGCGAGCTGGTGAGGGTCAGGCCGTGATCGGTGAGGACCGAGCCGCCCTGGTTGAGCACGGCGCCGAGACTGTCGATGGACAGGTCGCCGGCGCTGCCGATCTGGCCGTTGGTGTTGTCCAGGCTGGCGGCCTTGAGGCTCAAGGTCCCTTCGCTGCTGAGCAGGCCGGTGTTGTTGAGCAGTGCGCCGTCGAGGCGGATATCCAGCCCTGTGAGCGACGAGACGGTACCGCCGGTGTTGTCCAGATTGGTACCGCTCAGGCTGGCATTGCCCTTGGCGAACAGCCGCCCCTGGGTCTGGTTGATCAGTTGCGCCACCGTCAGCGCCAGGTCGGTTTCAGCCAGCAGCTTGCCGCCGTCGCTGTTGTCCAGGCGCTGGGCATCCAGCTTGACCTTGCCACCAGTGCTGGACAGTTCGCCGGCACGGTTGTCGATCTGGTCGACCAGCAACGTGACCCCCTGTTCGGCCTGGATCAGCCCCACACGGTTATCGACCGAGGCGCTGCGCAGGGTCAGTTGGTCCTTGCCCGCCAGGCTGCCGCCGCGGTTGTCCAGACTGCCGGTTGTCAGGTCGATGGCGCCGGTGGCGCGCAGCTTGCCCTGTTCGCGGTTGTCAACGGCACCACGGACAGTGACGGCAAGACTGCCGCCGGCAGCCAGGACCGTACCGGCGGCACGGTTATCAAGGCTCGCGGCGGTGAGGTTCAACGCCCCACCGGAGCCCAGAGTCCCGGCCTGGTTGTTCAAGGCACCACTGAGGTCGATGCTCAGCCCCAGATCACCGGTAACTTGCCCCTGGACGTTATTCACGCTGGTCGCTGCGAGTGCCGTGGTCGCGGCACCGGAAATCGCCCCCTCGCGGTTGTCCAGGGCTTGAGCGGCCGTGACCTTCAGGTTGCGGCTGGCGATGATGCTCTTGCCGGCGTTGTTGACGTTCTGTGCGCGGATGCTGACGTCGCCTGCGGCATTGCGGCTGTTATCGACATTGACCCCGGCTTCGATGATGCCATTGTTGGTCAGTTGGCCGCCGCTGTTGAGCGTAATGCGGTCCTTGGCTACGAGGTTGTTCTGGCTGGTCAGATCGCCCTGGGTATTCACGTCCAGGGTGGTACCGGCATAGACCGGCCCCTTGGCTTCGAGGCTCTGCGCCTTGGCGTTGACCGCCCCGGTTGCCGCCGTGTCGACCATGCTCAGATGGCCATTGGCATCGAGCTGGATGTCGCCACCGCTGGCGACCATCTTGCCGTCGAGTTTTACCCCGACACCGGCCTCGGTCCCGACCAGCTTGATCGCACCGGCGTACATGCCGCCCAGCGCCGAGGAGTCGATCGCCAGTTGCGGTGCAGTGGCCGGATCGGCAGCGCGCGCGGTGGCCTTGAGGGTCTTGGCATCGACGTCATTGGCGCCAGCGATGATCGCCAGGTTCTTCGCCTGGATCTCGGCATTGAGCTTGGCCGAGCGGGTGATGATCTCGAAGCGGTCGATGTTGTTGGCATTCAGGCCAGCGCCCTCAAGGGAGACACTGCCCTTGTCCACCTGATAACGGCTGACCTGGCCGTTTTCGATCACTGGCTTGCCGGTGGTCAACGTCGCCTGCGGCGTGTTGATGAAGCCGCAGCCATTACAGGTGATACCGTAGGGGTTGGCGACGATCACATGGGCCGACTGTCCCGCCACCTCGGTGTAGCCGCGCAACTGGCTGGGGCTGCCGCCGTTGACCTCGTTGAGGATGGTCGATGCGGCACGGCCGTTGAGGTTGCTGTTGCCGAAGATGATCCCGCCCAACTGCGTGGACTGGGTACGGCCCGTGGCGTTGTTGAGGATGACACCCTGGCTGCCGACGTTGTAGTCCTGGAACTGGTTGTGCGACAGGCCGCTGCCGTTCGGTGCGGCAATGTTGACGATGGGCACACCGTTGCCCGCGTGATCCAGCGTGGTCCCCGGCGCACTGACGACGATGCCATCCGCCTGGGCCCACACTGGTTGCCAGAACATGACGTTCACCAGCAGGAACGCGATTCCGCGTTTCGGCAACCCAAGGAAGTGGTCACGTTTTTTCAGGGCAGCAGAAGGTTGACCCGCGAGGAAGGCGAACTGGCGAACGTCCATGTCAGAAAGTCTCGAATCGGTTGGAGCCAAAAATTAAAGGAAGAAGTCCAGGCGGAAATAGATCGGCGCCTCGCGCTCGGTGATCGGGGTCGGCCGCTCCAGGGAGTGAGCGAAGGTCACTGTCGCCGCCATATGCTGGCCGCGGGCGAACAGTTCCAGCGAGTCGCTGCTCATGCGCCCATGCTGCTCGGCGTTGTAGCGGCCATGGCGAATCACGCCCTGGTCATAGCCGAGGCTGGTGCCGTACTCGGCGAACACCGGGCGCATCCAGTTCCAGGTGACCGGGCGGCTCCAGCGCAGGTCATTGCGCCAGTAACCGCCACTGTCACCTGAGAGGGTCTGATCCTTGTAGCCGCGAATCGACGATTGCCCGCCCAGGCTCATGCGCTGCGGACTGAACAGCACATCTTCGCTGCGCTGGCCGGTCATCAGGCTGCTGAAGCTGAAGGATTCGCCCCACAGCTTGAACGGTTGCAGGTAGCTGACGGTGGCGGTGTACTTGCGATAGCGGGCGTCGGGTTGACCCGGCTTGGGGTCGTGGTTGCCCTGGGCATCGAAGGCGCCGATGCCGTCCTGCATGCCCAGGTCGACGTTGACGAAGGCGCCGCCGATCCGCCGGCCATGGTTGATGCCGAACTGCGCCTCGCTGATGCGGTTGCTGCTCAACGCCAGCTTGCTGTCTTCGATGAAGTTGTTGGTGCGCAGGTAGGACACGCCGGTGTTGAGCGAGGTCTTGCTCATCGCGTCGCGATGGATCACCCGCTCCAGCTTCAACTGATGGTTCTGGCTGTCACCACTCTGCTTGAAATCGAAGCCGCGGGCCTGGGCCAGGGAGCGGTATTCGCTTTCGTTATAGGTGTAGCTGAGGTTCCACCAGCCGAACGGCAGGTTGTAGTAGAGCATCGCGTTACGAGAAGTTTTCTGGTGATCGCTGAGGGCGTCGTGGCCGCCACGCAGCGACAACTGGTCGGCCAGGCCCAGCGGGCTGTCCCAATCGAAGGTGGTCCCCCACTGCTGCTCACCGGTGCTGCGCTGGCCGTCGTTGTGCCGTGACAAACCGACCCGCCAGGGCTTTTGTGGGTTGTTCTTGACCAGCACCTCGCTGCCGCCGACTTCCTTGCCCGGAGCCAACTCCATCTGCGCCTGGTTCGACGGCAGGCGATTCAACTGATCGACCATCTGCTCGATCTCCCGCAGGTTGAGCAGGTCGCCTGCACGGCCGGGAAAGCTCATCGTCAACTCACGATCGGACAAACCGCTGCCCTCGGCACCCTTGAGGCCTTCGAGCTTGCCTTCGACCACCAGCACTTTCAGGTTGCCGCTGGACAGGTCCTGTTGCGGCAGGTAGGCGCGACTGGTGACCAGGCCCTTCTCTATGT
Organism: Pseudomonas fuscovaginae SE-1; assembly: GCF_000364705.1. Taxonomy (GTDB): domain Bacteria; phylum Pseudomonadota; class Gammaproteobacteria; order Pseudomonadales; family Pseudomonadaceae; genus Aquipseudomonas; species Aquipseudomonas fuscovaginae_A. Next base: position 12,824 of record NZ_AQOH01000399.1, on the reverse strand, counting down.
AGGCGTCGGTGATGACCTTAAGCAGTTCGTTGAGCTGCGGCACGCCCAGGCACTGGCCGATGTAGGGCTTGAGCAGGCGCTCGCGCTCACCGGCGGAGAGCGTGTCCGCACCTTGCAGGTCAATAGTCTTGATCGGGAAGCAGCGAGTGTCGACCGGTGCCTGGGGCGCCACCGGGGCCGCCGCCTTGCCGGGCAATTCCTTGAGTTCTTCGAGACGGCGACGCTGTTCTTCGAGGAGGCGATCCTGGCGATCGCGGATCAGGTCGGTGATGCCGGGGGCATTATCAAGAGAAGCGGCTTGGGCGGTATTCAGAGCGGAAACACACAGCAACGCAACGCCGATCCTCGTCCCGAAGGCGAGTGGAGACATGTTCGATCCCTCGAAAAACAGCTAATAGCAAAATGATGGCGCCATGGTAGATAGACGTATCTATGGCGTCAACAAATGTTGCTATTTGTTTCAGGGACGATACAGGCGTCCACGCAGAGGCCGCCCTGATGCGGAAAATACCGAGGGCGGACGCAATGTTGTAGGACAATATCAATATGAATCGAGGGATGGCATGGTTGTCCGCCGCAATCGCGCGGACGGCCATGCCGGGGGTGTCTCAAGCCTTGGTATTGACCGTCACCGCAGCACCGGTGCTGCCGAACTGCTGCAGGTTCTGCAGCACGTTGATGGCCTTCTTGTACGCCGGGATCATGTAGTTGGAGTACACGTCCTTTTTCATGGCGCGGTCCTGGATCGTGGTGATCTGGGTCGCGAAGTATTCCAGGGCGTTGAACTTGTCGTCGGGGTTCTTCTGCACCCCGAACTTGTCGAACTCCTCACCGGCATTGAGCATCAGGCTGGCGGTGAAAGTATCGATCAGGCCATTGTCCTTCAGGAAGGTACTGATTTTTCCCAACTGAGTGGGCGTGACCTGTTCCGGGTCGAAGTCCTTGAACTTGGGTCGCAGCTTGGCGGCCGCCATCTTGCCGAGATCGAGCGCCAAGGGGTCCTTGCCCACCTCACGCAACAGTTGCCTGGCCTTTTCGCTCTGGATTTTGCTCTGCTGTGCGGGAGAGCCGTCCTTGACGAAAATCTTCAGCCCCGCTGCCGAGGCCCAGGCCCCTACTGTCCCCATGCTCATGGTTGGCCTCCTTGGCTCAGGTCAGTGAAAATCTGCTGCGGTTGACGTGCTGGTGAGGCAGTCATAGGAAACGTCCCTGATTTAGGTATGAAAGACCGGATTTTAGTCAATGTTCCAATAAAGATACAATTTATCTACATTCCATTACACAAAGATGTCGCCTCCTACGGCCCGGACTGAAAACCTGTACAAGAACCTTCCCACAATCTTGTACGAACGTACCTAAAGACCCTCCAGAACAGGCCGATAACCTGTCGCAGCCCTGAAAAGCTGACGAACAATAAAAGCCGCTTTGCAAGGACAGGTCCCATGCCCACGTTCCGTACGATCCAAGCCCGCTACACGCTGTTTCTGGTCCTGTTTGTCCTGCTGCTGTTCGTCCTGACCGTGGTCGGCATCGGCCAGTTGGTGGCGCCCAAGCTGCGCCACACCGAAGAGCAGGTGGCACTCAATCGCATCGCCGAAGTGGCGGAGCAGATCCAGGGCGAACTGAACAAGGTCCAGGCTCAGCAACGCAGCATCACCCAGACCATTCCCCTGCTCGACAGCGATGCCATCGACAAGGTCCTGCCCGGCCTGGTGGACCAGTACGGCGAGCTCAAAGTGTTCGGCGGCGGCATCTGGCCCCTGCCCGGCCAGCGCACGCCGGGGCAGAACAAGCACAGTACCTTCTGGCATCGCGACGCCAGCGGCCAGCTCAAGGTCAACACCTTCTGGAACAGTGCCGAGGCCCCCAACTACTACGACCAGCCCTGGTACAAGGGCGGCATGGCCACCCCTCGCGGCCAGTGCGCCTGGGCAGCGGCCTACAAGGACGACGCCAGCCAGGAGCCACGCACCAACTGCGCCATGGCGATCCAGCGCAACGGCGTGCCCTACGGCGTGTCGACCATCGACGTGACCCTGGGCTTCTTCAACGACCTGGTGGCCCGCAAGGAAAAGGACCTGGGCGCGGAAATGCTGATCGTCGAGGCCGACGGCAAGATCATCAGCAACAGCACCCATATCAGCAGCCCGGTGGTGCTCAAGAACATCAACGACCTGGCCGGCAACTCTCCCTTCGCCGCGCAGATCAAGGCCGCCCTGCAGGAGCACGACGGCGGTCGGCGGCGGGTGGAGTTCGATAACGCCGGCGTCGCCAGCACCTTCTTCATGCGCCCCATCGAAGGCTCGCCGTGGTTCCTCGCCACCGCCCTGCCGACCCAGTCGATCACCGCCCAGCGTGACGACGTGCTCAGTACCCTGAGCCTGCTGCAAGTACCGATGATCGTGCTGCTGTTGTTGCTGCAGATCTACGCCATCCGCAAGCTGGTGCAGCGCATGCGTGTGCTCAAGGGCAATATCGACGCGCTGTCGAGCGGCGACGCCGACCTGACCCGGCGCATCGTCATTCGGGCCGAGGATGAACTGGGCGCCATCGGGCACTCGGTCAACCGTTTCATCGTCTACCTGCAGAACATGATCGGCGAAGTCACCCAGGCCACCGGCGACATGTCCGGCAGCCTGGAGAAGCTACAGCAGACCTCGGCGCAGACCAACCAGATCCTCGCCCGCCACGCCTCGGAGACCGATCAGACGGTCACCGCGATCACCGAAATGAGCAGCACCGCCGAGACCGTCGCGCACAACGCCGCCGAAACCGCCGCCTTCACCCAGCGCGCCAATGAACACGCCGACCGTTCCCGGGTGGTGGTGGGCGAGGCCTCCGGCAGCGTGATCGCGCTGATCGACGAAGTCTCCAGCGCCACCCAGAAGGTCGAGAGCATGCAGGAGGATGCCCAGCGCATCACCGAGATTCTCGGGGTAATCGGTGCCATTGCCGGGCAGACCAACCTGCTCGCCCTGAACGCCGCCATCGAGGCCGCGCGGGCCGGTGAACAGGGCCGCGGTTTTGCCGTGGTCGCCGACGAGGTCCGAGCCCTCGCCGCCCGTACCCAGGCCAGCACTTCGGAAATCAACGAAATGCTGACCCGCCTGACCCAGGGCGTCAGCTCCTCGGTCAGTGCCATGGAAAACACCCAGGCCAGTTGCCAATCGGCCGCCGACGCCACGGCCCGGGTCAACTCGGGGCTGGATGAAATGGCCGGTTCCGTCAGCCACATCAACAGCCTGAGCACCCAGATCGCCACGGCCGCCGAACAGCAGAGCGCGGTGACCGAGGAGATCAACCGCAGCATGGTGCAGATCCGCCAGATGGTCGAGGAACTGGTACGCAGCGGCCAGGCCACCGAAGCCAATACCCGCAGCCTGCTGGAAGCCAACAACCGCGTCAGCGCGCTGATGGGGCGTTTCAAGGTCCGCTGAATCCGTGCATCGCAGTGCCCTGGCCTGATCGGCCACGGGCACCGTGACACTCATCGCCTGCCCACTTGCAATACGGGCCCATCGCCTATGCTCACAACTGCTTCTCCCTTCAAAACAAGGAATGCAGTAGGAGCTAACATGGAACAGCCCTCTTTCCAGACCTATGCCAAGAGCCTCAGCAACGAGATCTATATAGAAGCCGATATTGCCGAGGTGTATGCCTACGTGACCCAGCCGGATCGCTGGCACGAATGGCACCCGACGTCCGTCAGCGCTGAAACCGGCATGCAGGGCCCCGTGCCCAAGGACCACCGTTTCACCGAAGTCATCGACCTGCTGGGGTTACGGGTCGACATGAACTACCGGGTGATCGTGGCCGACCCACCCCAGGCCTTCAAGGTCGCCTTCACTTCCTCCGTCGTCGACGGCTGCATCTGTTACGAACTGACGCGCCAGCGTTGCGGCACCTACTTCTGCCGAAGCCTGCAGTACATCACCGAACTCAACCTCGGTGGCCTGCAGGGCCGCATGCTCGATCTGTCGGCCCGGGCACTGAACAACCTCAAGCACGTGCTGGAAACCTCGCGACACACCCTTGCCTGACAAATACGTCATGTTCCCCTCAGGTTGCCGACAGCGGCGACGGCGCATCATCGGAGCCCGTCGCCCTCTCACCGCTAGAATGTTGCTGACTGTTTCAGGAACGGCCACAGCGGACGTTATCGGCGAGAATGTCGCCCTCTCACCCTTGCTTCCCGGAATGTGCCCCATGAAGAACCCGCTGCGCCTGGTCGCCCTGTCGACGCTGTTGATCGCCTCCCTGGCCAAGGCTGTCGAGCCGCTGTCCATCGACGTCCATCGCGATGCCAATTGCGGCTGCTGCAAGGCCTGGATCACCCACCTGCAAGCCAATGGTTTCAAAGTCAACGACCACGTCGAGGCGGACATGAGCGCCGTCAAGCAACGCCTCGGCGTGGCACCCCGCCTGGCTTCCTGCCACACCGCGGTCATCAATGGCAAATTCGTCGAAGGCCATGTGCCGGCCGAGCAGATCAAGGCCCTGAGCCAACGCGCCGACCTGCGCGGCATTGCCGTGCCGGGCATGCCCATCGGTTCGCCGGGCATGGAGATGGGCGAACGCCGTGACGCCTTCCAGGTGATCGGCCTGACCAAGTACGGCACCGATCAGGTGATCGCCGACTACCCGGCGCACTGAAGCGTTTTAATCCCCCGTTAATCGTTTCTGCGCAGCATCGGGCGGATTCCCAAGGAGACCGCCCATGCCCACGCCACGTGCCCTTGCCCTCGGCAGCCTGTTTCTCGCCGCCTCGCTGCCAGCCCTGTCCCATGCCGCCGAAGGCCCGGCCTACGGGCCGCGGCTGGAGGGCTTCGGTTACCCCTACCCGGTCGAACATTTCACCTTCCAGTCCCAGGGCCAAGCCCTGCAGATGGGCTACATGGACGTCAGGCCCAGCGGACCGGCCAACGGCCAGAACGTGGTGCTGATGCACGGCAAGAACTTCTGTGGCGCCACCTGGGACAGCTCGATCAAGGCCCTGAGCGCGGCCGGCTACCGGGTCGTCGCGCCGGACCAGATCGGTTTCTGCACCTCCAGCAAACCCGACAACTACCAGTACAGCTTCCAGCAGTTGGCGGCCAATACCCACGCCCTGCTGGAGAACCTCGGCATCCACAAGGCCGTGCTGCTCGGCCACTCCACCGGTGGCATGCTCGCCACCCGCTACGCCCTGCTCTACCCGCGGCAGGTCGAGCGCCTGGCGCTGGTCAACCCGATCGGCCTGGAGGACTGGAAGGCCCTCGGCGTGCCCTACCGCACCGTCGACCAGTGGAACGAGCGCGAGCTGAAGCTCAGCGCCGAGGGCATTCGCAACTACGAGCGCAACACCTACTACGCCGGTCGCTGGAAGCCTGAGTTCGAACGTTGGGTCGACATGCTCGCCGGGCTGAACAAGGGCCCCGGCCATGCGGCAGTGGCCTGGAACTCGGCGCTGATCTACGACATGATCTTCACCCAGCCGGTGTACTACGAATTCAAGGATCTCAAGATGCCCACCCTGCTGCTGATCGGCACCGCCGACACCACGGCGATCGGCAGCGATATCGCGCCGCCCGAGGTCAAGGCGCGGCTGGGTCACTACGACGTGCTCGGCAAGCAGGCAGCCAGGCTGATCCCACACTCGACACTGGTGGAATTCCCCGGCCTGGGTCACGCACCACAGATGGAAGAACCCGAACGGTTCCACAAGGCTCTGCTCGGCTGGCTGGCCACCCGACAATAAAAGAGGAACACCCGATGACGTTGCAGATTGCGGTAATCGATGACTGGCAAGGCGTGGCGGGCGAGGTGGTGGACTGGTCGGTCCTGGCCGGCATCGGCCAGGTCAGCTTCGTGCATGATTACCCCGCCGCCACCGAGGTCATGGCCGAACGCCTGGCCGGCTATGACGTGATCTGCGTGATGCGCGAACGCAGCACCTTCGACGAAGCCCTGCTGCGCCGGTTGCCGCGCCTCAGGCTGCTGGTGACCGGCGGCATGCGCAATGCCGCCCTCGATATCAAGGCGGCGAACGCACTGGGCATCCAGGTCTGCGGTACGGAGAGCTACAAGCACGCGGCGCCGGAACTGACCTGGGCCCTGGTCATGGCCCTGAGCCGCAACCTGGTCAAGGAAGCCAACGCCCTGCGCGCCGGCGACTGGCAGGTGGGACTGGGCAACGACCTCTACGGCAAGACCCTGGGCATCCTCGGCCTGGGCAGCATCGGCCAGAAGGTCGCCCGCTACGGCCAGGCCTTCGGCATGCGGGTGATCGCCTGGAGCCAGAACCTCACCGCCGAGCGGGCCGCCGAAGCGGGCGTGGAGTACGTCGGCAAGCAGGCGCTGTTCGAACAGGCCGACCTGCTTTCGGTGCACCTGGTGCTCAGCGACCGCTCCCGCGGCCTGGTGGATGCCCAGGCATTGGGCTGGATGAAACCGACCGCTCGCCTGGTCAACACCGCGCGTGGCCCGATCGTCGACGAGGCGGCGCTGATCAGTGCACTACGTCATGGCAGACTCGCCGGAGCGGCACTGGATGTGTTCGAGCAGGAGCCGCTGCCGGCCGACCACCCGTTCCGCACGCTGGACAATGTCCTGGCCACGCCCCATGTCGGCTATGTCAGCCAGAACAACTACCGGATGTTCTACGGCCAGATGATCGAGGACATCCAGGCCTGGGCCGTCGGCGCACCGATCCGCGTCCTCGGCTGACGCCCCGAAACCGGCCACGCCCGTGCCTTGTGCGGGCGCGGTCGGCGCCCCGTTCTTGTCCATCCGCCCCCGACTTGCGCCAATCAGGTGCAGGCGTCCCGGCCCCTTGTTCCCGAAAGTTGCCGTGAATCACCTGCCTTATAGCCAGTACGAAACTTTTTGAAATTTGTCGTCTAAATCCCGCCCTACCGGTCGGCAACATCTCTCCTACACTGTTTTTCTGGGCCTACTGACCAGCCGGTCATTTCCTCGGAAAAAAAATCGAACCTTCTGAACCGGCCGTCAGTCAGGTTAAAGGTAAGGCGCCTGCTCCGGGTGGAACAGGCACAGGCGCCCCCCCACTCTATTTTCTCGTTCAGGTGCGTCGCGGCCTTGTGCCCAAACCACCTGGGCTGGCGTGTCCGACAAAAGGAAGCGGTTTGGGCACGCTGCGTGAAAGCCATGGATCAGATCGGATAAAACGGGAGAGGCACATGATCAGCGCTGCGTTGGAGATTCAGGAAGAAGGTTTGATTCAGGTCAACGAGCCGGTCCACGTGCCAGTCCCTTCAACGGGAGGGAAGACGTTGTCATCGGTGGTACCCGTCAACCCCAACAAGAAGAAAGTGCTGTTCGTCACCTCGGAATTCGCCGACCTGGTCAAGGCTGGCGGCCTGGGCGATGTCTCGGCGGCGCTGCCACGGGCCATGCGCCATCTGCATGATGTGCGGGTGCTGATTCCCGGCTACCCGCAAGTGCTGGACAGCGACAACCCGATCCATATCGTCGGCGAGCTCGCCGGCCATGCCGCCCTGCCCCCCTGCCGGATCGGACGCATGGACATGCCCGACGGCCTGGTGATCTACGTATTGATCTGCCCGGAACTGTTCGAACGCGATGGCACCCCTTATGGCGCCAACAACGGCCGCGACTGGCCGGACAACCACATCCGCTTCGCCCGCCTGGGCCTGGCCGCAGCCGACATCGCCGCCAACCTGGCGCAGATCCACTGGACCCCGGACCTGGTCCATGCCCATGACTGGCCCGCAGGCTTGGCCCCGGCCTACATGCATTGGCGCGGCCAGCGCACACCGACCCTGTTCACCATCCATAACCTCGCCTACCAGGGCGTGGTCAGCCTGGCCTGCTGCCCGGAACTGGGTATTCCCCCCCATGCCCTGCAACAGGAAGGCATGGAGTTCTACGGCAAGCTGTCGTTCCTCAAGGCCGGCATGGCCTATTCCAGCCACATCACCACGGTCAGCGCCACCTACGCCGAGGAAATCACCACGCCGGAATTCGGCTGCGGCCTGGACGGATTCCTCGCCAGCAAAACCTATCAGGGCCTCCTCAGCGGTATCCCCAACGGTATCGATGAAAGCTGGGATGCGGCCACCGACCACCACCTGGTTCAGCCTTTCAACATCGGCGACTGGGCAGGCAAGGCGGTCAACGCCGCCCACGTGCGCCAACTGTTCGGCCTCGAATCCTCCGATGGCCCGCTGTTCGCCGTGGTCTCGCGCCTGGTCTACCAGAAAGGCCTGGACCTCACCGAGGCGGTGAGCGAGTTCATCGTCCGCTCCGGCGGCCAGATCGCGATCATCGGGCGTGGCGAGCCGGAGGAAGAGGAAGCCATGCGCCAGCTGGCCCTGCGCTTCCCTGGGCGGATCGGCGTACGCATCGGCTTCAACGAAACCGATGCCCGACGCATGTTCGCCGGCAGCGACTTCCTGCTGATGCCCTCGCGCTACGAGCCCTGCGGCCTCAGCCAGATGTACGCCCAGCGCTTCGGTGCGCTGCCGGTGGCGCGCAACACCGGCGGCCTGGCCGATACCATCGAGGACGGCGTGACCGGTTTCCTCTTCGACGAATCCACCGTGGAAAGCTACGAGGCGGCACTGCGCCGGGCCTTCAGGGTTTTCGCCTACCGGCCACTGCTCAACGCCATGCGCTGCCGGGCCATGGCCGCACCGTTCAACTGGAGCAAGGCGGTGGAACCCTACGCCGAACTCTATGAAACCCTGGTCGCCACTTCACGGAGCCGGTCGGGCAAGCACTGAGGAGTGGCCACGGATGTCGCTACGGACGCTGGAAACCTGGTCCCACGGCGCGGTCATGCTCGACGCGGAACACACCCGCTTCGCGCTGTGGGCGCCGGACGCCTTCTACGTCAGCGTCGAACTGGAGGATGGCCGTTCCCTGGCCATGCTGCCGCAGAACGACGGCTGGTTCACCCTGGAAACCCGCTGCGGTGCGGGAACCCGCTACCGCTACAACATCGATGGCGAACTGCAGGTCTGCGACCCGGCCTCCCGTTCCCAGGCCGGAGGGATAGCCGAGCCGAGCCGGGTGGTCGACCCCCTCGCCTATCACTGGCGACACAAGGACTGGCAAGGGCGGCCTTGGCACACCGCGATCATCTATGAACTGCATGTCGGCGCCCTCGGTGGCTACCGCGCGGTGGAACAGCACCTGCCACGCCTGGCCGGACTGGGCATCACCGCCATCGAGCTGATGCCCCTGGCCGAGTTCCCCGGCGAACGCAACTGGGGGTACGACGGCGTGCTGCCCTATGCGCCGCAATCGAGCTATGGCACCCCCGAAGACCTCAAGCACCTGATCGACAGCGCCCACGGTCACGGCCTGGCGGTGATCCTCGACGTGGTCTACAACCACTTCGGCCCGGACGGCAACCACCTTGGGCGCTACGCCCGGGACTTCTTCCGCGAGGACCGCAAGACACCCTGGGGCGCCGCCATCGATTTTCAGCGCCGGGAGGTACGCAGCTTCTTCATCGACAACGCGCTGATGTGGCTGCTGGAGTACCGTTTCGACGGCCTGCGCCTGGATGCGGTGCACGCGATCGACGACGCGACCTTCCTGCGTGAACTGTCCCGGCAGGTGCGCCGCCAGGTCGACCCGGCGCGCCACGTCTGGCTGACCGTGGAAAACGAGTTCAATCAGGCCAGCCTCCTGGAAGAGGCCTACGACGGCCAGTGGAACGACGATGGCCACAATACCCTGCACGTACTGCTGACCGGCGAGACCGAGGCTTACTACGCCGACTATGCCAAGGCAACCACCGACAAGCTGGCACGCTGCCTGAGCCAGGGTTTCGTCTACCAGGGTCATCCCAATCGCCACGGTCGCTGCCGCGGTGAACCCAGCGCCCACCTGCCGCCCAGCGCATTCATCCTGTTTTTGCAGAACCACGACCAGATCGGCAACCGCGCCTTCGGCGAACGCCTCAACCGACTGTGTCCGCCACAGGCCCTGCGCGCCGCCACCGTGCTGTTGCTGTTGTCGCCGATGATCCCGCTGCTGTTCATGGGCGATGAGACCGGGGCCGAGGAACCGTTCCTGTTCTTCACCGACCACCACGGCGAACTGGCCGATGCCGTGCGTGAAGGCCGGCGTGCGGAGTTCGCCGAATTCGCCGGGTTCGCCGACCCGCAACGCCGCGAGCGGATACCCGATCCGAACGCCGTGGAGACCTTCGAGGCCTCGCGGCCGAACCTGGTCCCGGCCACCGAGGGCCCCCGTGGCGCCATCGCGCAGCTATACCGCCAACTGCTGGAGATCCGCCACCGCGAGCTGCTGCCGCGCCTGCCCGGCACCCAGGCACTGGGCGCCGAGGTGCTGGCCGAAGGCGCCATCAGCGCACGCTGGCGCCTGGGCGACGGCAGCCTGCTGCGCATCGACCTGAACCTGGGACCGGAGGCGGTCGAACAGGGCGCCGACGGTGTGGCGCATTGGCTGTTCGAAAGCACCGCCGGAGCCGCCCGGCAACTGGACGAAGGCCATCTGGCGCCCTACTGCGCGCTGGTCAGCCTGAGCAACGACGATGACTCGTCGGCCCTCGATGGAGAACGCCCATGAGCGATGCGCAACTTGAAATACTCGCCAGCCGGGCGGGTCTGGCCGTGGACTGGATCGACGCCAATGGTCAGGCACAGAAGGTCCGGCCCGAGGTCCTGCGCAAGGTCCTGGCCGGCCTCGGCCACCCGGCCCACGACGAGGCCGCCATCGAGGCCAGCCTGCTGGAGCTGCAACTGGCGCAACAGGACAAACAACTGCCGCCGTTGCTGACGGCGGACGTCGACAAGGGCCTGGATCTGGCCCGCTATTTCTCCCCCGGCACACCCTGCGAGGTCCACCTGGAAAACGGCTCGGTACTCAACCTGCGCCTGGACAACGAAGCGGTCCTGCCCGGCGTGGTGCCGGCCGGTTATCAGACGGTGCACATCGACGGCCAGCGGTTCACCCTCGCCGTCGCGCCCGCCACCTGCTTCAGCGTCGACGCGGCCACCGACACCCGACCCGCCCGGGCCTGGGGCCTCGGCGTGCAGCTCTACAGCCTGCAACGCCCGGGCGACGGCGGCTTCGGCGACACCCAGGCACTGGAGGAGCTGGCCCGGGCCGCCGGCGAACGCGGTGCCGACGCCCTGGCGATCAGCCCGCTGCATGCGATGTTCAGCAGCGATCCGAGCCGCTACAGCCCGTATTCGCCGTCCAGTCGCCTGTTCCTCAACAGCCTGTATGCGGCACCGGGGGCGATCCTCGGCGAACGCGCCCTGCGCCTGGCGATCGACAGTACCGGGTTGGCCGATGAACTGCACGAGCTGGAGCAGTTGTCGCTGATCGACTGGCCTCGCGCCGCACGGGCCAAGTACCGCCTGCTGCGCGCCCTCCACGACGGTTTCCGGCTCGGCGACCATCCTCTGGGCGAGGACTTCGCCAGCTTCCGCCACGCCGGCGGTGAAGCCCTGGAAAACCACTGCCGGTTCGAAGCCCTGCAAGCACACTGCATCGCCCGTGGCGAAAGCGGCGACTGGCGTCAATGGCCGGAACAGTGGCGACAACCGGACAGCCCGGCGCTGGCCCGGTTCGCCGAGGAGCATGCCGAAGACATCGAATTTCATGCCTTCAGCCAGTGGCTGATTGCCCGTAGTCTGGAGCGTGCACAGGGCGCCGCGCGCGGCAGCGGCATGGCCATCGGCCTGATCGCCGACCTGGCCGTCGGTGCCGACGGCGGTGGCAGCCAGGCCTGGAGCCGACAGGATGAACTGCTGGCCGAACTCACCGTCGGCGCGCCGCCGGATATCCTCAATCGCGCCGGGCAGAGCTGGGGGATCTCCGCATTCGCCCCGGAAGGCCTCAAGCGCCACGGTTTCCGTGCCTTCATCGAAATGCTGCGGGCCAACTTCGCCTACGCCGGAGGCCTGCGCATCGACCACGTCATGGGCCTGCAACGGCTGTGGGTGATCCCGCTCGGCTCGCCGTCGAGCGACGGCGCCTACCTCTATTACCCGGTGGACGACCTGCTGCGCCTGCTGACCCTGGAGTCGGCACGGCACCAGGCGATCGTTCTCGGCGAAGACCTCGGCACGGTGCCCGACGGCCTGCGGGAAAAGCTGATCGCCCGCTCGATCCTCGGCATGCGCGTGCTGCTGTTCGAACAGGAGTACGGTCATCGTTTCAAGCCCATCCTCGACTGGCCGGACAATGCCCTGGCGACCACCACCACCCACGACCTGCCCACCCTCAATGGCTGGTGGCACGCCCGCGACATCGACTGGAACATCCGCCTCGGGCTGATCGACACGCCGACCGCCGAGCACTGGCGCCAGACCCGCCACCATGAACGTGATGGCCTGCACCGGGCGCTGAGCAACGACCCGCAGAACTTTCGCGACGAAGCCCATGAGACCGACCAGGTGGTCGACGCCAGTGTCCGCTTCCTCGGCCATACCCGCGCACCGCTGGTACTGCTGCCGCTGGAGGACGCCCTCGGCGTCGAGGAACAACCGAACCTGCCGGGCACCATCGACACGCATCCCAACTGGCGCCGGCGCCTACCGGGCTACAGCAGCGAACTGCTGGATGACGTCGATGCCGCCCGCCGCCTCGAACTGCTGGCCTGCGCCCGCCTCCAGGCTGCCGAGCGTGACCGATGAGCGACAGCCTACGCGCCACGCTGCGCCTGCAATTGCACAAGGGTTTTCCACTGGATGCCGCCACCGAGTGGGTGCCCTATTACGCCCGACTGGGTATCAGCCATGTCTATGCCTCGCCGCTGCTGTGTGCCCGAGCCGGCTCGATGCACGGTTATGACGTGGTCGACCCGACCCGGGTCAACC
>NZ_AQOH01000398.1 GCF_000364705.1 Pseudomonas fuscovaginae SE-1 | reverse complement strand
GAACTGGGTGGCGAGCCGGCACTGCGGCGGCTGGTGGCGGCCCTGCGCGAACACGGCATGGGCCTGATCCTCGATATCGTGTCCAACCACATGGCCGTCGGCGGTGCCGACAACCCCTGGTGGCTCGACCTGCTGGAATGGGGGCGACGCAGCCCCTATGGCGAGTTCTTCGACATCCAGTGGCATTCGCCGGACCCGTTGCTCGAAGGCCAGTTGCTGATGCCGTTCCTCGGCAGCGACTACGGCACCGCCCTGCAGGAAGGTACGGTCCCCCTGTGCTTCGATCCCGAACGCGGCGGTTTCCATGTCGAACACTACGCACATCGTTTCCCGATCTGTCCACGGGATTATGGCCAGATCCTCGCCGACCTGCCGGAACTGGACGACCTCGCCGCACGCTTCAAGGCCCTCAACACCCTGCCCGACGCCTACAGCCGCGCCGAGCAACTGCGCGGCGAACTGGCCAGCCGCCGCGACAGCCATGCCGTCATCGTCGCCAGCCTGCACCGCTACGATTCCCGCGAAGCGGAAGGTTTCGAACGCCT
>NZ_AQOH01000397.1 GCF_000364705.1 Pseudomonas fuscovaginae SE-1 | reverse complement strand
CGACCCGCCGGCGATGACATCAACTGGCGGCGCTTCTTCGATGTCAACGAACTGGGTGGGTTGCGGGTCGAACGCCCGGCAGTGTTCGAGGCCACTCATCGGAAGATCTTCCAGTTGATCGAGGAAGGCCTTATCGATGGCCTGCGCATCGACCATGTCGACGGCCTTGCCGACCCTCGTGGCTACTGCCGCCGGCTGCGCCGACGGGTCGATACGCTGGCAGCGGGGCGCCACCTGCCGATCTACGTCGAGAAGATCCTCGGCCAGGGCGAACAGTTGCACCGCGACTGGCAGGTGGACGGCACCACTGGCTACGAGTTCATGAACCAGCTGTCGCTGCTGCAGCACGACCCTCGCGGCGCCGAGCCGCTGGCCAACCTCTGGAGCCGGATCACCGAGCGGCCCGCCGCATTCGGCGAGGAAGCCCGGCTGGCCCGCCAGCAGATGCTCAACGGCTCGCTGGCGGGCGATTTCGAGAGCGTTGCCCAGGCGCTGCTACAGGTAGCGCGGGACAACGTCATGAGTCGCGACCTGACCCTCGGCGCGATCCGCCGCGCGCTGCAGGAACTGATCGTGCACTTTCCGGTGTATCGCACCTACATCAACGCCTGCGGTCGCCCTGCCGAAGACGAGGTGTTCTTCCAGCAGGCCCTGGCCGGCGCCCGTACCACCCTCGGCGAGGCCGACTGGCCGGTGCTCGACTACCTGCAGCAATGGCTCGGTGGCGAACCCTGGCGCCAGCGTCCAGCGGGCCGCGAGCGCAAACTGCTCAGGCATGCCTGCGTGCGCTTCCAGCAACTGACCTCGCCAACCGCCGCAAAGGCCGTGGAAGACACCGCGTTCTATCGCTCGGCAGTGCTGCTGTCGCGCAACGACGTCGGCTTTTCCACCGAACAGTTCAGTGCGCCGCCGGAGGATTTTCACCGGGCCAACCAGCAGCGGTTGCAAGCCTTTCCCGACAATCTGCTGACCACCGCCACCCATGACCACAAGCGCGGCGAGGACAGTCGCGCGCGCCTGGCGGTGTTGAGCGAATGCACGTCGACCTATGCCAGTTGGGTCGGACACTGGCGCGAACTGGCCACAGCGCTGCGCAGCAGCGCGGATGCCCCGTCGGCGGGTGACGAGCTGATGCTCTACCAGACCCTGCTCGGCAGTTGGGCCCTGGACCTGGCCGTCGACGACCCGGCCGCCTTGGCCGACTACGCCGCACGCCTTGGCCAATGGCAACGCAAGGCGCTGCGCGAGGCCAAGCTGCAGAGCAGTTGGAGCGCGCCGAACGAGGCCTATGAAAACGCCTGCCACGATTTTCTCCAGGCGCTGCTGCTCAAGCCCGAGGGGCTGGCACTGCGCACCGCCATCGCCAAGGCCGTGCACGCCATCGCCCCGACCGGTGCGCTCAACAGCCTGGCGCAATGCCTGCTGCGCATGACCGCTCCGGGGCTGCCTGACCTGTACCAGGGCAACGAATGCTGGGACTTCAGCCTGGTCGACCCGGACAACCGCCGCCCGGTGGATTTTATCGCCCGGCACGCGGCGCTACAGGCGCCGACCACGCCCGCTGAACTGCTCGACGACTGGCGCAGCGGCCGGATCAAGCAGGCATTGATCGCCCGCGCGCTGGCCGTCCGTGCCGAGCACCCGGAACTGTTTCGCCGGGGTGCCTACCAACCCCTGCAAGTCCGTGGCGAACACGCTGAAAAGGTACTGGCCTTCCGTCGTGGCAACGCGACGCAACAGGCCATCGTGGTCGTGCCGAGGCTGGCACATGGGTTGTTGGCCGAAGCCGGTCGGCCATGGATTGCCCCGGCAGCCTGGGGTGACACCCGGATCACACTGCCGCTCGCCACCCCGTCCGGCAAATTAATGGGACTTTTTTCCGCAAGCGCAGTCACACCCCATGGGGAGCTGATGGTCGGTGACGCGCTGGGAGACTTCCCGGTCAATCTCTTTATCACAACTTGAGTGTCCGTTCAGGAGCATGGCGATGAGTACCGACGAAAAACGCATACGCGAGTTTGCCTACCAGATCTGGGAATCGGAGGGCCGCCCCGACGGCCAGGAAGCCCGCCATTGGGAAATGGCCCGCAAGCTCGCCGAGGCCGAGGCCCTGGCCCCGAGCAGGCCGGCGACCGCCAGGTCCAAGCCCAGGGCCACGACCACCGCGACCAAACCGGCGGCCAGGAGCACCGCCAAGCCCGTGGTCAAACCGGTAACCGCCAAGACCACCGAGCCGGCCGCCAAGAAACCCAGGGCACCGCGCAAGCCGGCAGCCAACTGAGCACCTTGTCCAGGGAACATGGCGATTCCCTTGTGGGAGCCGGCTTGCTGGCGATTGCAGTCTGACAGCCAACATCGTCATCGACTGACGCGCCGTTATCGTCAGCAAGTCGGCGCCTACAAGGTCCGAGCGAAGTCAGGATAAAGGGAGCAGGAGCATTTATGAGCAAACCGAAGCACAAACAGCCCGGTCGCGAGGACACTCGCATCCGCGAAGGCCTGCCCTTTCCCCTCGGTGCCACCTGGGATGGCCTGGGCGTCAATTTCGCGCTGTTCTCCGCCCACGCCACCAAGGTCGAACTCTGCCTGTTCGACGCCAGCGGCGAGGTCGAGCTGGAGCGTATCGAATTGCCCGAGTACACCGACGAGATCTATCACGGCTACCTGCCCGATGCCCACCCCGGGCTGATCTACGGCTATCGCGTGCACGGTCCCTACGACCCGGGCAACGGCCATCGCTTCAACCCCAACAAACTGCTGATCGACCCCTACGCCAAGCAACTGGTCGGCGAACTCAAATGGTCCGAGGCGCTGTTCGGTTACACCATCGGCCACCCCGATGGCGACCTCAGTTTCGACGAACGCGACAGCGCGCCCTTCGTGCCCAAGAGCAAGGTCATCGACCCTGCCCACACCTGGGGCCGCGACCAGCGGGTCAGCGTACCCTGGGACCGCACCCTCATCTACGAAGCCCATGTGCGCGGCCTGACCAAATGCCATCCCGCCGTCCCCGAAGCGATCCGCGGCACCTTCGCCGGGCTGATGGTCGACGAGGTACTGGAGCATATCCGCTCGATCGGCGTGTCCTCGGTGGAACTGCTGCCGATCCACGCCTTCGTCAACGACCAGCACCTGCTGCACAAGGGCATGACCAACTACTGGGGCTACAACAGCATCGCCTTCTTCGCCCCCGACCCGCGCTACCTCGCCAGCGGCAAGATCGCCGAGTTCAAGGAGGCCGTCGCACACCTGCACGCCGCCGACCTGGAGGTGATCCTCGACGTGGTCTACAACCACACCGCCGAGGGCAACGAACTGGGTCCGACACTGTCCATGCGCGGCATCGACAACGCCTCCTACTACCGCCTCAGGCCCGACGACAAGCGCTACTACATCAACGATTCGGGCACCGGCAACACCCTCGACCTGAGCCACCCGTGCGTGCTGCAGATGGTCACCGACTCGCTGCGCTACTGGGCCACCGAGATGCACGTGGACGGTTTCCGCTTCGACCTGGCGACCATTCTCGGGCGCTACCACGACGGTTTCGACGAGCGCCACAGCTTCCTCGTCGCCTGTCGCCAGGACCCGGTGCTGCGCCAGGTCAAGCTGATCGCCGAGCCCTGGGACTGCGGCCCCGGCGGCTACCAGGTCGGCGGCTTCCCGCCGGGCTGGGTCGAATGGAACGACCGCTTCCGCGACACCGTGCGGGCCTTCTGGAAAGGCGACGATGGTCAGCTGGCCGACTTCGCCGCGCGCATGACCGCCTCGGGCGAGATGTTCAACCAGCGCGGCCGGCGCCCCTACACCTCGGTGAACTTCATCACCGCCCACGACGGTTTCACCCTGCACGACCTGGTGTCTTACAACGACAAGCACAACGAGGCCAACGACGAGAACAACCAGGACGGCAGCAGCAACAACCTGTCCTGGAACCACGGCGTCGAAGGCCCCACCGACGACCCGGCGATCAACACCCTGCGCCTGCGCCAGATGCGCAACTTCTTCGCTACCCTGCTGCTGGCCCAGGGCACGCCGATGATCGTCGCCGGCGACGAGTTCGCCCGCACCCAGCACGGCAACAACAACGCCTATTGCCAGGACAGCGAGATCGGCTGGGTCAACTGGAACCTGGACGACGACGGCCGCTCCCTGCTCGCCTTCGTCAAGCGCCTGGCCAAGCTGCGCCTGGCCTACCCGATCCTGCGGCGCAATTGTTTCCTGGTGGGACGCTACAACGAGGAAATCGGGGTCAAGGACGTCACCTGGCTGGCGCCCGACGGCAACGAAATGACCACCGAACAATGGCATGACCGCCATGGCCGCTGCCTCGGCATCCTGCTCGACGGCCGCGCCCAGGTCTCCGGCCTGCGCCGTACAGGGGCCGACGCGACGCTGCTGATCGTGGTCAACGCTCACCATGACGGGGTCAACTTCCGCCTGCCCGCCGTGCCCCAGGGTCGCTACTGGACCTGCATGCTCGACACCAACGACATCGAAATCCGTGGCCGGGAGCAGTTCGACTTCGATCGCGAGTACACCGTGACCGGTCGCTCGCTGGTACTATTCGAGCTGCATCGGGACTAATGGACAGTTGGTTGCAATCATACTGGCCACGACGACGATGATGGGGATGCGACGATAAAAGTCGCATTTCGGACAACATGAGCGATACTTGGACTTGGCGCTTCAGGATCGAGGCGCCCCAAACGCTCCCTGAGCTGACGTGCCCCCCCACACAAGGACGTGGACCATCATGAGACACCAATCCGCCGCCCGTAACGAGGCTGCGTTGCCGATATGGAGTGCTTCCCGGCAGTTGGCCCGGGTGCCCTGCCTGAGCCCTAACCGCCTGGTCGAGCCGGGAGCTCGGGTCGTGGTCATCGCCCCGCACCCAGGCGATGAGATCCTCGCCTGCGGCGGCCTGCTGCAGATGTTCTCGACCCTTGAAACTCCCCTGCAACTGATTTCTCTGACCGATGGCAGTGCCATCTATCCTGGCTCCCAGCGTTGGTCGGAACAACGCCTGAGCGTGGTCCGCCCCCAGGAAACGGCCGAGGCCCTGCGACGCCTGGGGCTGGAGCTGCACAGCCTGAAGTGGATCCGGGGAGGCTTTCGCCACGGCGTGCTGGAACAGCAGGAAGATGGCATCTGCCAGTATCTGCGGCGCTATCTACGTCATGATGACGTGGTCTTCACGACCTGGCGCGAGGACGGAGACAGCGACCATGACGCAGTTGGCCGCGCCACTGCCAGGGCCTGTGCCGGCAGCGGCGCACGGCTGATCGAGCTGGCGATCTGGGCCTGGTTCCGGCCAGTGCGTGACGAACACCTGATCCCTTGGCACCGGGCCCGCAAGATCCGCCTGAACACCTGGGGCGTTGCGCGCAAGCAGCACGCACTGCACGCCCTTCACAGCCAACTGCAGGGCGACCCGGAAAACGGCATCCCTCCGGTGCTCAAGCCCAACCTGATCGAACAGGCACGGCAACCGTTCGAGATCGTGTTCATCTAGTCAGCCGACCGGCTGCATCATCAACACCGCCAACGGCGGCAGGTTCAGCACCAGTGAGGCGGCCTGCCCGTGGCTGGGCTTGTCCTCGGTGAGCGCCCCACCCCCATTGCCATAGTTGGAACCGGCATAGATCGCCGCATCACTGTTGATCACCTCCCGCCACTGCCCGGCGAACGGCACACCGATGCGGTAGCCCTCGCGGGGTACCGGGGTGAAGTTGGCGATCACCAGCAGCGGCCGCCCCTCGCGGCTCCAGCGCAACCAGGCGTAGACACTGTTGCTCGCGTCGTCGCCAATCAGCCACTGGAAGCCCTGCGCAGCATCGTCCTGCTCGTGCAACGCCGGTTCCTGGCGATACAGCCGGTTGAGATCACTGACCAGCTTCTGCACGCCCTGGTGCTCGGAGTACTGCAGCAGGTACCAGTCCAACTGCCGGTCATGGTTCCACTCACGCCACTGGCCGAACTCGCAGCCCATGAACAGCAGTTTCTTGCCCGGATGCGCCCACATGAAACTCAGGTAGGCCCGCAGGTTGGCGAACTTCTGCCAGCGATCGCCGGGCATCTTGTCGATCAGCGAATGCTTGCCGTGCACCACCTCGTCATGGGAGATCGGCAGGATGAAGCGCTCCGACCAGGCATAGACCAGACCGAAGCTCAGTTCGTTATGGTGATGGGCACGGTACACCGGGTCCTGCTGGATATAATGCAGCGAATCGTGCATCCAGCCCATGTTCCACTTGTAGGAAAAGCCCAGGCCGCCCTGCTGAGTACCTTGGCTGACCCCCGGCCAGGCCGTGGACTCCTCGGCGATCACCAGCGCCCCCGGGGCCTCGAGGGCCACCACGTCGTTGAGATGACGCAGGAAGTCGATCGCCTCCAGGTTCTCGCGCCCGCCGTGGCGGTTCGGCACCCACTCCCCGGCCTTGCGCGAATAGTCGCGGTAGAGCATCGACGCCACCGCATCCACCCGCAGCCCGTCGACGTGGAAGTGCTTGAGCCAGTGCAGCGCCGAAGCCAGCATGAAACCGTGCACCTCGGTGCGCCCGAGGTTGTAGATCAGCGTATCCCAATCCTGGTGGAAGCCCTCCAGCGGGTTGCCGTATTCATACAGCGCCGTGCCATCGAACTGCGCCAGGCCATGGGTGTCGGTGGGAAAATGCGCCGGCACCCAGTCGAGAATCACGCCGATACCGGCCAGATGGCAGGCATTGACGAACGCGGCGAACTCTTCCGGCGTGCCATAGCGGGCACTCGGAGCGAACTGCGACAACGGCTGGTAGCCCCACGAGCCACCGAAGGGATGCTCCATGATCGGCATCAGCTCGATATGGGTGAAGCCCAGTTGCCGCACATAGGGAATAAGACGCTCGGCCAGTTCCGCCCAACCGTAGCGACGGGACACCTCGCCGGCCTCATCGGTTTCGCACTGCCAGGAACCGGCGTGCAACTCGTAGATCGACAGCGGCGCATTCGGCCGTTGCCGCTCGCCCCGCAACTGCATCCACTCCTGGTCCTGCCAGTCGATCCGCAACGGCGCCGCCACCCGCGACGCGGTGTCCGGCGGCAGCTGGGTGGCCAGGGCCACGGGATCGGACTTGAGCGGCAGGATCGAATGCGGCCCGAGGATCTCGTACTTGTACGACTCGCCGGGTTGCAGCCGCGGGATGAAGATCTCCCAGACCCCGCTGGGGTGACGCAGGCGCATCGGGTGGCGACGGCCATCCCAGCTGTTGAAATCGCCGACCACCGACACCCGCCGGGCGTTCGGCGCCCACACGGCAAAGCGCACACCATCGATGCCGTCGACCTGGGTCAGTTGTGCCCCAAGGCAAGTACTCAAGTCACGGTGGTTGCCTTCGGCGAACAGGTACAGGTCCATTTCGCCCAGCAACGGGCCGAAGCTGTAGGGGTCTTCGCCAACCTGCTCGCCCCCGGCCCACTGAATACGCAACAGATAGGGGCGGAGCGGCTCGAACCGTCCGGCATACAGCCCAGGCACTTCGGTTTCGCCAAGGGTGCCCAGCACCTGCCCATCGTCGCGGGCCAGCACTTCGACACTCAGCGCGCCGGGCAGGAATGCGCGAATGACCTGCCCACCCGCACCGTCATCATGGGGCCCGAGAATGGCGAACGGGTCCTGGTGCTCGGCGCGCACCAGCGCCTCGATATCACGGGTCGCCGGCAACAGGCCGACCCTGGCTTTACCTTGTTCCTTGCTTGAATTCATTGCGACTCTCCACCGGACAAGGTTTTCACCTCACTCAACAGTCTGTCCAGACCGTGCAACGGCACCCGCAGCCAGGTCGGACGATTCTGTGCCTCATAGGCGATCTCATAGGCAGCCTTCTCCAGACTGAACAGGGCCAGGGCCGCCTGCGCGCCCGCCGGATCCTGCCATGCATGAGCAAGACTAGCCGCTGCCTGCTCATATGCCCGGATGAACGCCTGCCGCGACTCCGTCAGGTAGCGCTCGACAACCCGCTTCAACGCGGCCTGTGCCACCTCTGAAGCATCGACCCCATGCGAGCTGTCGAGGGCCATCGCCGCGGCATAGTCGAACGAACGCAGCACGCCACTGACATCCTTGTACGGGCTGTGCTTGCCCCGTCGCTCTTGCAACGAACGCGCCGGTTCGCCTTCGAAGTCGATCAGGTAGGCATCGCCCTGCACCACCAGCACCTGCCCCAGGTGCAGGTCGCCATGCACACGAATGCGCAGGCCACCGACCACCTGGGCGGCGAGGCTCTGGACGTGGGCCAGGATGGCCTTTCTGGCAGCCAGCAAGCGTGCGACCAGTGCCTGCTCGTCGGGCGGCAGTTGCTCCCGATGCTGTTCGAGCAGTTGCAGGGCATGGGACACCTGGTTGCCAATGTGCTTGCCCCAGGCCTGGCCATCCTTGCGAGTGCTGACCTCGGCGCTGAAGTCCGGATTGCTGGTCGGCGCGGCCAGCACCTGGTGCATCTCGCCCAGGCGCTGGCCGAGCAGGCCGGCGAAATTCACCAGTTCGTCGAGGGCATCGATCGACACTTCGTGCTCCGCCGCACCGTCCGCCAGTTCGTCGCGGATCGCCCGCTCCAGGTTGTTCTGGCTCCAGACCCAGGCATCGCCCTGGTTGTTCAACAGGCCCTGGGCAATCATCAGCAGGCTCTCCTCGCCCGCCGCGTCACGGCGTACCACCGAGCCCAGCAACGGCGAGATGTGGCGGAAGCCGGCGGCGCCCAGGTAGGCACTCATTTCCAGTTCCGGATGGACCCCGGCGCTGACCTTGCGGACCAGCTTGAGCATCACCCGCTCCCCCACCACCACCGAACTGTTGGACTGTTCGGCCGACAGGTAGCGTACCTCGGCATCCGCCGGCAGCGGTTGCGCCAGCAGCTCGGCGGTGGCCTGGAAGTGCAGCGTGCCCGCTTCGCCGCTGAGTACGCTGCCAGCCTGCAGGCCCTGGATCACCGCCCGCACGAAGCTGTCGAGGCTGAAGGCATCGGTGATCAACCCCACCTGCCGCCCACGGCGCACTCGGGCCAGGGCCAGTTGCTGCGGCAGCGCGGCGTTCATCTGCTCCTCGGCGAGCAGGCCGAACGGCACCTGATAGCGACTGACCTGGCCGCCAACGGTGACCTCGACCTCACTGAGAAGGACCGGCTGCTGCGGCTCGCCGAAGCGCACGCCATAGGCGATGTGCACCTGCTCGACCGCTGCATGCTTGTCGGCGAACCAACGCCGCATCGGTAGCCACTCGGGCAGCGAGGTCTGCTCCAGGCTGGTGCGAGCCGGCGCCTCGAGCAGTTCCTCGAGGCGTTTTTTCAGCACCAGGGTGGTGAAGTCCGGCATGCACTGGGGCGCCTCCACGTGCCAGGCCGGCATCTGGGTCTGCGAAGCGAGCAGGAACCAGTAGAAACCATAGGGCGCCAGGGTCAGCAGGAAATTCAGTTGGCCGATGGGTGGGAAGGCGTTGCCGCCGAGCATCTCCACCGGCACCCGGCCGGCGAACTGCGACAATTCCAGCTCCGCCGCCTGGGCGGTACGCGAGACGTTGGCGACGCAGAGAATGATTTCGCTCTTGCCCTCGGCATCGGTGTATTCGCGGGTGTAGGCGAGAATCCGGCGGTTGGCCGGCGACAGCATCTTCAGGCTGCCCCGGCCAAAGGCCTTCTGCTGCTTGCGCACCGCCAACAGGCGGCGGGTCCAGTTCAACAACGAATGCGGGTCGCCGGCCTGGGCCTCGACGTTCACCGACGCATAGCCGTAGAGCGGGTCCATGATCGGCGGCAGCACCAGGCTCGCCGGGTCGGCGCGGGAGAAGCCGCCATTACGGTCGATCGACCATTGCATCGGGGTGCGCACGCCGTCGCGGTCGCCCAGATAGATGTTGTCGCCCATGCCGATCTCGTCGCCGTAATACAGGGTTGGCGTGCCCGGCATCGACAGCAGCAGGCTGTTGAGCAGCTCGATGCGCCGGCGATCGCGCTCCAGCAACGGCGCCAGGCGCCGGCGGATGCCGAGATTGATCCGCGCGCGGCGATCGGCAGCGTAGTAGTTCCACAGGTAGTCGCGCTCGCGATCGGTGACCATCTCCAGGGTCAGCTCATCGTGGTTGCGCAGGAAGATCGCCCACTGGCAGTTGGCGGGGATCTCCGGGGTCTGGCGCAGGATGTCGGTGATCGGGAAGCGGTCTTCCTGAGCCAGCGCCATGTACATGCGCGGCATCAGCGGAAAGTGGAAGGCCATGTGGCATTCGTCGCCGTGGTCGCCCCTCTGTTCGCCGAAATACAGCTGGGTGTCCTCCGGCCACTGGTTGGCTTCAGCCAGCAGCATGCGGTCGGGGTAATGGGCGTCGATCTCGGCGCGGATGCGCTTGAGCACATCGTGGGTCTCGGGCAGGTTCTCGTTGTTGGTGCCATCGCGCTCGATCAGGTAGGGAATGGCGTCCAGGCGCAGGCCGTCGACACCCATGTCGAGCCAGTAGCGCATTACCGACAGCACGGCCTTCATCACCTGCGGGTTGTCGAAGTTCAGGTCCGGTTGGTGCGAATAGAAGCGATGCCAGAAGTACTGGCCGGCCACCGGATCCCAGGTCCAGTTGGACTTCTCGGTGTCGAGAAAGATGATCCGGGTGCCGTCGTACTTGTCGTCGGTGTCGGACCAGACGTAGAAGTCCCGCGCACTGGAGCCGCGCTTGGCCCGACGCGCCCGCTGGAACCACGGATGCTGGTCGGAGGTGTGGTTGATCACCAGCTCGCAGATCACCCGCAGGCCACGCTTGTGCGCCTCGGCGATAAAGCGCCGGGCGTCGGCCAGGGTGCCGT
Source organism: Pseudomonas fuscovaginae SE-1 (assembly GCF_000364705.1). Taxonomy (GTDB): domain Bacteria; phylum Pseudomonadota; class Gammaproteobacteria; order Pseudomonadales; family Pseudomonadaceae; genus Aquipseudomonas; species Aquipseudomonas fuscovaginae_A. Next base: position 18,818 of record NZ_AQOH01000397.1, on the reverse strand, counting down.
AGTCCGGGTGTACGCCACGGTACTCGGCGATATCGTAGCCATCGTCGCGACGTGGCGAGGGGTAGAACGGCAGCAGCCAGATGGTGTTGACGCCGAGGTCGGCGATGTAGTCGAGCTTGGCGATCAGGCCGGGAAAGTCGCCGATCCCGTCGTTGTTGGAATCGAAAAAGGACTTCACATGGACCTGGTAGATGACCGCGTCCTTGTACCAGAGCGGGTCGTTGATGAAGGTTGCTGGGCGGGCTTTCTTCGCCATGATGGACTCCTTTGTTAAGGATCACTGCCCTGAACACACGGCAATGAACAACGAACACTCTCCAAGTGGCGAGGGGGCTCGCCCCCGCTCGGCGGCGCAGCCGTCGTAGAACCGCTGCACGCATTTTTCCCGACAGGGCATGCCAGCCGGTCCTGGGGCCGCTCTGCGACCCAGCGGGGGCAAGCCCCCTCGCCACCACGAATTTCCTCATGACCGTGACTACCCGGTAGCTGCGCATCAACCTGGAGTGATGCGCCAGATCCCGAACGGCTGGTGCCAGGGTTCGATACGCATCCACTGGGTCTTGCCGTACCAGGTCCAGGTATGGCCGTTCATCAGGTCTTCGCCGCGGGTCTGGGCGTCGTCGGGCAGACCGAACTCCCACAGCGGCAGTTCGAAATGCGCCTCCTGGGCGTTGTGCGGGTCGAGGCTGACCGCCACCAGAATGAAGCTGCTGCGGTCGGCGGTGCGCTTGCCGAAGTACAGGATGTTGTCGTTCCAGGCGTTGTAGACCTGCAGCCCCAGGTGCGTCTGCAAGGCCGGGTGCTGGCGACGGATACGGTTGAGCTGGGCGATCTCGGCAATGATGTTGCCCGACGCGCTGTAGTCCCGTGGGCGGATCTGGTATTTCTCCGAGTCCAGGTACTCTTCCTTACCCGGCAACGGTGCCGACTCGCAGATCTCGAATCCCGAATACATGCCCCACAGGCCCGAGCCCATGGTCGCCAGGGCCGCGCGGATGAGAAACCCGGCCCGCCCCGACTCGTGCAGGAAGGCCGGATTGATATCCGGGGTGTTGACGAAGAAGTTCGGCCGGTAGCACTCGCGCCACGGCGACTGGTTCAATTCGGTGAAATAGCTGGCCAGTTCGGCCTTGGTGTTGCGCCAGGTGAAATAGGTATAGCTCTGGGAGTAACCGATCTTGCCCAGCCGCGCCATCATCGCCGGCGCGGTGAAGGCCTCGGCGAGAAAGATCACCTCCGGACAACGACCGCGGACATCGGCGATCAGCCATTGCCAGAACGGCAACGGCTTGGTGTGCGGGTTATCGACGCGAAAGATCTTCACGCCCTCCTCGACCCAGCCGAGCACGATGTCGCGCAGCTCGATCCACAGGCTCGGTACGGCGTCGGCGGCATAGAAGTCGACGTTGACGATGTCCTGGTATTTTTTTGGCGGGTTCTCGGCGTACTTGATCGTGCCATCCGGCCGCCAGTTGAACCAGCCGGGGTGCTGCCGCAGCCAGGGGTGGTCCTGGGAGCACTGGATGGCGAAGTCCAGGGCGATCTCCAGACCGTGCTCGGCGGCGGCGGCCAGCAGCCGACGGAAGTCCTCTCGACTGCCCAGTTGCGGATGAATCGCCTCGTGCCCGCCGTCCTCGCTACCGATGGCATAGGGGCTGCCCGGGTCATCGGGGCCGGCGGTGAGCGAGTTGTTCGGCCCCTTGCGATGGCGACGGCCGATGGGATGGATCGGCGGAAAGTACAGCACATCGAAGCCCATGTCGCGGATCGCCGGCAGGCGCGCATGCACATCGTTGAACGTGCCATGACGCGCGGCATCATCGGTGACCGAACGCGGAAACAGTTCGTACCAACTGGCGAACTGCGCCAACTGGCGCTCCACATCCAGGGCGAAATCAGGACTGTGGCTGAGATAGGCCTGGTGATCGGCCTGGCGCATCAGCAGGGCGGTGGCGGGCTTGAGGAAGCACTCGACCTGGCCGTCATTCGAACGCTGCCCCAGTTCGTCGTACAGCGCCGCCAGACGTTCGGCCAACTCACCCTGGCTGCGCTCGCTGGCCTGGCGCACATGCTCGCGACCTTCCCGCAGCTCCAGGTCGATGGGCACCCCGGCGACGAACTTCTTCTCCAGTTCGTAGCAGTAACTGCCGAACTGGTCGAACCAGGCCTCTATCCGGTAGACGTAACGGCCCTGACCGCCGAGCCGCAGCCGACCCTGCCAATGATTGTTGCCTTTGTCGGACATCGCCACGCGCTGCCAGTCGCCGGCCTCGACCGGCTTCCAGGCCAGGCGCACCGCCAGCTTGTCATGGCCATCGGCGAACACCCGCGCGCTCACCGTCACTGTCTCCCCGACCACGGCCTTGACCGCGAACTGCCCGCCGTCGATGGTCGGCATCACATTCTCGATGGCGATGCGCGGCAGCAATAGCGCCTGGGACAACGGCAGGACTTCGCTGACCTGCTCATCCAGCGGTTTATCGGTTGTCATCGAGCATCACTCCCTACGTCCTGTGGACGCTCCAGCTTGCGTGATCATGATGGGTCACGACCGGCTCCATCCTGAAAAAGGCCGCTCAAGGTCGGAGCCGGACGGTCGCGCAAAAGTTCAGACGGATTTGGCGAAGGAGCCGCTCGTCCAGAAAATGCAGTCGATCGCGTTAAAAAAGGGTCAACCACTGCACCAGATGGCAATGCACGGAGGAGCCCTCATGAACATTCCGATTCCGGCAGAAACTCCCGATCCCAACATCGACCAGCCGACCCTGCCCCCGACCGAACCGCAGCCGGTGCCCGAACGGGAACCACCGGAGAGCACCCCGCCGCCCAAGATCGATCCACCGACCACCATGCCGCCGGTGATCGCGAAGCAAGCATAGACAACCCGCGAGACCTGCACGCTGCCGGTAGGAGCGTGGCTTGCCCGCGAACCGACAACGTCGGCCACTCAGCCACATGCCGCGATGTCCGCACGATCGCTTTCGCGAGCAAGCTCTGCTCCTACAAGGTCAGGCGGGCATTCAGGACGGGTTCTTTTCCAGCAGCCGCACGATCTTCGGCATCAGGCTGAACACCGCCAACGCCAGCACCGTACTGAGCACCGCCGTTGCCTCGCGGCCCAGCCCCGCCGCCACCCCGATGGCGGCAGTCATCCATAATCCCGCAGCGGTGGTCAGGCCCTTGACATGCTGACCCGCTTCGTCGGCATGGCCCTTGAGGATCGTGCCGGCCCCCAGGAAGCCGATGCCGGCAATCACGCCCTGGACCACCCGGCTCATCGCATCGGCCTGTGCGCCGGATACCTGCGGCACCAGGACGAACAACGCCGCCCCCAAGGCCACCAGCATGTGCGTACGCACACCTGCGGCCTTGCCCTTCTGCTCGCGCTCGAAGCCGAGCACGCCGCCCAGCAGCGCGGCGATCAGCAGGCGCAAGGTGATGCGCGTCACCTCCCGTACATCACCTATATCGGCGAATTCGGCTTGCAAGGTTATCCAGACGGTGTGCCACCAGGCGTCCATGTCCACAGTATCTCTCTGGGTTCGACAAACGGTGGACAGCGGCACGCCGCCCTCGGTTCGCCCCACGACCGCTAATCGGCGGCATCGAACGATGGCCGGCAGCGACACCCTAAATCCTGTCAGCCCGAGAAAAAGGAGCACACCATGCCCGTGCACATTGATCGATCCACTCAGACCTGCACGCTGCAGGAAAACGACATCCGTGTCAGCGGCCCGGCCAGGGACGTGAAAATCACCACCGACGACGCCAGAAGCATGTCCCGCGCCGAACTCGACGGCCGGGAAATCTGGATCACCGAGGCCGAGGCCGACGCCCTGACCGTCGCCGGGGCGTTCGACGGCCGCCACCATGTGAAGGCCACGTCGAGTGATTCGGTGATTTGATTGACCCGTGTCAGCCTGCTCGCCCAGCTCCTGTGCCAGGCGCGGGTGGGCTTGGCCCGGCGCGGGTCGCGCCGGGTATGGCAAGTTGTCGCAGGGGCGTCGCCCGGCGCACCTGATCCGCTTTTTAATCAAATACCTGAGTCTGTTATGCAAACAGTTCGCTCGGCATAGTGTCCAGGCCTGATGGAGGCTGACGAGCGACAGATCATGAGCGAAAGAATCCCCGTCCAGTTAGTTGACACCTTCGAGCCTTCGCGCCCCGACAAGATGAAGGCCAAGTCCAGCGACAACCTGATTCACACCCGCAGTTTCACCGGCCTGTTCCGCAGCCTGCGCATCAGCGGCGCGGGCTTCCTGTTCCTGCTGTTCTTCGGCACCGTCTGGTTGAACTGGGGCGGCCGCCAGGCCGTGCTCTGGGACCTGGCCAACAGCAAGTTCCATATCTTCGGCGCGACCTTCTGGCCGCAGGATTTCATCCTGCTTTCGGCGCTGCTGATCATCTGCGCCTTCGGCCTGTTCGCCATCACCGTGTTCGCCGGCCGCGTCTGGTGCGGCTACACCTGCCCGCAAAGTTCCTGGACCTGGCTGTTCATGTGGTGCGAGAAAGTCACCGAAGGCGAGCGCAACCAGCGTATCAAGCTGCAGGCCGCGCCCTGGGGACCGAACAAGCTGGCCCGGCGCGCCGCCAAGCACACCCTGTGGCTGGCGATCAGCCTGATCACCGGGCTGACCTTCGTCGGCTACTTCACGCCGATCCGCCCGTTGGTGCAGGAGCTGGTGAGCCTGCAACTGGGCGGCGTCAGCCTGTTCTGGGTGCTGTTCTTCACCGGCGCCACCTACATCAATGCCGGCTGGCTGCGCGAAGCGGTGTGCATGCACATGTGCCCCTATGCGCGCTTCCAGAGCGTGATGTTCGACAAGGACACGCTGACCATCTCCTACGACGCCGCGCGCGGCGAGAACCGCGGCCCGCGCAAGCGCGAAGTGGCGCCGGCCAGCGTCGGACTCGGCGACTGCATCGACTGCCGGATGTGCGTGCAGGTCTGCCCCACCGGCATCGACATCCGCGACGGCCTGCAAATGGAATGCATCGGCTGCGCCGCCTGCATCGACGCCTGCGACTCGATCATGGACAAGATGAACTACGCCCGCGGCCTGATCCGCTACACGTCGGAGCATCAGTTGCAGGGTGGCAAGACCCACCTGCTGCGACCGCGCCTGATCGGCTACAGCGCCGTGCTGCTGATCATGATCGGCACACTGGCGGTGGCGCTGGTGCAGCGGCCGATGGTGTCGCTGGACGTCAGCAAGGACCGTGGCCTGTTCCGCGAGAACAGCCTGGGGCAGATCGAGAACATCTATAGCCTCAAGGTCATCAACAAGACCCAGCAGCGCCAGCAGTACCGCCTGGAACTGATCGACGGCGAGGGTTTCCAGTTGCAGGGCCGTACCGAACTGAGCCTGGCGGCCGGCGAGATCGCCGACTTCCCGGTATCGGTGGCGATGACCGCCGAGCGTGCGAAGAGCAGTTCCCAAGAGCTTGCCTTCCGGCTGGTCGACATCGATGAGCCAAGTGTCCACAGCGTGGCAAACAGCCGTTTCGTCGCGCCGATGAACCGTTGATGACATAGAATCCCGGCACTGTAGGAGCTGGCTCGCTGGCGATAGCGATCTGCCCGTTGGCACTGCCTGATCTGACACACCGCTATCGCCAGCAAGCCCGCTCCTACAGCAAGCGGGGCTCCCTCAAGTGCCAGAACATCTGCTTTGCGTGCCCGTATCCAATGAGCCAAGTCACCATGAAACGCTACGAAAAATTCGCCGACGACATCGCCGAACTGATCCGCTCCGGGGTCCTCGGCCCCGGCCAGCGAGTGCCGTCGGTCCGCTACGCCAGTCAGACCTACGGCGTCAGCCCGTCCACGGTGTTCCAGGCCTACTACCTGCTGGAACGCCGTGGACTGATCCGAGCCCGGCCGCGCTCGGGGTACTTCGTCAACACCCATGCGCCGAGCCCGTTCTCGGAGCCGGTGATCAGCAGCCAGGTGCACGAATCCACCGAGGTCGACGTCAGCGAACTGGTGTTCTCGGTGCTCGACTCGATCAAGGACCCCACCACCGTGCCCTTCGGCTCGGCCTTCCCCAGCCCGACGCTGTTCCCGCTGCAACGCCTGGCCCGCTCGCTGGCCAGCGCCAGCCGCGAGATGGACCCACGCATGGTGGTCACCGACCTGTCGCCGGGCAACCCGCAACTGCGTCGGCAGATCGCCCTGCGCTACATGGTCGGCGGGCTGATGCTGCCCATGGAGGAACTGCTGATCACCAACGGCGCGCTGGAGGCCCTGAACCTGTGCCTGCAGGCCGTGACCGAACCCGGCGACCTGGTGGCCATCGAGGCCCCGGCGTTCTACGCCTGCCTGCAGGTGCTGGAACGCCTGAAGCTCAAGGCCGTGGAGATCCCCGTGCATCCGCGCGACGGTATCGACCTCGGCGTGCTGGCGCAGAACCTGGAAAAGCACCCGATCAAGGCCGTGTGGTGCATGACCAGTTTCCAGAACCCCATGGGCGCGACCATGCCCGAGGCGAAAAAACAGGCGCTGGTGGAACTGCTGCGCGAGCACCAGGTGCCGCTGATCGAGGACGATGTCTACGCCGAGCTGTACTACGGGCAGCAGGCGCCCAAGCCGGCCAAGGCCTTCGATAGCGAGGGGCTGGTGATGCACTGCGGCTCGTTCGCCAAGAGCCTGGCCCCCGGCTATCGCATCGGCTGGGTCGCGGCCGGGCGCTATGCGCAGAAGATCGAACGGCTGAAGCTGATGACCTCGCTGTGCGCCTCGATGCCGGCCCAGGCGGCCATCGCCGACTACCTGCAGCACGGTGGCTACGATCGTCACCTGCGGCGTCTGCGCTATGCGCTGGAGGAACAGCAGAGCGCGATGCTCGCGGCGATCGCCCGCTACTTCCCGGCGCAGACCCGGGTCAGCCAACCGGCCGGTGGGTATTTCCTCTGGCTGGAGTTGCCGGAGCAGATGGACTCGTTGAAGCTGTTCCAGATGGCGTTGGCCCAGGGCATCAGCATTGCACCGGGGCCGATCTTCTCGCCGGCGCGGCGCTTTCGCAACTGCATTCGCCTCAATTACGGGAGCCCGTGGAACGAGGCGGCGGAAAAGGCCATGGAGACGTTGGGGCGGATCGTGCGTTCCTTCTGAATCCACCCTGCTGGGGATGAATGCGATCCCCCCGGCTCCCACAAGGGCGGTGCGCAGCAGATGGATTGATTAGGCTCAGCGCCCGCCCGCCAGGTCGAGGAAAGTCCCGGTGGTGTACGAGGCCTTGTCCGACAGCAACCAGATAATGCCCTCGGCCACCTCCTCGGCACGCCCGCCCCGCCCCATGGGAATCCCCGGTTCCAGCTTGCTGACGCGATCAGGATCGCCGCTCAGCGCATGAAACTCGGTGAAGATGAACCCGGGACGCACGGCATTCACCCGGATGCCCTCCCCCGCCAGTTCCTTCGACAGGCCCAGGGTAAAGGTGTCGAGCGCGCCCTTGGAGGCCGCGTAGTCGACATACTCGTTCGCCGAACCGAGCCGCGCCGCCGCCGACGACACGTTGACGATACTGCCGCCCTGCCCGCCATGGCGCGGCGACATGCGCAACACCGCATGCTTGGCACAGAGCATCGGCCCCAGCACGTTGGTCTTCAGGGTCCGCAGCATACGAAACTCGGACATCTCGTCGACCCGCGACTTGTGCCCCACCGTCCCGGCATTGTTCACCAGTGCGGTGACCGGCCCGAGCTCGGCGTCGACCCGCTGGAACAGGTGGACCACCCCGTCTTCGTCGCTGACATCGGCACGCACCGTGATCGCCTGGGCCCCCAGCGCGCGCGCCTGTTCCTGCACCCGATGGGCCGCGTCTTCGTCCCGCAGGTAATTGATGCAGATGCGATAGCCCTGCTGTGCCGCCAACAACGCCGTCGCCGCGCCGATACCACGGCTGCCACCGGTGATGACGATGACTTTCTCCATTGCACCCTTCCCCCGTCGCCTGGTCACTCTGAACCGCCAGAATAACCGCGGGAGGAGGCGCTTGTGTAGCCGTCGAACGCGCTCACGGCAGCTCGCCGCTCACCGTGGTCGCGGTGACCAAGGCCGCAGAAAGCCGCCAGGGCCAGGCCACTGAGCATCGAGAACAGCAACAGCATGCGCACCACGCCATAACGGTCGGCGACCCGCCCGCCCAAAGGACTGAGGAACATTTCCGAAACATAGCGCAAGGCCATGAGCCCCCCGGCGATGATCACCGCATTGCCACCAAGCACGACACTGGCTTGCAGCGACAGGCCGAAGATGAACAGCCCATCCAGCGCCAGGATTGTCGCCGCACGGCGGGAGGCGGAATCGGTCGAGTGGGCGGCCACGGTGGACATGGGGGACGGATCTTCGCGCGGGAGAACAAGCCCGTCAGCATGCCGGGTCGAAACGGCCAGCAGCAACACTTTTTGAAACATTTTTGTCATGTTGCTGGAGCAACAGCGATTCAACAGAGTGCCTGCAAACGAACAGCGGCGCTCCTCCGGTGGGTGATTCCATGGTTTGGCGCAAGGCTGTCGGATCTCTGGCAAGCCACGCTCCTAAAGGTTTTGATCGTATGCACCCCTTATGTACGACACAAAATCCGTAGGAGCGTGGCTTGCCCGCAAAGAGGCCCAACAGCCTTGCCCACAACTGGCACAGAGCCTGCATTATTCCTTTTAAGCAGCTAACTGGCATCTTGACTGCTTAATTAAGAATAAGCCTTGCAGCCCTCTCCCTGGAGCATCCAATGAAAGCCCTCAATCCGATCACCCAGGCCGCCCGTCTGCTGGCCGCCGCCGCAGCGCTGGTACTCGGCCTGCAACCGCTGGCCCAGGCCGCCGAAACCACACCGGCCGAGATCAAGCTGGACTACGCCTACTACTCGCCCGTGAGCCTGGCGCTGCGGCACTTTGGCTGGCTGGAAAAAGCCTTGCCCCAGACCCGGGTCACCTGGGTCCTGAGCCAGGGCAGCAACCGTTCCCTGGAATACCTCAATAGCGGCGGTGTCGATTTCGGCTCCTCCGCCAGCCTCGCCGCCGTGCTAAGCCGGGCCAACGGCAGCCCGATCAAGTCGGTGTATGTCTACAGCCGGGCTGAATGGACCGCGCTGCTGGTGCGCAAGGACTCACCCTACAAGAGCCTGGCCGACCTCAAGGGCAAGAAGATCGCCGCCACCAAGGGCACCGACCCGTACCTGTTCACCCTGCGCGCCCTGCAGCAGGCCGGCCTGGGCAAGAACGACGTGGAACTGGTGCACCTGCAACACCCGGATGGCCGCACCGCCCTGGAAAAAGGCGACGTCGACGCCTGGGCCGGACTCGACCCGCACATGGCCGCCAGCGAACTCCAGGCCGGCTCGCGCCTGCTCTACCGCAACCCCAACTTCAACAGCTACGGAGTGATCAGCGTCACCGAGAAGTTTGCCCAGGAGCATCCGCAGACCATCGAAACCGTGCTCGGTGCCTACGAAAAAGCCCGAGCGTGGGCTCTGCACAACCCTGACGAACTGGCCGGCCTGCTGGCCAAGGAGTCCGGTCTGCCGCTGGATGTCGCCAAGCTGCAACTGTCGCGCACCGACCTGAACAACCCCCGCCTCGGCCCACAGGACCTGGTGGCGTCGAAAGCCGCCGCACCGATCCTGGTGTCCGAGGAACTGGTGCGTCGCGGGGTGAACGTCGACCAGGTGATCGATCAGTTGATCGACAGCCGTTTCAACCCTGTCGCGGTCGCCCACCCGTAACCGCCGCCTGGAGCGCCCATGAACGCCAAGAGCAAAGCCCTGCCTGCCACCCTGGACACGCCTGCGCCGACGGCCGACACACCATCGGCCTGGCCACGGCGACTCAAGGGACTGCTGCTGCCGGTGCTGATCATCGCCCTGCTGGAGACAGTGGTTCGCCTCGGCTGGGTGCCCGCCTACCAGATGCCGGCACCCAGCGACATCCTCCTGACCCTGCGCGACCTCGGTGAAGGGGCGCTGTGGAAGCACATCGGCGCCAGCCTGCTGCGAGTGCTCAGCGGCTTCGCCATCGGCACCGGCCTGGCCCTGGTGTTCGCCGCCTGGGTCGGCCTGAGCCGGGAAGCCGAGGCCTACCTGGAGCCGACGTTCGCCGGCCTGCGCTCGATCCCGAGCCTGGCCTGGGTGCCCTTGCTGCTGTTGTGGCTGGGCATCGACGAGACCTCGAAAATCGTCCTGATCGCCATCGGTGCGTTTTTCCCGGTGTACCTCAACGGCGTCGCGGCGATCCGCAACATCGACCGCAAGCTGGTCGAGGTCGGGCAGATGCTCGGTTTCAGCCGCTACCGGCTGGTGCGCCGCATCCTGCTGCCAGCCGCCCTGCCCGGCCTGTTCACCGGCCTGCGCAGTGGCATGAGCCTGGCCTGGATGTTTCTGGTCGCGGCCGAGCTGATCGCCGCGACCAAGGGCCTGGGCTACCTGCTCAGCGACGGCCGGGAAACCTCGCGGCCGGATATCGTGCTGGCGGCGATCATCGTCCTGGCGCTGCTCGGCAAACTCAGCGACGGCCTGCTGGCCGGCCTGGAAAAACGTTTACTGGCCTGGCGCGACACGTTCTCCGGCCAGGGTCGGGAGTCTTGAACATGAGCGAATCGCTGCTGGACCTCCATGTCGAACGCAAGGCGTTTGCCCAGACCACGGTGCTCAGGCAGGTCAGCCTGCAACTGCACGCCGGGGAAGCCGTCAGCCTGCTGGGCCCCAGCGGCTGCGGCAAGAGCACGCTGCTGCGGATCGTCGCCGGGTTGGAAAAGGACTTCGAAGGCGAACTGAAACACACCACCGCGCCCATTGCCTTCGTCTTCCAGGAACCGCGCCTGATGCCCTGGCTGACCGTGGAGCAGAACATCGGTTTCAGCGAGGACGCGCACTACGACCGCGCCTGGGTCACGCAACTGATCGAGGAAGTCGGACTGGCCGGTTTCGCCCAGGCGTTGCCCAAGGCGCTGTCCGGCGGCATGGCGCAACGGGTGGCGATTGCCCGCGGGCTGTATTCGAAACCGAAGGTATTGTTGCTGGACGAGCCATTCAGCGCGGTGGACGCCTTTACCCGCATGAAGCTGCAGGACTTGCTCCTGCAACTGGCCCAGCGGCATGGCATCGCCCTGCTGCTGGTCACTCACGATGTCGACGAGGCGCTATACCTCAGCGACCGGGTGCTGGTGATGGATAACCGCCCCAGCCGCATTCGCCAGACCCTGGCGGTCGACCTGCCACATCCACGCGATCGTCGCGATCCGCGGCTGGCCGACCTCAAGGCCCTGTCGCTGACCGAGCTGCACCTGGCTCATGTGATCTGAGTGCAGCCCGGCTCTGGGTTTAAACCAGCAGGGCGCGACGCTTGAGCTCGCTGTTGAGAATGAAGTCATTCTCCGAGTAGTCGACCGGGCAGTCGATCACGTGCACGCCCGGGGTCTTGATGCAGTGCTCGAGCAACGGCAGCAGGCCTTCGGCGCTTTCCACCCGGTGACCGTTGGCACCATAGGCTTCGGCGTACTTGACGAAATCCGGGTTGCCGTAGTCCAGGCCGAAATCGGTGAAGCCCATGTTCGCCTGCTTCCAGCGGATCATCCCGTAGCCGTCGTCGCGCAGGATCACCACGGTGATGTGCATGCCCAGGCGCACGGCCGTTTCCAGCTCCTGGCTGTTCATCATGAAACCGCCGTCGCCGCAGACCGAGATCACCGGGCGATCCGGGTGCACCAGGTGCGCCGCCATCGCCGACGGCAGGCCGGCGCCCATGGTCGCCAGGGCGTTGTCCAGCAGCACGGTGTTGGGCTTGTGCGCCTTGTAGTTGCGGGCGAACCAGATCTTGTAGATGCCGTTGTCCAGGGCAACGATGCCTTCGGACGGCAGCACGCGACGGATGTCGGCGACCAGGCGTTGCGGGTAGACCGGGAAACGGTTGTCGTCGGCGCCTTCGGCGATCTGCGCCTCGTTGGCCTCGCGAATCGCCATCAGGCGGCTGAAGTCCCAGTGCGGGTTGTCGCCCAGGGCTTCGCCGATCTGCCAGACGGCATTGGCGATGTCGCCGATCACTTCGATCTGCGGGAAGTACACGGCGTCGACTTCGGCGGAGCGGAAGTTGATGTGGATGACTTCGGTACCGCCACGGACCATGAAGAATGGCGGCTTCTCGATCACGTCGTGGCCGATGTTGACGATCAGGTCGGCGGCCTCGACCGCGCGGTGCACGAAGTCACCGGAGGACAGGGCGGCGTTGCCGAGGAAGCGCGGATGACGCTCGTCGACCACGCCCTTGCCCATCTGGGTGGTGATGAACGGGATGCCGGTCTGGTCGATCAGTTGCTTGAGGACCTTGGCGGTCATCTTGCGGTTGGCGCCGGCGCCGATCACCAGGATCGGGCTGCGGGCCTTCTGCAGTTTTTCCACGGCAGCCTCGACCGCCTTGTGCTCGGCCAGCGGACGGCGGTGCAGGCTCGGCGGGATCGGCATCGAGTCGGTCTGCTCGGCGGCGATGTCTTCCGGCAGTTCCAGGTGCACCGCGCCCGGCTTCTCTTCTTCGGCCAGGCGGAAGGCTTCGCGCATGCGCGCCGGAATGTTGTCGGCCGAGGCGAACTGGTGGGTGTACTTGGTGATCGGGTCCATCATGCCGCAGACGTCGATGATCTGGAACCGGCCCTGCTTGGACTTCTTGATCGGCTTCTGGCCGGTGATCATCATCATCGGCATGCCGCCCAGGTAGGCGTAGGCGCTGGCGGTCACCAGGTTGGTGGCACCGGGGCCGAGGGTCGACAGGCTGACGCCGGTCTTGCCGGTCAGGCGGCCATAGGTGGCGGCCATGAAGCCGGCGGACTGTTCATGACGGGTCAGGACCAGCTTGATCGGCGACTTGCGCAGGGACTCCAGCAGGTCGAGGTTTTCCTCGCCGGGAATGCCGAACACATACTCGACACCTTCGTTTTCCAGGCATTGCACAACGACATCGGCGGCCTTGGCCATTGATCTACCTCAATCTCGATAAGCGCTTTCGCGCGTCTTGCAGTTGTTGTCAGGGGACGGACCCGGTTTTTCACGCAGGCGGTGCCACAGTAACATCGCTCCGGCCACTGCGGACCAACGCAGAGCGCACAAAACCTTCGACTTTGCGCCGTTCGACGAAGTCACGGACAAAGGCCGCCGCGGCCTTGCGACGAATGGGCGCAGCCATGGCCTGGCGAATCGACGTGAAGGCCCTCGCTGACACCTCAAGACACGAGAATCAAAGGTACTTGAGCCAGGCGATATCCCGCCGCCGCTGCTTGAGCCGGGCGAACCAGCGCGTCGGGAAGAACAGGACGAGGCCCAGCAGCACACTCAGCAGCCAGATGCTGGACAGTTGAGTGAACGCATAGACCTCGTCCTCGGTCGCGCCCCACAGGGCGAACGCCGGCAGGTACATCGCCTTCAGCACATACAGGTGCAGGAGGTAGAAGAACATCGGCGCCCCGCCATAGATCGCCAGGATGGCCACCGCCCTGCTCTGCCGCAGCTTCTCGAACAGCGCCAGCAGCAACAGGCCGACACCCAGGGTCGGCAGCAGGAACATCAGCGACGGTGGGTACTTCCTGGCACTCAGGAAGCTCATCAACGTGCGCAGGCTGTCGCCGGTGTGCACCCAGGGCGCGTCACCGTAGACATTCAGGTAGCGGATCGACACGAAGGCCAGCAGCAGGCCGCCGCCCAGTTTCAGCAGGCGCGCACGCCGCACCGCCGATTCGACACTGCCGGCGAACCATGGGCCGATACTCCAGCCGAGCAGGATCACGCCGATCCAGGGCAGCACCGGGTAGGTGGTCCGGGCACGGGTGTACTCGGTGAGCTGGATGAACACCTTCTGGTGCAACATCGACCAGGGGATGAAGTACGGCGACTCCGGCCCCAGCACCACGCCATCGAGCAGGTTGTGGCCAGCAACGATCACCAGCCCGAGCAACACCAGCCAGGCCCGCCGCAGGTGCAGCAGGCCGGCCAGCACGATCATGCAGATGCCGATGCACCAGATCACCTGCAGCCACAGGGTCTTGGGTGGAAACTCGCCGTTCCAGGCGAAGCAGACCAGGGTCAGTTCCAGCAGCACCAGGAAGATCCCGCGCTTGAGCAGGAACATCGAGGTATCCCGGGCGCTGTGTTTCTGGCTGTAGAGAAAGGCCGACAGACCGGTCAGGAAGATGAACACCGGCGCACAGAGGGTGGCGAGCAAACGGGTGAAAAACAGGTCTGGCGCGACCGTCAACGCATCGATCGGATCGCTGACCTGGCGATGCATGAAAAAAGTTTCACGAACATGGTCGACCACCATGCACAGCATGACAAAGCCACGCAACGCATCGATGGCGCAGAGACGAAGGTTGGGGCCAGCCGATGAGGCGAGCGGCCCGGAAATGGGCGTCATATCGATAACTTACGGAGAGGGATGAGGCGGCAGAATCTAAATTCGATACGATATAACATCAACAATAGAAATATCTGGAAACATTTGTACCGCGATGTCGTCGAAGGGATTGCGGGCTCTCACCACCCGACCTCCCCGCCTTTTGGCGGATGCCGCGCCAATAAAGCCCCTGAATCCGGTGCTTCTTGCTATCTTGTGCGCCGATTTAATAGCCAGCTATGCATTTTCTCTATTAGCCGCCACTTTCATAGTCAATTTTCTTTGCACGAGACAGGTTCCGCATGTCCGATCCCATTCATCTCAAGGATCACGAGACCGAAAAACGCCTGGTCAACAAGCGCCTGATCGCCTGCGGGCTGCTGGTGCTGGGCCTGGCCGGCGCCCTGGTGGGCCGCCTGTACTTCCTCCAGGTCGTCGAGTTCAGCTACAACTCCACCGTTTCGGAGAACAACCGCGTTCATGTCCTGCCGATCCCACCGGAGCGCGGGATCATCTACGACCGCAACGGTGAAGTGCTGGCCGACAACCAGCCGAGCTTCAACATGACCCTGACCCGCGAACGCGCCGGCAATGTCGCCCAGGTGCTGGATACGGTGATGAGCGTGCTCAACCTGCCGGAAGAAGACCGCACGGTGTTCGCCAAGGCGCTCAAGCAGTCGCGTCACCCGTTCGAACCGGTGACCCTGCTCTACGAACTGACCGAGCAGCAGATCGCCCTGCTGGCGGTGAACGAGTTCAAGCTGCCGGGGATCGAGGTCGAGCCGCAGTTCGTCCGCCATTATCCGCTGGGCGACCACTTCGCCCACTCGGTGGGCTATGTAGGGCGGATCAACGAGAAGGAAATCAAGCAACTCGACCCGGTGGAGTATCGCGGCACCCAATCGATCGGCAAGACGGGCATCGAGCGTTTCTACGAAAGCGAACTGCACGGCCACGTCGGCTACGAGGAAGTCGAGACCAACGCCCAGGGCCGGATCATGCGCGTGCTCAGGCACACCGATCCGATTCCCGGCAAGAACATCGTCCTGAGCCTGGACATCAAGCTGCAGGAAGCCGCCGAGAACGCCCTGGGCGACCGCCGTGGTTCGGTGGTGGCGATCGATCCGAAGACCGGCGAAGTGCTGGCGATGGTCAGCAAGCCGAGCTTCGACCCCAACCTGTTCGTCACCGGCATCCGCGCCAAGGACTATTCGGCCCTGCGCGACTCCATCGACCGCCCGCTGTTCAACCGCGCGTTGCGCGGGCTCTATGCGCCGGGCTCGACGATCAAGCCGGAAGTGGCGATCGCCGGCCTCGACAGCGGCGTGATCTCGCCGACGACGCGGGTGTTCGACCCCGGTTATTTCCAGCTGCCGAACGTCGACCACAAGTACCGCAACTGGAACCACAGCGGTGACGGCTGGGTCGACCTGAACGCGGCGATCATGCGCTCCAACGACACCTACTTCTATGACCTGGCCAACAAGCTCGGCATCGACCGCCTGCACGAGTACCTGGACAAGTTCGGCCTCGGCCAAAAGGTCTCTCTGGACATGTTCGAGGAATCCCCCGGCCTGATGCCCTCACGCGAGTGGAAACGCGCGACACGCCGCCAGGCCTGGTTCCCCGGCGAAACGGTGATCCTCGGCATCGGCCAGGGTTATATGCAGGTCACCCCGCTGCAACTGGCCCAGGCCACCACGCTGATCGCCAACAAGGGCGTGTGGAACCGTCCGCACCTGGCAAAGACAGTCGGCCAGGTGGCACCCGTGGACGAGCATCCGATCCCGAACCTGGTCCTGCGCGATTCGCGCGAATGGGAGCAGGTCAACTACGCCATGCAGCTGGTGATGCACGACCCGCGCGGTATCGCCCGGGCGGCGGCGCAAGGTGCGCAATACCGGATCGCCGGCAAGAGTGGTACCGCGCAGGTGGTGGCGATCAAGCAGGGCGAGCGCTACGACCGCCTGAAGACCGCCGAGCGTCACCGCGACAACGCCCTGTTCGTTGGCTTCGCCCCGGCGGAAGACCCGCAGATCGTGATTTCGGTGATGATCGAGAACGGCGAGGCCGGTGGCCGGGTCGCCGGCCCGGTGGTGCGCGAGATCCTTGACGCCTGGCTGCTGGACAAGGATGGCAAGCTCAAGCCGCAGTATGCGCACCCGCTCAAGACGCATGAGGACCCGAAGGTCTGAGGCCATCAGGGCTGTTCTGTAGAAGCAGTCCCTGTAGGAGCCAGCAAGCTGGCACCTACAGGGTTGGTGGCTTTGCCAGAATCGCTCTGACGACGATATTTCATTTGGAAATATCTCTGGAACAAGACATCGGTGGGCGCTGACGCCTCTCCGAGCGCCAACTCGCTGGAACACGGCGCCATTGCTGGGCGGCCCCTCGCTCAGGACGATCCAGTGAGCCACTCATGCCAGCCCGACTCAAACCCAGCCTTGCCATCCTGTTGTGCGCCCTGTTGCCAGGCCTGAATCCTGTCTACGCTGCGAACGAGGACGCGGATGCCATCAAGATGCCGCCTGCCTCCATGAATGAACGTGGACTCAATGTGTCCGTGGATAACGGGCGGCCTGTGACCCTGCAACTGACGGTATTGACGCCCAACGGCCCTGGCCCGTTTCCCTTGGCGGTCATGAACCACGGTTCCGATGGCGACAAGAAGCCCAGGGACATTCGCTCCGTCATCCACTACATGACGGCCCGGCCCTACCATCGACGGTCAACGCATCGTCGTGGCAGGCCAGAGCTTCGGAGACTTCAACACCTTGGCCCTCGGTGCGCTCGACGTCCCCAACGTCAAGGAACTGATCAACTTAGCAGGCGGCCTCAAGGAGTCCGATTGCCCGATTTCGGAACACAGCATGGCCGAGGCGGCGGCTTATGACGGCGAACATACCCGCATTCCGTCCATCTGGTTTTATGGCAGCAATGACAAGGTGTTTTCCGAGCAGGCCTGGCGCACCGAGTACGCCAGGTACACCGCTGCTGGGGGCGAAGCCGAATTGGTAGCATATGGCAACTTCATGGACAACTCGCACAACCTGCTGGGTTTTCCAGAGGGGCTGGCGATCTGGGCGCTCAAGGTCGATGCCTTTCTGACCCGTGTGGGGCGGCTTGCCCAACTGGTCCAACCCGAGTACCTGCCAATACCCGTCCCGCCGCCCAGCCAGTACGCCGCTGTCGAGAATGTGGACGCGGTGCCCTATCTCAACGATCGGAGCCGAAAATCCTACCAGCAGTTCCTGACAAGAACGCCGCCGCGCGTCTTACTCATTGCAGGAGATGGCAGCACGATCTCAACTGACGGCGGTTTTGACCCGCTAGGCAGGGGACTGGCTGAATGTCGAAAAGTCGGCAGGATCTGCCGTCCCTATGCCGTCGACAATGACGTGGTCTGGGTCAGGCCCACGCAGATTCCCCCTCCCACGCACTTTGCGGCACTGGAGGACGCGACGGCCATTCCTACGCGGTCAAGGATGACGTTGTCTGGTCGAAGCAGTGAGCCGCACGCCGGGACTCAGGCCGTATTCCCACGCCGATAAAACGCCAACACCCCACCCAGCGTCATCGACAACCCGCCGGTCACCCGGTTGAACGCTCGCAGGTGACCGCCCTGCAAACGGCTGAGCAGCCACGCCCCGCACAGGGCGTAGAACAGCATGATGCTGACATTGAGCAGCGTCAGCACCACGACCAGTGTGACGTGCTATGGCAGAAATACCTTGTGAACATTCCAGATATTGGAAAGCCATAGGGCTGTGTAGTGTGCCGTGATACCCCATCACTTTAAGCGTATACCTCCCCAGATACTCCTCAAGAACGTCCCGTCCATCACCTGATGACTAACGCACCCTCTTTATACTGAGGGAAATTTCTTACAAAAAAACATTCATCTGCTTGTTTTTTATACCCACGCCTGTTCAACCCGACAAAAACCATCAGCTCGAACAAGAAAACATTAGAGAAAATTCCCACAGATTTAAACAACATAATTGCACCATCATCCCACAAGATCTATAGCTATTAACGCCACCGTTTTATACCCCGTGGCAAACCCAAAATCCTATTCGGAGAAAAAAAATGAACAATATCGATAGTTTCGGAGATATGGTCTTTAGTTACAAAAACCAGTCGGGTTTCGATAGAAGCCCTCAAGCAAATAATGGAGGCTCTGGCGGACAAGGTGGGTGCGGCGGTTCTGGTGGCTGTGGAGGCGGAGGTGGATGTAATGGGGGAAGTGGGGGGAGCGGCGGCTCAGGTGGAAACCATCTATCCAACTCTGAAAGAGCGTTAGAGGAAACTCAAGAATAAATATTTACCCAATAGCAAAGGCTGTCAGGCAGGAGCAATTCCAAACAGCCTTTGCACATCCCTCACAACCTAGCGCGAGAATTAAAAAAATGAACCTGCACATAAATAACTACGAGATACTCAAC
>NZ_AQOH01000396.1 GCF_000364705.1 Pseudomonas fuscovaginae SE-1 | reverse complement strand
TGTTGCTGTAATCATGGTCAGAAAGGTTACGAATGCCTGGACGATAACGTGGATCAGGTATTTGAGGGCGATCTTGGGCTTGCCTGGGTTCAGGGCTAACTTATATTCGACAAAAGCCATTGCAGCCATGATTTGAATCAGGACGGCCTGGGCGATTAGGGCTTTGTTGAGTAGCTCGAACATATGTTTCTCTCCATGCTTGTATTTTCGCATTGAGTACTGGTGGGATCAACATATTTTAGACGTTATTTGAAATATCTTTATTCGGTTGTAGACTCTCGCCTGGCTCATTCGTAACATAGAGATATAACAACAAAAGGAGAGCCGAAATGGTTGATGTCCCAATTGATTTTTATACGGGGTCTTGCACTGCTGCAGATGTGCGCATGGAAAGCGCGAGAGGAGACGGCAAGATCATGGTGCTAGACGCAAAAGGAAATGTTGTACAGGTACTTGACCCGGAAACTACAACGATCTGGATCAAAGCGAAGCCCAAGGGCGGTGGTGCCGGTAGTTGATTGGTTAAGAAAAACTCTTTTGAAAACAAAAAGGCCCGCAGCGCGGGCTTTATTTCTCAATCCTGGCATATGAGCATTGACAGCTTAGAGCGCCCTGATATATTTCATAGCACTTAATCCCATCAGGAGCAGTAGAATGTCCAAGGTAGCCGAGTTTCGCGATCTCGAACGTCAAATCGCAGAGCAGTTGGCACAGCTCGACCTTCTGAAAAATGACAAAGCCTTCCAGGCCGAGGCTGAATTCGAAGAAAAATTGCGCAAGTTGATGGGTGAGTACAGCATGTCTCTCCGCAACATCATCACCATCCTTGACCCGCAATCTACTACCCGTAGTGCAGCACCTGCCAAGGTTGATGGGCGCAAAGGCCCCCGCGCTCCACGCGCCTTGAAGCGCTATCACAACCCCCATACCGGAGAAGTCGTCGAGACCAAGGGGGGTAATCACAAGACACTTAACGCCTGGAAAAGAGAACATGGCGCAACTGAAGTAGCGAGCTGGATCCAGTAGAAGGACTTTACAAATGAGCAGGATGCTTCTTGCCGGCGCAGGTTTTGTAGTGTTGCTTTCATGCGCCATATACGGGCTGAACGAGTACAGAGTTGTACAGCGTGAAGAGCTTAGAATCTCGCAAATCAAGGAGCTCCCTCTCCTTCCATTCAAGCGCGGCGCTGCCTTAACTGCAGAACAGAAAAATAATGCTGTTGATCTAGAGTCGCCCACATCACTGATGGAATTTCTCGCTAGAAAAGTGTACTCACTGGACGACCCTCAACTC
>NZ_AQOH01000395.1 GCF_000364705.1 Pseudomonas fuscovaginae SE-1 | reverse complement strand
ACTACAGTTCTAGCAGCAATCCTCCTACCATCGCCGGAGATAGTGAATCTATAAAGTCACAAATTACAGATAAGTTTTTTGGTAAGCCATATGCTAAAGACCTTGCATTTCAGAGGTTGAAGCTCCGTTTTTACGAGTACAGTGGGGGCAAAGTCTTAACGCTTAAAGTAGACGACTACACCTACTCAGGCATCAGCGGATTCTCAATAAGCCCCCTTAGATTAGTGCCTGAGCCAAGAAAAATACTTGGGCGTGGAAATTCCATGCTCGAACGAGCGGCGAGCAGGTATCCCGAGTATCTGACTACAAGCAGATGGTGGGATATACCGAAAGGGCTTTCCAGGGAATTCGATCATGAAAAATTTTACATGGATGCGATTGTGTACTACGACATATCGCAGTCTTTGGT
>NZ_AQOH01000394.1 GCF_000364705.1 Pseudomonas fuscovaginae SE-1 | reverse complement strand
GATGGCGTATTCAGGGGATACTGTACGCAGATAGACATGTATACATCATCTGATTATCAAGACATGATCGCTTCGACAGGATGCGATGGACTTAACATCAAAAAGAAATTTTAGGGGTTGCGCGCTCTCTTGCTCCACCCGCATATTAAAGATGTGCAAGAGCATAACAATAAGAGAGCGCAAACATGGACATCAAAAAAGTCGTCGACACTGCTTACTACATCTTCGCAAAGCGTTTTAGCGTACAGAAACTGTTTTGGATAGCCCCACAAATTGCAGATTACTGCGCAGATGAGTGCTTCCGCCTAGCCCAATCCGATACCCTTCCCCCTGCTGAGCCCGAAGGCATCGACAAGGCTCCAGCATGGCAGCAAATCAGCGCCCTGGTGTGCAGAGTCGAATTTGACGAGGTCATGGCGCGACTCAAAGCCCAGCGCCTAGCCCGTCGCTAACCCCGCAAGCTCCGAATCCAGAGGCCTCCCCAGGGCCTCCTTGACATTTCCACCGTCAATTGCCAATCTGTCAATAATTGCCATTATATGTATTTGGAGACAGGCCATGCTGACGTTCCTATCTCCTCGCGAGCGCCGCCTGGCCAGGCTTTTGAAGCCAAAGGCTGCTTTTTGGCATTGGATGATGCGGGGTCGGAGGGCTTTGGGGATGCAGATCGAGCGCAATAATCATCTCGAAAAGGCTCTAAACCAGTCATTTGATCATTTTGGGTTTTTCCCGGCTGCTGGCTTTGTCTTTGATGACGGATGCTACAAGCTGCAACTCCAGGATAAGGATGGTTCATTTGTCGAGCATCAGTGCGAGAGTTTGCTAGAAGTAGCGACTATCGTGAGTATTAAAACTGGCTGCTGGACTGAGCAAACAGCCTCTTACGTTCCCGATTACGCACGGGTTGCACTCGAATCAGCCTCCCCAGCGGACTTTATTAGTCGATACAAGAAATTTCTGCGCGACAGGCAGTTGCAGAGCATTCGGCAGTGCTGGATTTTCTGGCTGACTAACTGCTTTGAAGAGACTGATAAAACTTCCTGGCGAGTGAAGTGCCTCGCTAGTGTTCTTTTCGAAGAGTATGAGTTCGCAGCAAAACATGCCGATGCGATTACGGCGCGCCAGGGAAACTGGGATGATCTAGGTATTAATCTCATCAGCGAAACCGAAAGCCTTTTGAAGTCTATTCGAGGTCATCTATTTAGTGTACTCAGGCTGGAGAATCCTTACGCCTTTCACTTATACCCCGCATGCAAGAGTTTTGAAGAGGTGTACAGGCTGCTTTCCGGGGATTCTGGTTTTCTCAGGGGGCGTATTGCGATGATGACTAACGCTCAGAGAGATCATATGTTTTCAGAGGATCTAGGGCTATGATGTATCTCGATAACTTCCTTAGATTCCACTATCTCAGTGAATTGCAAGGCGCAAAGCATGGCGGGTTTGCAGGACTCGACACTGTTACGTTCAAGCAGTATTTTGACGACCTAGCATCTGCTTACGAGCTCGTAAGTACTTCACATATTGACCATCAGCTTGAATATTTGACAG
>NZ_AQOH01000393.1 GCF_000364705.1 Pseudomonas fuscovaginae SE-1 | reverse complement strand
TCTGATTTGGACACTCGTCGGTCAAGAAAAAACTGATGGAATGAATGATCTGGAGTTCCTTGATGCTTTAGTGCGTCGGGTATTTGTCGAGTTAAAAGACGGAACGCCAGGCCTTGAATTACTGATGGGCAAGCTCTATTGGAACTTCGTGCATGATGATTTTGAAAGCGTCTGGCGCTGCCTGGTCGACTATTACAACACTGCAGCAGGTGTGCAATGATTTTTAATGGTGTCCTCAACTACCTGCGATGGGTATTCCCTGCAACCCTTGTAGAGAATGAGGGAGTCGTAACGTTTGATGGCAAGGAATACGATCATGAGCGCGATCTGATTATCACTTTGTACTCAAAGTTCTCCTACCTGCCTGAAAAATATTTCGGGGATCGGCGGTTTTATAGGGTTTGGGATGTTGTTCACTCTACCGCTGATGACTGTGATTTCTGCAATCAGTTGTACCGCCTGTGTGCGGATATCGGGTTCGAGCGTGGGTTCCTGGACAGGTTTGATCGGGTTATAATTGCTGACGAGGCTGTAGCTGCTAGGTTTTATTGGCTTTCCGGGGTTGGTAGTTCGATTGAGATGGGGCGTGCTTTTTTTGAGCATACGCCTGAACAGTTTAAAGCTATGTTCTGGGGTGGTGGCATGAAGAGTTTGATCGAGAAGTTCCACGATAAGAAGCGCGATGACTTTATCCAGCGCTTTGAAAAGCAGAATCCACTGGTAGCCGAGTACTTGCGGGAATGCAAGACTGAAAAGGAAGTTGAGCTGTTTTTGAAGAAGGATGGAAAGTTCCTGGACGAGTTCAGAGTTCGCTTGCACGAAGCAGGGAAAATGAAGCTTGAAGATGGGTTGTTTGCTGTTGATCTTGGGCTGTAAGTTGGCTAAGAAAAACTGTCATTTCAACCTGGGGAGATCAGTGAGCCTTGTAGTGTAGTACGGGCTCAAGTGACCTCGCTGCATTGACCAAGTGGTGTCCCCAATCATCGTTCCTGATCTCAGTGTGCCTCGCCCATACTTGCCATTTATGAGATCCAGAACCTTGGCTCGTGGGCTCTGGATTGCCTGTGGCGTGAACATATCCGCAGTGAGATCCTCCGGCTGGCAGATGTCGCTCAACGCAACCGAGCTCTTGGCGTAGACCGCGCCGGAGTCAAAGATTTTCTTAGCCAATTTCACAGCGGCACCCTGCAAGATCGAGGTGTCATCTGTGTGCTGCTGCAGCTTTGCTGAGGCTGTAGACCAGGCGTCTGAGAAGCTTTCAGATGTGGCGGTTCGCACGATGAGGCCCACGTCGATTCGGCGGCACACAGATCCCTGAGCCCGAAGCTTTTCAGCAGCACGGGCCACATAGCTCGCGATCGACTGCTCTACGGGTCGCCACCCCTGCTGACGTGAACCAAAGGCCCTGGAGCTGATGATTTGCTTCTTCGGCGGCGCCTGCAGCTCTAACTCATTGCAAGGCACACCCCGCAGCTCCAGGGCAGTACGCTGCAGCACCACATTAAATTCCCGGCCCAGCTCTTCGTTATCAGCACATGCAAGGTGCCAGGCTGTCGCAATCCCTCGCGCCTCAAGCTTTTCAGCCCACCGTCTGCCGATACCCCACACTTCCCCGATCGGTGCTCGTTTCAGCAGCAGCTCGTGCCGGCGATCATCGAGAACCACGGCAAACCCAGGCAACCCCTTCCAATTCTTTGCCGCCCAGTTGGCTAATTTTGCGAGGGTTTTGGTAGTCGAGATCCCCACACCAACGGGTATTCCAGTCCACTGCCAAACCCGATTCTTCATCTCCTCCGCCATGCCCTGAAAGCCAGTCATCCCGGTCAAATCCAAGAACATTTCGTCGATGGAATACACTTCCAATTCAGCCGCAAAATCCGCCAAAGTAAGCATGACCCTATTGCTCAGGTCGTCATAGAGCGTGTAATTGCTGCTGAAAACCTGCACGCCCTGGGCAGCCAGCTGATCACGGATTTTGAAGAACGGATCACCCATCTTGTACCCAAGCGCCTTGGCCTCTTTCGATCGTGCGATCACACAGCCGTCGTTGTTCGAGAGCACCACAATCGGACTCCCCGCAAGGTCTGGACGCCACAGCGGATGCCTCTCACAGCTCGCGTAAAAGGAATTGCAGTCGACTAGGGCGTACACACGTTTCTGGTTTGCGCTCAAACGCCAATTTGGCTTCAAAATCGCTTCAGACATGCGATCAGCACTCCACCAAAGACCCATTCCTCACCCTCTCCAGGACGTATTGGCTGGTAGGCCTTGTTGCCGGCGAGTAGGACTGGCCCCAGGGCGTCTTCTTGCAGGAGCTTTAGGGTGTTCTGGCCGTCAATGCTGATCACCACGATCTTTCCCTTTGCGGCTTCGTCACGCCGGCTAATGACCGCGATGTCCCCCGGTTGGATGCCGTAATCGATCATGCTGTCGCCCTCTACGACCGCCAGATAGCAATAGCGGGGGTCGAGCTGGACGACGTCGTTGAGCGTCAGCCTGTCCTCTACGTAGTCCAAAGCGGGCGACGGGAAGCCTGCTCGGAGCTTGCAGAGCTGAAGAGGTAGCGGGATTTGGCTCAACGAGAGCTCGGGTATGGCTGTCAGCATGGTCGGAAATCAGGTGGACTGGATAAATATACAGTTTGTCCGAAGCTGCCCCGAAATCAAGCAAAATCTGCTGGTCGGAAGATCGCCCCCTTCGCGAAGCGCCTTCGACTGCAAATATTTGCCATAATATTGATTTTTCCATTGCTCACAGGCCATAATCAAGGCATAAAAACAATAAGAAAGGTGTCTGGAATGACTGCTGCTTTTGCCGTGCCCGTCACGCGTTGTGATCAATCAACACTTGATGTATGCACGATTTATTTGGTTGGTGGGTTTGATGAAGAAAAGACCTTTTACCCAGGACGCCCCGAATTTCGAAAGGCCTTGCGTAAGGACGATCAGCAGTGGGGATATTGGGCTGACAACGGCCATACAGGATGCTTGAGGTACTTTGCAGCAGTTATCAGATACATGCTGACAAACGGAAACATGCAGTATCGCGGACGCAATTACGCCTTCTGCGTCGACGAATTTGACAATCAGACGCTGGCCTACCTCACCGAGGAGGTGTTAGCGCAAATTAATGAGTGGTGAATATGGACTACCAGGCCGGCGACATTGTTTTCCAGTACTTTAAGAGCAGAAACCTCGCAGGCCTCCAAGCCATTCGCCACCACCTGGACAAGCAAGAGATCAGCGCGTCCACAAACAAGCTCCTGAGTGAGATCGCGGAATACCTGGATGCTCAAGGCTTTGATGGCAAACACAACCTTATGCCGAATGAGTACCGCGAGATGTTGATCGAGATTGGGTCTCTCGTTGGCCCCACCCATGTGCTGCTCCAGGCGCAAAAAGGCGTCTTCTTGTGCAATGACCTGGAGTTGACTCGTTGCCTGCTCAATCAAGTCCGGGAGTTTGAAGACGAAATTATCATCGGTCAGATCCCGAATATCTTGAAAAACTCGCAGTTCCACATTGCACGGCTCTTGAAGGATTTTTACCTGCACCGGCTGCCAGCTGGGCGCCGTCCACAGAGAAAGCTTTCGGCGATGGAGCTGTATTTGTGTTTTGAAGCGGTGGCTGAGTCTCTTCCGTTCCAGGCTCGCGGGGAGGATGAGATTGTTGAAGCCGAGATTATGAGGCTGCTGGTGGATACGGGGTTTGTCCATCACATCCTGTACCTTGCACAAACTCGGCGCTTCGTTCCATGTCAGCGGTTCTATGATGCTCTATATAAGCTGACGCCGAGCGAGCAGAGGCTTATTCGTCACTTTCATGCTCGTAAAAAAGCCTGAAAAAGTTTGCATTCGTCCCCCTATTGTGTTTTGCCCAAGTTATAATGGGACATAACAATAAGAAAACAATGTCCTTGGGGGACTAAATGTTTCATAAGCAACCGTTGGTAAGTCTTGTGCGTTTTGGTGAGGGTGATCCCGAACCTTCCCAGATTGATTTCAATACTCTCGCTGATAATCCAGCGTTCAAAGAGTTTCTCTCCGCTGCTGTTTCCAAAGAAACGGACGGTCTCCGAACCAAGGTCGACCAGGCCCTGGGTGAGAAGAAAAAAGCCCAGGAAGCCCTGCGCAAGTTCGAGTCAGGACTGCAGGAAGACGAAGATCGAAAGGCTTTTAAGGAAGGTCGTCTTGATCTCGACTCCATCCTGGATCGCAGACAGCAGGCTCTGACCAAGACCCACCAAGAAGCCCTGGCAGCGCGAGACGCAGAGCTCGAAACCGCTACCAAGGCCATTGCTGATCGTGAAGCACGGCTGCAGACCTACCAGATCCGCACAGAGATCGGCAACGTCGCCATGCAGAACGAATTTTTCCAGGCATCAGCTATCGACGACCTCAATTTCCTCGCTCAGCAGACCTGGAAGCCCAGTGACAATGGTCTGGTAGCCCGCGACCAAGCGGGAAACATCATCCCAGGTCGCAATGGTGCCCCGATTACCCCGGCAGAGTGGATCGAAGGCCTCAAAACCTCGAAGCCTCACTACTTTAAAAACCTGCCTGGTTCTGGCTCGCGTGGCGGTCAAGGCAATGGAGTGACTGTCAGCATCGGCGAGTGGCAGAAAAAGCTGTCGACCGCGACTCCAGAAGAGCACGCAGCTTTGGTTGCAAAGCGGAAGTCTGGCGAGATCAACATCCAGTACTGATTTGCCCCGCAATACCCCTGGGGAGCACAGGCTCTCTGGGATTTGGTGAAGTGCCTGAGTGGCTTAAAGGGCTTGCCTGCTAAGTGAGTGTGTCTTAGGGCACCGAAGGTTCGAATCCTTCCTTCACCGCCAATTCGTCGGCTGTGCCGACACCCGTTTTGCCCTGTGGGCGGACGTAGCTTCAAAACCTTCCCAATTCATCACCCATAAAAATAAAAACAGGTGAAAGTAATGACTGCAATGCTCCCCCTTGTTGCCCTGATTCGCTTCGGCAACGACATTGAAGCCCTGGCAAATGAAGTGATTCTGCCTACGGCAATTTCCCGTCTGCGCGGCCAGCTGTCGATGACCGGCCATGTAACGGTCAACACCGATGACGTCGCTGAAAACGTCGGCCAGACCCTACAGCTGCCTCGTCCGATCGAGTTCTCGGAAGCCCAGGATCACCCAAAAGGCGAAGGCTCAACCTCTGACGACATCCAAGCAAGTGTTGTTGACATTAAGCTCGACAAGCACGTGTACAAGCAGTTCTCCATGACTGACGAAGACTTCCTGCGCCACGCTTCTCAGTTCACCCTCCCATCGGCAATGCAAGCTGCAGTCGATTCGATTGCTGTCCGCATTAACCGCGAGCTGTTCGATCTGTACAAAGACGTACCGAGCATCAGCGGCAACCCAGCTTCGCTTGCAGGTCGTGACAAGGCTGACCTGATCGCGCTGCGCAAGGCGTTCCAAGCTCGCAAGATCACTAACGGCGTCAAGCTGGTGATGACCGGGGACACTGAGGCTGACCTGCTCCTAGAGTTCAGCAAGCTCAACGAAACTGGCGATGCCGGCGTCATTCAACAGGGTCTGATTGGTCGCAAGTACGGCATCGATCTCTACAGCGATGTTCAGGCTCCTTACCACGTTGCTGGTACCGCAGCCGCTAACGCTGGTATGACTATGGCTGCAGGTGCGTCTGCCGGTGCCAACATGCTGGTTCTTTCGGGCGTGAACGGTGCCAGCTTCAATCGTGGCGACATCGTCAAAGTAGCGGGCTCTCTGCAGACCTTCACCGTCACTGCTGACACCACTGGTGATGCGATTCCGGTCTTCCCGCTAGTTCTGAGCCCGATCGCTGCCGGCGCTGCCGTTGAAGTAGTTGGCGACCACAACGTTGACCTGGCCTTTACCAAGTCGGCATTTATGATCGCGTTCCGCCAGCTCAAAACCCCGGCTAACGCTGCCTCAACCACCATCGCTTCGATGTCCGACCCACTGACCGGCGTAACCCTGCGCTTGCTGAGCTGGTACGACCCTTCTAAAGAAAGCACCCAGTGGAAGCTGGAGACGCTCTTTGGTCTCAAGGCAGTCGCTCCAGAACGTGCCATTCGCTGCGGCGGGCACTAAGAGACTGGGCCCTCCGGGGCCCTTTTTCTTACCGCCAATCAATAAATGCCATTATATGTTCCACGTGGAACACGCTAGGTTTGAGAACAAAGAATGAAGCGCGATTTAGCTGTGTATTGCCTGCAGAGCAATGGGCACCAAGTGTTTGTCGAGCCGGGGTCGCGGGCTGAGGGGCATTGGCTGGGGCTGGGGTATCTGGCTGTTGGCTCTGTTGATTCCTCTCCTGAACAACCTCCTGCTGCTGAGGGGGCTGTTGATGGGGATGCGAAGCCGAAGAGGCGTGGTCGGAAGCCTGCTGTTGCTGCTGAGGGTGTGAGCGATGAGTAAGAGACCAGGTCTGTTCACTGCTCAGACGCGTGAGCGCGAGCCGCTGCCGATTGTTGCCCCGGCTGAGTTGCTTGGGCGTAAAGAGCTTGCTGGGGTTGATGTCCTGGTCTCCCTCCCTTGCGAATCGGAGGCGGCGTACCTGTTCTGCAAGTCGCTGATCCACGTGTGCGTCGGTGGGTCGGTCAGCACTGACTCATCGCCCATCGATGCGCGTGGCGGGTCATTTATCGCTGTCGATCGTGGCGCTGTGATTCAAGTGCGACTCATGGATGGCGAAGAGACCGCAAGCTGCTGGGTGCACGCAGTCAAATGATCAAAAATATCGGCCCTGCAGCGCTGTTTGGTCTGCGATTGGCGCCGAAACAGGCACACCTTTTTGAAGCCCCTGTCGTTGATGCAGTGCTGTTTGAGATGACAGCCGGCAGCTTCACAGGTGAGCACACAGACGATTTAGAGCAGCTTTTTTATGAGTTCGAAGAAGACAATCAGTGACCTGCCCTCGTGGGGCGGAGATCCATCAATGCGCATGCACGTGCACAAGCCTGGTAGCTCTCAGGCGCTGACCCTGAGCGAGTTTGCGGGCCTCATCACCACTGGTGAGGGGTTGCAGGTGGGTGACGTGGTTTTGCGGCCAAATGGGTCGTACAGCGATGCCCTTGAGTGCGATGGCAAGCTACGGCAGACGGCTGATTACCCCGTCTTGGCAGGTAAGCTCAATATCGGGGCTTTCGGCACCACCCCGATCAGTGTCAACGCAAACAGTGGGTCGCGCTTTGGCACTGTGTACACGTACAACGTGAAACAACTGGGCAAGGTGAAAGTGGCTAGCGAGTCCGGGACGATGCGGATTTACGTCAACAACGTGCTTTCGTCGTCCATTGATTACACTGGCTTGGTCAACACCTCTGTCTTCAAAACCGAGCGTGCCATTTACTTCAAGGAGCGGAAGTCGTCGGGTTCGGAATCGGTCTACTCAGTAAGCCCAGAGGGTCTGGCAAGCAAGGTTTGGACGGCAACAGGATTGCTGGATGTGCTGGGTGTCATGAGCTTGAGCGCAACCGTCGACGTAGTGTTCGTGAAGGCGCAAACAGGCGTGCTGCTGATCAAGTACGACACCACATCTCCAAGCCTCGGCGTGCAGATCGGCTCGTTCGACGTGCAGGGCACGACTGCTTGCTATGTCACGCAGACCGAAAACGGAAACGTCTATGCCGTGGGCATAATCGGTGGTGTACAGGGCATTCACAAGCTCAGCGTCACTGCCAACGGCTTCTCTTCGACTGTCCTGCAGGAAGGCGCTCACATTCGCCTGGTCGGTGGTAAATCTGACTACGTTTTCTTCGGGACTGGGAATCTGGAATACCGAATCAATGCCCAAGACGGCACGATTGCGAAGGTCGTGATGCCTGCCAGCTACTACACCGGGGTCGCTTATGGCCTGACCTTCCTGGCCCTGAATGGTACAAACGGGGCGCGTCCGGTCATGAGTTTTGATGGCGGTGCGAGTTGGGAAAACGTGCCGGAGCTTGCCGGCTACAGGGGTGTAGATTACGACCACACTCTCGGCGAGCTTGTGATCTGCGGGAGTGTTGGCACAGCTGGGTCAGTTGGTGGCCAGTCTGGTTCTATCCAAAATAACGCCATGAATTTCCCATCGGAGGTGGTCTTCCGAACCCCAAAAATCAACAGCGGCGTTGCTGGCCTCAAGGCGTACATCAAGACATGAAGATCTATTACAACGAGAGCACCGGCTACGTGACCGCGCTCACTGCCACCATTCTGGCCAACCTCCCCAGCCTAGAAATCCCAGACCTTAGCGACTACCTGGAGCAGCTCAACACTGGCCTGGTACCCAGAGTCGTCAGCGGCGAACTGGTGTGGGAGACCGATCGAGCTGCCGCTTGGGACATGATAAGGGCGAGACGCGACGAGCTTCTGGTGTGCGCTGACCATGCCCTGAACATTGTCTATGACGAAGCCCGCATCGCCCAGACAGACCCAGACCAGGAACGAATCAGGGCGATCGCAGAATACCGCCAAGCTCTACGAGACATCACACTTGCTGCTGACCCTGCTGCGGTTGTTTGGCCGCAAAAGCCCTGGATTTGAGTGCCGAATCTGATACGAAACTGCTATCATTTGTAGAATTTTGCTCAGATAAGCAGGGACGTATGAAAAGCAGATACCTGGTCATTCCAGCGGTACTTTTTGCAGTTTCGGGGTGTTCAAACCTCAAATCAGTATCAACCGATGAAGCCAATCAGGTGATTGCGACAGTTCAAGGCCCTGGAAATTTGGAGCCTGCGAAAAGTATTGAGTGGATACAGCCGGTCAACCACAAAGAGAGTTGCAGAATCTTCCTTGAGAAGCCTGCCGCGCAGGTAATGGTCGTTGAGAAGGCCTACTGGGACGGAAACTGCAAGGATGGCTATGCCTACGGGCTTGGCCGCGAGTTCATGATCACCGATGTAAGCACAGGCTCCTGGGTTTCAACCTATCCTGGCGGGCAGAACCGACCTAACTATCATTCCAGCAGTGACTACACAACCCAGTCCTTTGCCTACGGCGATCCGGAAAAAGGAATGTCGGGAGTTGGGAAAGTTGGTAACGCAACTACTGGTGAAAACTACAACCAGGTTCTAACTGTCAAGTCTGATGGCGCAATCTACGTCAAAATGCTGTCAATTGCTTCTGGCGAGACTAACTT
>NZ_AQOH01000392.1 GCF_000364705.1 Pseudomonas fuscovaginae SE-1 | reverse complement strand
AAAGTCTACCCTAGCGGCTACGCAATTAGCGTCCTTAGCCAAATGAACCCTACGAACCCGGTGCTTTATGTTAGTAGCATAAGGAAAGGCAACCAGTACTACGGTTATGGGATCGTTACTTATCGCAATGGCGTGGTTGAGCAGAAAAAGGTAGAGCCGCAAGGTATCGTACCTGCGAAACTGCCAGGCTCTTACCTTGCATTCCTCAATAGTGTTGGTTCTGAGATAAACGCCAAGCTGTCAGCTGCGGAACAGAATGCTAATGAGTCATACAGGAAGGTTGAGGCTTACAAGCAAAAGCTTTGCGCGACTACGAAGAGCTCATTTGAAGAACCGCCGCACTACCGTGACATCTGCCAAGAGCAAGGTGATCTGACAGCTATCTATGCCCGTATGACGGCACTCAGTACCGAAAGGAACGCCAGGTTTGAAAGAGCTGCTGAGAACCAGCGAGTAGCGGCAGTGCAAGCCGCCCAGGTGCAAGCCATCAATAACCAGACCGAGGCGATCAACAATCAGGCTTATATCAATAGCTTGAACAACCTCAATAACACGATCCAGCAGAATAATCAGCGGCTTCAGCAGAATAGCTATGTGAATCCGGTAACCCCAAGTTTTGGCATCAAGCCTACCTATCAGACAAATTGCTACAACTTAGGTGCGGTCACTCGCTGCAATACCCAGTAAGCACATTTCCTACAAAACCACATGCCGCATGGTGTGTGGTTTTTTATCGCCTTTCTCACACATATGGCAAATTCCGCATGATACAATAAATCATTGGCCATAGAGCCCTTCTGACAATAACAAGAAGAACAATAATGTCAGCCACTCCCCCGGCGCCTACCAACGCCTCCAACTTGGTTATTTCCTTGTATGCGTTGATTCCACTCCTATCCCTGGTGGTTTCTGGCGTGTGGGCGTATTCCGGACTCGACAAGAAAATCGAACTCCTGGATCAACGCGTTGATGTTGTCTCAGCTCAGATCCAGACGTATCAAATTGAGCGAAAGGAAGACAGCAAGCGAATTGAAAACAAACTCGACAATATCAGCGCCAGGATTGACGCCCTGATTGTTAAGGGGGTGTCGAAATGATTGCCATGATTAGTGCGCTGTTCGGATTCCTGGCGCCTTTCGTTCCGAAGCTCTTCGACATGCTGCAGAGCAATCAGGATCACAAGCAAGAGCTTGAAATGATGAAGCTCAGGCTTGAGAACGCCAACGCTGAGCACACCTGGCGAATGGAAGAAATTAATGCCAGGGCTGACGTCGATGAAGCGATCGCTGTGCGTAAGCCAGACGAAACGTACGGGGACAAGTTGATTGCGTCCGTGGCATCTACAGACCTGCCGAGGTGGATCAAAGGCTATGTCGCCCTGATTGGAGTGCATGTGGATTTTTTCATTCGTATGTGCCGCCCGGTCATCACATACGCCCTGGTCGGTTTTTACATGTTCTACAAGATCGCCACCTTCCACCTGCTGGCTGCTTCGGGGCTTTCCGGGGTTGAAGCGATTGTGCAGAGCTGGACTGATTTCGATGAGGCCATGCTTGTTGCAGTAATAGGCTTCTGGTTCGGCAACCGCACGATGAACCGCTGGAAGAAGTGAAATGGGGGCGATTTACGTACCTCAGCAGGCTATCGATCTGGCCAGCAGGCCTCAGTTCGATGGCTTGCATGATCCAAATCCAAGGACAGCACTGATCGAGCCATATCACGACCCCGTGGGGTTCCCAACGATTGGCTACGGGCACTTGCTGTCGCGGGTGAAATGGGAACCGCTAGACAAGTATTCAGCAATCACCAAGGAAGAGGCTTTGACGCTCCTGGAGAAAGATCTGGGGCGTGCGGCTAGGTCAGTTTGCGGTTTGATCAAGGTGCCCTTGAACGACAACCAGTATGCAGCTCTCATCGATTTTACGTTCAACTGCGGTGGCGGAAATCTGGAAGTCTCGACACTCCGGAGAGTGATCAACCGAGGGGAGTTTCATAAAGCGCCGTCTGAGTTTATGCGTTGGGTGTATGCCCAGGGAGTGCTGATGAAGGGCTTGGTCTACCGGCGAAAAGCAGAATCCGAACTGTGGATCGAGACATGGCGAAGAAAATAAGCGCCAAGCAAGCGATCGGCAGGCAGATCCAGCTAAGAGGACAGTACACGAGGATTGCCAGGGGTGCGGTAGCTCAGCTTCAGCAACTCAGGGCCCAGGTGGCTGACGAGCTCCAGGCTGATGTCTCACGCGGGGCCATCCTGAGCGCATACCGGCTCAAAGCGAAGCTGAAGAAGATCGACCGCGCAATTGACGATCAATACTCGGCCATGGAGCGAGATTTGGTCGTTGAGCTGAGTCAGCTGTATAAGGCCCAAGCCGATTGGAACAGCGAGGCTCTGGAGGTCGACCTGGGTGGAGCCCAGACAAGTGAAGGCTTCATCCGGAGCTTTGTTGAGAGCGATCCATTTGATGGCAAATTACTGAGGGAGTGGATCGGGGAGCAGAGCCTGGCCACTCAAAATGCGGTTAAGAGGGCTGTGAGGCTGGGGGTGGTTAACGGTCTGCCGGTGAGCAAGATCGTTGATGCGGTGACTTCCGATCCAGTGAATCCATTCAACGCCTCCAGGCGGAATATCGAGATCCTTGTGAGGACGGCGGCGGCTCATGTTACTGCCAATGCGGATTTGATTGGGTTTGAGGAGGCTGGGGTTGAGCAGTATCAACTCAGCGCGATTCTGGACACTCGGACGACTCTGACGTGCGCTGCCCTCAACGGCAAAAAGTACAAGCTGAGCGACCCGAAAAGGAAGGTGCCCCCGTTTCACCCCGGCTGCCGAACCACCATGATCGCAATGTTTGACCCTGACGATGAGCCGGTACCAGACAGCTTCGATGACTTCCTGAAAGGTCTCAATGAAGAAGATCAAGTCAAGGTATTGGGGCCGAGCCGCCACCGAATGTGGAAAAAAGGCATGCCATTGGAAGGGTTCGTTGACCAGGACTCCACGCACGTTATTCCGCTGAACGAATTGGAAGGTCTGTCGCTTTCCTAAAAGCGTTTTTCTTAACCAATTCTCTATCGATCTACCCTCAACGGCCTATCTCCTTTTTAAAAAGAGAAGTACCCGTTGCGGGTGAAAAGCCCGTGAGGGCATCCATCAATGCTAGTAAATTGGCTAAGAAAAACATGTACTCAAACTACCTCGAATATACCCGAGAATTCCGAAACGACCAGATCCCCAATGACGACGGCGAATCCCGAATCGTCCGAGCCATCGAAAAGGCGTCACGCCTGACTGATAGCTACATCCGAGCAGGAGGCCTCACCACTCCACTCAGCGATCTTGAGGCGATCGAGGACATCAAGGGCCATGTTCTGGATATCGCCAGATACTACCTCTGGAATGAAAGTCCCTCGGACGAAATCCGCCGTCGCTTTGAAGACGCAGTACGCTGGCTCGAAGGCCTGGCCAGTGGCCGCAATAGGCTCCGCACTGCAAGCCAGGAAAGCCGTAAATCGGGATTCCATAACGTCCGGCTCATCCGCTCATGATCACCTCGGGCTCCCAACCAATCACCCTCGAAGTCGACACCAGGGGTCTGGAAGAGCTCGTCCGCAAAGTCCGGCAGCTCGGGCCCACCAACCAGCATGTCAAAAAGGGCCTCAACCAAATCGGCGTCCGGTGGGTTGCTCGAATCAAAACGTGCTTCCAGCGCGGTATTGACCCTTATGGCCAGCGTTGGGCGCCCATAACCCACCGCCAGGGCCAGCGATCGTGTCCCTAGAAGTGGTGTAACTGAACCAACCGAAGGCG
>NZ_AQOH01000391.1 GCF_000364705.1 Pseudomonas fuscovaginae SE-1 | reverse complement strand
CTCAGCCACTCGAAAAGTAGTCAATCTCCAGACCTACCGCCATCACAACCTGCGCTCCCAATTTCACAATCGATAATGACGCTCCATGCCCTAGAATGATCCTCAAACTTCTCTCATCAACATTAGCCGCTCGCAAAGCCTCATAAGCATGTGTATAGGCCTGACTCACAGAGCTTTCAAAGCTTGACTCAACGCCTAAAAAATATACTTTCCCCTCCAACATAACATGCAACCCTGGGTGCAATGCCTTCTTCATAATACAAACAGAAAAAACCACCTCACTTGACATCTCTATACCAGACCCACCCACTTCCCCATCACTCTGGCTACAATGAACGTCCCCCAAATAAAGAGAAGCGTAGTCCGATATCACAGGCAA
>NZ_AQOH01000390.1 GCF_000364705.1 Pseudomonas fuscovaginae SE-1 | reverse complement strand
TAGGAAAAACCGGAGAGGCGACAACTATCCTGACACCGGGGGGCCTCCTCGCAGCAAAAAACAATGTTCGCACCTTGAATTTTGCGCCACCTCCGTGAGGTGGGGAGGCCGGCTAGATGATTCTCAGATTTATTTTTCAGCAGAGTAAAAAATAAATCCGTCCCCGTTTCTGTGGCCAGGCTCGCCAAAAACATCTACCAAAGCAAGATCATTATGCAGAACCTTATCAAATAAAAATCTGAATTCTTAATCATTTCGCTGGTTTCCATGAGAAATGAGGGCACATTTACTTTACCAAACATCTCGCTGGTCGACCCGGACCTCGTCTCCCTACCTGTAAGCCAGTAACCCTTTCCACCTCATCCACGAAACGATCTGTCCCGGTCAACTGGCTTCGTTGCAGAGCATCGCGGATCAAACTGATTTCGTCAGCAGAAACGGCTTGTCTTACAAATATCTCATAACGATGGCGCCGCTCTTTCGCCGTATCATCCAAAAGGGTCAACACCCAGCAAACAGTCATTTCTAATCCACTCATCCGAGTCTGGTACCTCGACCATGGGTAATCCAAGGGATCAGCGACCATGCGAGCACGCACAGGATTCAGTTCGATGTAACGACAAAACGCCAGTAGAGTCTGAGTGGAG
>NZ_AQOH01000389.1 GCF_000364705.1 Pseudomonas fuscovaginae SE-1 | reverse complement strand
CCTGAGTGTGTTGTAACCGGGTCGTCTGCCAAGTGAGCCCGTTGAGATTGGAGGTGTGTTTGCACGAACCACAGTTCTGCGCCACGGTTGGGACATCTTGGCGGCACCAACGTTTCTCTGGGGCAGTCAGTTGCCAGAGCGCCCGCGCAGTATCGCGACCGCTTGATCCAAATGGGTGTCAGGCACGACTCGGTCGTAGTCAGAACATGAGAAAACGGGTTCGACCGATCAGGTTGAGTTGAATGGCAAACCCTGCAGCTAAAAACAGCAGGGCGCTGTGGCTATTGACCTTGACTCGAGACCGGCTAAAGGGCGTCCCAGTTTCTGCCACGCCCTGCTGTTTCTAACTGTATTCCACACTCGAACCTCTTACCGCCCTGCCTTTTCAATCAAGCTCAAAAGGTAAGATTCCACAGCATCAAAACGAACCGCCGTTGTATGTGAGTGCTTCGGATCCGGCCTTGAGTTTTCTCTAAGCAAAGGCGGCATATCTTCATTCAACCACATTTCCTTATGCTGAAAAATAGCGTACAGATCGCCTTCAATCTCTTCAACAACCATATGCCCATGCCAGCAATCCTCATACAACCGACCAC
>NZ_AQOH01000388.1 GCF_000364705.1 Pseudomonas fuscovaginae SE-1 | reverse complement strand
TTTCCAAGCCTCTCAAGATAAGGCATATAATTAATCATGACTCCCGTACTCTCTGGAATCTTCACACCTAAATAACTTGGAAACGTGGCGCAGTTAAAATAGCAGACACCAGGTTCAGCCCCCTTCTACCAGGAAAAACATAACGCACGTCATCCAGAGGATTTTTAACACCTATAGAATCATGCATTTTCTGAATTTCCGAGAATTGCTCCTGCGTAACAGGGATTTTTTGCTCGTAGACAACCTGAGGTAAACCACCGCGCGCCTCACCAGGGTTATTCGCAACATATTTGAAAACACTAGTATCATCAGTCACCAACCCTGGGTAGCTGTCACCCTTCCTTAGCGACTGGATAATCTCGAAATTCGACTTCCCATAGACGTCTGGACCAAAACCAAAAATTGTCTTACCGCCATCAAATGAGTATCCCACATGCCCAGTTACTGTATATGGATGGACAGTACCATCGATCAAATCTCTGGGCGACCCCGCCCCCCGGAAACCGAAGATACT
Organism: Pseudomonas fuscovaginae SE-1; assembly: GCF_000364705.1. Classification (GTDB taxonomy): domain Bacteria; phylum Pseudomonadota; class Gammaproteobacteria; order Pseudomonadales; family Pseudomonadaceae; genus Aquipseudomonas; species Aquipseudomonas fuscovaginae_A. Next base: position 362 of record NZ_AQOH01000388.1, on the reverse strand, counting down.
GATCTCCCTGAGGCTATCTGCAGCATTGGCCAGCTCAGCAGCCTCTCCAAGCTTGCCTAGCTTCCCAACGGTTGCAGCCTCGCCAGGCCCGGGGAGTAATAGCGTTGCAAGGTCAACGGCGTTTTTAGTGGTCTGCTGCGCCTGACCATAAACGTTATTTTGCAGGTCGAAGACAAGCTTCTGACCATCACTGATAACCTTCCAGCCACCAATTATATCTTGAGGTTCTACAAATGGGTCGAGCGTGTTATTGGCCACATTCAGCACATGGCCAGCGGGGAAAAACGGGGAAAAACGGGACGCGGGAAAAACGGGACGGAAAAACGGGACGGATTTATTTTCCTTATTTTCCTGAGTCTCGC
>NZ_AQOH01000387.1 GCF_000364705.1 Pseudomonas fuscovaginae SE-1 | reverse complement strand
CTTAGACTGTCTAATTCTGGTGTCGGAAGCTTTGAGGGCTACCCAAGCATCAGAGTACAAGGTTTGAAATACTGCCTTCACGATCTGTACGAAGTGAGTCTTGTTAGCAATGCGGGGCAAAGAACCTGGGACGTCATACTCAGTAAAGACGCTGTAAAGCTGATCCCAGAGCTTAAAGATTCCCTAAGTAAACTCAGTAAAACAAAGCGCCCAGAGTATGTGCGTCTACCGTTTGCTATTGAAGACATGATGTACACCTTCAGGAGCCTGTAGTACAACACCCGCAGTAAATTCAGATGAGACTAAGCCCCCAACCCCTTGGGGCTTTTTGCGCGCAAACCCACCAGCCTTTGCACTCAAACCTTGTACTCAAAAACAACACTCAAACAAAACACCCCAACAGATTTTCCCTAGAAATTTATTTGTACTCAGTGGTTGTTTTTGTTTGCACCGGGTGATTCTCGCTTGATATTATAAAGATGTGGTGAGTTCACTCTCTCTTTCTTGCCACAGTTGTTGTGCCCAAGCCCTGACCAGGTTCCTCTCTCTTCCCTGGTCGGGGCTTTTCTTTGTCTGTACGAAGCTAATTGACAAATTGGCAATAGTTTGACCGTTCGTCGGGTGTGGTACTGTTAGATAGTTGGGGCAGTGTCAGACAACGCCCGGTTTTGTTGGGTTTGCGGGTATGTCATAGCGCAAATCGGTAGTTAGTATACTTAGTAGACAATTAGAATTCGGTTTACAGGAATATTGATCGGCCATAGCCTTTTGAGTGTCGGTGGACGACACAACGAAAAGAGAGAGTAAGGCGATGGGCGTATACCAAGAACTTCCGAGCGATCTGATTGATCAGTTTGAGGCTGCCGAGATTATCGGAGTTTCACCCAGCACGCTGAAGACATGGCGGAGTCGAAATCCAGACTTGGGCTACTACCAGGGTTTCGGGCGTGAAATCAGATATTCGCGTGAAGAGTGCAAGGTCTATCGACACAACCGCTATCGCCGGATCGTCCCGAGTCCCACCAGCCAAGCCTAGCGCCTCCCTGGCTCGACAATTTACTAGCAAAAATGATAGTTTTTTGTTGAGTGAATGGAGGCGACATGAATCGAAAACTGCTGCTTGAGTCATGCCGCATGCTTGCTGACAATGGGGTCTGGTGTATCCCTGAGTCAGCGCTGATTGCATGCGCCGGCTACCCTGATCGCAAGACCTTGGGGGTGGCCATGACCAGGCATGTGAAGGCAGGGTTGATCGAGCGCTTCGGGCCTTGCCTGTACGTCAATCCATTTTTGAAGCCACCGGCCTCCGGCCTGTTTCGCTTAGCCAATTTTCTCCGCCCTGCGGATGACTTTTATCTGAGTTGTGAAAGCATCCTCAGCGAATGCGGGTGGATCAGCCAGATCCCGTTTTGCCAGACCTTTGTCACGACTGGCAGGTCATACCGCTTCAGTACGCCGCTTGGTGACATCGACTTTGTACACACGTCCGAAGACACCAGTGCCTGGCAGGGGCAACTCACATACAACGAAGATCGGCAAATCTGGGAAGCCTCCCCAGACAAGGCCCTTGCTGATCTCAAGCGTTACAAACGCAACCTGGGCCTTGTCCTTTCAGAATCCGATCGCCCCGATTAGCCCTCCAAGCCCAGATGCAATATTATCCACGATATTTGCACCGGGGCCTGTCATGCCAAGACCATCAGATATCCAGCTAAAGCGAAACCAGCTTGCACGACTCAAGGCCAACTTGGACGACTGTGCCCAGCGCCTTGCTGACCCCTTGGATGTCGACGATCCGCATACCCGCATTTTGCGCGCAAACGCTTTAGCGCACCGACTTGGTTTGGGGCAGCTGATCGCTCGCGGCGGTGATGACAAGGCCCGGCACATCAAGGAGCTTGCCCAACTGCCGGATCTCAGTGCTATCCATGCTTTCCGGAAGTCTGATCCCGCACCTTTGCGCGTTGGGAAGATCGCGAAATCGGACGAGCAGTCGTACTCCGAAATGGTCTCCGAGTTCAGCGAAGGCTTGATTGAATTGAATGCCCTGGAAGCTAACGAGGATGAAGAGCTTTCAACCCCTGACAGCATTGCCTCACTGATTGAAAGCGCCCCAAGAATAGGAAGGCCTGCCAAATCACCTCTGGAAAGCCTTGACCGTGGATTGGCGGAAAACTTCGGGACAGCTCGGCTTGCCTTGGCCAAAGCGATGATCAATGAGGAAACACCCAGGGTCATGGGGAGGCCTGCACGCACTGTTGCTCAGGTGAACGAGGAATATGACCAGCGCAAATCCGAACTCGAAAAGTCCATCCAGGATCTCGAATCGAAGCTCCAGGGCGTAGAGATTCACGATCGCGCCACAAAGATCTACCGCGACGTGCTGGCTCAGTTTAAGCGGTTGGTGAAGGAAGTGGGCGGGCCCGACCAAGTCGCAGCGAAAGCCGAGGTAGCGCGCTTGGAGAGCCACCTCAAATTCTTGAAAGCCGACCGAAAAAAATACCTGGAAGCAGGTGAGCCCGATCTCCCATTGGAGCATCACAACTCCCCCCGATACCACCTTGCGGAAGCCAAGTCCGAACAGGCAGGGGTGAGGTACATCTATGACGAAGTGACCCTGCCACGGGAGATAAAGCGATTCAAAGAGACGGAAGCTGCAGCCAAAAAGGCCAAGGCCAGCAAGAAATGACAAAGGGGCCACCGGCCCCTTTTTTGTTCCCAACCACTCAGCCAGGCAGCTTTTTACACGATGATCGCGAAGAGGTAGCAAAAAACGGCAATGCACACGACCCATTGGAAGATTTTCTCGAACATGATTTCGCTCCCTGACTGTACATATTATGGCGTTTATTGTGTTCGGTTTTTCAGGGAAACGCAAGCGTGGCGGGGGTTGGGGTTGGAGATAGTAAACTCGGTGTACTTTCTATAATTGCTAATTTGTCAAGGGTAATATATCAAAATCCGACGAACGGTATTGCCAAGAATTCGATTTAGCTACATATTGATTTGACGAAGCGGGCAGCACGGTGTCGCCCGGTAGGTGAATCAGGCAGAAGAGAGATGAATGCGTGCGTGAAGGTCGAAGATTTTGAGCTGACGATCGATGATCAGATGGTCGAGCGGGAGCGGGCCAGGCTGGCTGAGTCCTTGGGATACCTGACTGAGTCCCAGCTTGCGATGTTAGCTGGCGTCAAGAAGAGCACCCTGGAGTCTTGGAGGAAGCGCTCCAAGGGGCCTGTCTCGATCCTTTTCGGCAACGAACCCCTTTACTCGATTGGCAACGTCAAAACCTTCTTTGAAGCATTGACTCACGAAAAGTCAGACCGGAGCCACATCCGGGCCACGCTTTGACTCATCCTCCTGGGCACGCCGCAATGCCTTCCTTCTTTCATCCAGATGCACTGATTCTGGCTTGATGTGGGTATAGCGGCGCAATGTCTTCCAATCTTTATGTCCGGTAAACAGTGACACAGACTGGATCTCAAGCTCCCGCGCAAAAAGGTCAGTCGTTGCAGTGTGCCGGAGATCATGGAAGTGCAGGTCTTTGATACCCAGAGCCTTGCAAGCCCTGGTAAAGGAAGCGCTCACAGACCTTGGGTTAAACGGAAAAAGACGCCCTGACTTTCGATCCCCTTTAGCTTTTACGATCGCATCTACGAAGTCGTCAAGAATCGGCACTTTGCTGTCATTGCCTTGCTTCTTCTTCGGATGTTTCCTGTTTCGAACGAGCATTACGCGCTCATTCAGATCGATTTCTTCGATAAGCACTGAGCAGACCTCTTCCTGGCGCAAAGACGTGAGGAGTGCGAATCCGATCACGGCGATCATGTCGATCTGGAACCGCTTCATTTTCTTGTAATGACCAACCAGCCGCTCAATCTCTTCAGGAGTTGCGACTCTCTCCCGCTCAACAGACCTCATCTCCAAGGTTGTATGCTTGAGCCCCTGTCTCACATCGGCCACGATGTCAGGCCTGACATTATGTTTCCTCACATACCGACCCCAACTCAGAATTGTCTTTAGGTATGAAAGGTCGATAGAGATTGTCACGCCTCCTGCACCTTCTTTTCGCCTACGATCAACAAAGTCCCGAACCACAATCGGGGACAATGCCAGCAGCTTCACATGCCCCAGCTTTCTCTTAAGTGCTTTGAGTACCGCCGTCTTGTTTTTACCAAACGGCTTGGCTGAACCCTCAACCTCTTCGTACTTGCAGATTAGGTCTTCCAGGGTCGAGTCTCTGTGGGGGTCTACATAATCCTGGCTAGCCGAGAGCTTGAGCTGCTGCTCCACTTCCTTTGCCCACTTCCTGGCGGTTTTTGCGAGATCAAACGTCTGAGACCTGTAAAATCCAGCAACACGGATTTGGGCTCGGGTTTTCCCCGAAGGAAGCGTTGTGAAGGTAGCCATCGGCGTGTGCATCCTGTGTGCAAATTTGCAGGACATATTATAGGCGATATGACTACCCTTCAATCCCCTCGTGTGCACCACGTGTGCACCTGATGCACAAAACCATCAAAATCTAGGCATTTAAAGAATCAAAAAACTCATATGAATCAAGAAGTTATATCGCGCAGATTCAGCGTTGCCCCCATGATGGACTGGACTGACCGCCATTGTCGGTACTTCCTGCGCCTGCTTTCCAAGCACACCCTGCTCTACACCGAGATGGTCACCACCGGTGCCATTCTCCACGGCGATCGTGAGCGTTTCCTGCGCTACAACGTTTCCGAACACCCGCTGGCGCTGCAACTAGGCGGCAGCGTACCGGCCGACCTGGCCGCCTGCGCACGCCTGGCCGAGGAAGCCGGCTACGACGAGGTCAACCTCAATGTCGGCTGCCCCAGCGACCGGGTGCAGAACAACATGATCGGCGCCTGCCTCATGGGCCATCCGCAGTTAGTGGCCGATTGCGTGAAGGCCATGCGTGACGCGGTGTCGATTCCGGTGACGGTCAAGCACCGCATCGGCATCAATGGCCGGGACAGCTACGAGGAACTCTGCGATTTCGTCGGCACGGTGCGCGAGGCCGGTTGCGGCAGTTTTACCGTGCATGCGCGGATCGCGATCCTGGAGGGGTTGTCGCCCAAGGAGAACCGCGAGATTCCACCGCTGCGCTATAACGTGGCGGCGCGGCTGAAGCAGGATTTCCCAGCGCTGGAGATCGTGCTCAACGGCGGGATCAAGACGCTGGAACAGTGCCGGGAACACCTGCAGACCTTCGATGGGGTGATGCTGGGGCGCGAGGCCTATCACAACCCGTATCTGCTGGCCGAGGTGGACCAGCAACTGTTCGGCAGCACGGCGCCGGTGATTTCACGGGCCGAGGCACTGGCGCAGTTGCGGCCTTATGTGGCGGAACATATTGCCAGTGGAGGGGCGATGCATCATGTGACGCGGCATGTGCTGGGGCTGGGCACCGGGTTTCCGGGGGCGCGGCGGTTCCGGCAGTTGCTGTCGGTGGATATTCACAAGGCGCCGGATCCGCTGGCGTTGCTGGATCAGGCGGGGGCGTTGTTGGAGGGGCGCTGATTGCCGCCCCGGGAGTCAGTTGGGACGGTGTCATCGTTCATCGCCAGCAAGCCGGCTCCCACAGAAAAGCTCGCACCACCGGACATTGCACACTGGTCTTTGACCGGGCCAGCGCAAAAAGGGCGACACCCGGTCAGGTGTCGCCCTTTTTTGTCCGCCCCGGGGCGTCAGTGGCTCAACTGCGCTCGAGCGCGTTGACCAGGTCGTGAAACGCTTCGCGGTTGGAGTCGTTCAAGCCCATCAGGATCTTGTGCGCTTCCAGCACCTTGACCCGCACCACTTCTTCCGACTGGTCCTGCGATGGCAGGTCGGTCAGGCATTCCGGGCACGGGATCGGGCGGTTGACGATGTTGAACACCTGATCAAAACCCATGGACTGCAGCAGGCGGGTGATGTCGTCGTGGACGGTCACCACCGTCGGCAACAGGCCGACCTTCTGCCGCGACAGGATCGAGAGCTTGGCCAGCAAGCCCAGGGTGGTGCTGTCGATGCTGCGGGTTTCGGTCAGGTCGATCACGATCGCGGTGAAGTTCAGCGCCGTGAAGATCTTCTCGATCGTGGCATCCAACGCTGAACACAGGGTCAGGCGCACTTCACCCACGAACTTCAGAACGAAGGTGCCATCCTGCTCGGCGAATTGGATTCTACCGGTACTCATCAAAGGTTCCTGCTCAACACTAACAGGGCGATATCATCCGGCATCTCCCCTAGCGTGGCCAATCCAAAAACCTGGCGCAAGCCATCCAGGCTGCCCCCGGCTGTTCTCACCAGTTCAGGCAAGGCAGCCTCTTTCTCTTTGAGTGTATCTTGCTGCAAAAGGTCCAGTATGCCATCAGACATAAGTGTAAGACTGAATGTCGGCGGCAGCTCCAGAATGTGGTCTTCATAAGTGGCCTCGTTGAACAGGCCGACCGGCAAACCACGCCCTTCCAGGTACCGCACGCTGTCGGGGGTGTACAGCACCGGCAGCGGCAGGTGACCACCGATGCTGTAGGTCAACAGCCCGGTTTCCTCGTCGATCACGCCACCGACCATGGTGACGTGCTTGCCCAGCTTGCAGTTGATCAGGCCGCGGTTGATATGGCCCAGCACCTGCGACGGTTTGAACTCCGGCAGGGTGCCGTTGCGCTTGGACTCGAACAGCAGGCGCGTGGTCATGAACTTCAGCAGGACGGTGACGAACGCCGACGAGGCACCGTGGCCCGAAACATCCGCCAGGTAGAACGCCACCCGCCGCTCATCGACCCGGAAGTAGTCGACGAAGTCGCCGGACAGGTACAGGGACGGGATGATCTGGTGGGCGAAGTGGAAGTCGTCGATGCTCCACGGGCTGACCGGCAGCATGTTCATCTGCACCTGGCGCCCGGCATTCTGGTCTTCCTGCAGCAGGTGCAGGCTGGCTTCGAGTTCGCGATTGGCGGCTTCGAGCTTTTCGCGGTAGCGCTGGTTCTCCAGCAGCAGGCGCGCACGGTCGAGGGCCCGGCGCACGGAGTGCTCCAGCACGGCGAGGTCTTCGAGGGGCTTGATCAGGTAGTCGGCCGCGCCCAGACGCAGGGCCTCGACGGCATCGTTCATGACGCCTGCGCCCGAGACCACGATCACCGGGGTCTGCGGCGCAAGGTCGGAAACCTGGCGGATCACTTCCAGGCCGCCCATCTGGGGCATGCGCAGGTCGCAGATCACGAGGTCAGGCCTTGCTTGCTCGAATACCTGAAGTCCCTGCAGGCCATTGCCGGCTTGCAGGACGCTGAATCCGCTGTCTTCCAAATAGGCCGCAAGGCTTGCGCGCACTACTTCGTCGTCATCTATTATCAGCAGCGTGGCACTGGTTTTCTGCATGTGGGCAAACGGCGCCAGAATTAGGTTGGCGTAGACAGCAGGGCCTGGGCCCGCTCGTGCTACTGGATTCGCTTTCTAGCCTCTCCGGTTCGAGACGACCGAACGATCAGGTCCGGTGCATCGGTATCAGAGGTGCCCTTCTAAGGCGCAGACGGTACTCCCATCCGCCGGGCGTTTCAAGCTCATGCCGATGGTCGCTTGAGGTCTTTACACCTCAAATCACCGGGAGTTATAAGAAGTGTGAAAACCACAACGGAATCGAAGGACGAAGTCGATGAGCCAGACTGATCGTGACTACACTGAAAAGCGTGATTACATCCGGATGCGCGTCGATGCCGACGTGACGCTGATCCATGCCGGGCTGGAAATTTCGGCGGTGTGCGTGGACCTGTCCAGCAGCGGCATGCAGGTGGCGGCGCCGAGGGCGTTCAAGGCTGGCGATACGCTGCTGGTGAGGATCGAGTCCGATCATCCGTCGCTGAAGGGGCTGGAGGCGGAGACGGAAGTGGTTTGGGTGAGGGATCAGGATGGGGGGCAACAGCTGGGGTTGCATATTCTCAAGATGAGCTGAGATCGCGAAGGGTGGCCGCCTGCGGCGGATCGCCAGCAAGCGGAGCGCCGCCCGGCCGTCTCCCGCCCAAGCAACCACCCTCCACATTACCCGGTGTTTTCAGGCGGGCATGAAAAAGGCGACTCTCGAAGTCGCCTTTTTGTTTGCGGGGGGCCGAAAACTAGAAGTCGTCGACGACCTTGCCGTCCTTCACCTTGAACTCGCGGTTCTGCAGGTAGGCGTTGCGGATGAAGATGTACTTGTCGCCGCTGATCAGCTTCTCGCTCGACAGCAGGCTGGCACGGGTGTCGATCACGTCCAGGCCGAAAGTGATGTTGCGCGCCGGCACGTCATTGATGTAGCGGTAGGGTTCGGTGTAGCTGTCGACCACCTTGGCCGGTGCATCGCGCAGGGTGCTCGGGCCGAAGAACGGAATGACCACGTACGGGCCGCTGTCCAGGCCCCAATGGCCGAGGGTCTGGCCGAAGTCTTCGTCGTTGCGCTGCAGCCCCATTTTGGTGCCGACATCGAAGAAGCCGCCCACACCCAGGGTGGTGTTGAGCAGCAGGCGCGCGGTATCGACACCCGCGGCCTGGGGCTTGAACTGCAGGATGTCGTTGACCAGGTTGCCGACGTCACCGAAGTTGCGGAAGATGTTGTGAATGCCGTCTTCCAGGAACTGCGGGGTCACGGCCTGATAGCCTTGGGCCAAGGGTTTCAGGGCGTAGGTGTCCAGCGTGTCGTTGAACTTGAAGATTGGACGGTTGACGCTTTCCCACGGATCTTCGTCGGCCGCGTGCGCGGCGAATGGCACCAGCGCCATGCTGGCACACAAAGACACTTGAGCTAGACGATCGATCCAGCGCATAAAAAGAAACTCCTTGGATGAGACGGGATGCGGGCGCCATGCCCTGATAGTTGGGGTCAGTATAAAGCGGATACCTGTATTTAGGCAGTATGACCCAGACAAGTCCTACAAAGAATTACAAGGAGGACCGACAGCAAAGAGTCATTCAACTGTAATGGCAACGCCTTATTCTGCGAAGTTATTTCAGGGACGTCGCCATGCCACTCACCGCCGCCGCACCATTGCCCACCCCCACAGCCCTGCTCTTCGGCCTGACCGGCTGCCTGGTGGATTTCGGTGCCCGCGTCCGGCACGGCCAACGCCCGGATGAGCATCGGCACGCCACCCCTGGCGCACTGGAAGTGTTGCAGTATCTGCAACAGCTCGGCGTGCCCTGCGCCTGGATGGATGAATTGCCCCACGAGGTCAGCCAGCCACTCGCCGCGACACTGCCGGACTGGGTGAAACCCGCAGGTGTCTGCCGGGAAGCCCGCTGGCCATCACCGAACGCCTGCTGGCAGGCGTTGATGGGTCTGGGTGTGCAGCAACTGGAAGGCTGCGTCCTGGTCAGCGGCGAACCGCGCCTGCTGCAATCAGGGCTCAATGCCGGCCTGTGGACGATCGGCCTGGCCTCCTGCGGCCCGCTGTGCGGCCTGGCGCCGGTGGAATGGCAGGCGCTGAGCCGCCAGGAACGGGAAAGGAAGCGCGGCAAAGCCACCGTGGAGCTGTTCAGCCTTGGCGTGCACTCGGTCATCGACCACCTGGGCGAGCTGTCCACCTGCCTCGCCGACATCGCCCAGCGCCGGCTCAAGGGCGAAAAGCCCTGATCCGTGGCATTGATTGGGATCAGGCAAGAATCGCCACGGTGGATTACGCTGAGATTCAGGCACAGACCTTTATCGCGTCGCGAAGGTCTATGCCAGAGACTATCCATAGAAGGAAACCACCATGCCTGCCCGCGAACTGCAAGAACAACTCGACACCCTGCGCGAGCAACTTGAACAGAACCCGCCGCTGTCCGAGGCCGAGCGCACCCATCTGCAGGACCTGATGCAGCAGATCGAACTGCAGCTGCAACTGGAAAGCGCAACCCAGGACAACAACCTGGCCGACGGGGTGAACCTGGCGGTCGAACGCTTCGAACTCGAACACCCGACGATTGCTGGCACCCTGCGCAATATTGTGCGGACCCTGGGCGACATCGGAATCTGACACCTGGAACCGGACTCGAAAAAAAGCCCCGGCTCTCACGAACCGGGGCTTTTTAGTTACAGCTCATTTCAGGCTATTGCAGCCCTGACTGACCGCTCAGGGCCAGGTCCATCAGCTCACGGTTGGCCACCGCGTACATGGCGTAGTCGGTACCGCTGGCGGCACGGATCTCCACCAGCATCGCACGCCAGCGATCGGCCATGCTCGCGTTCTGCTCCAGCCACAGAGCCACGCGGGCTTCCATGTCCTGCGGGGCATCGGCCAGCTTGAGCACCGAGATGGTGATCGCACGCTGCTGCCAGTCGACGTCGTCGCGGAACGCTTCGCGGGCCTGGGCCTGCCAGTTGTTGGCCACGCGCAGGTCGCTGATCTGCTGGGAGTACCAGGTCAGGTCCAGGGCACTGCCCACCGCGAAGTAGGCCTTGGCCACTTCGGCCGCGTCGTGACCGGTCACGTCGGCAGCCTCGATGATCGGCAACAGGGTGTACAGGTGCGTGGTACCAGCCACCATGCGCGCCAGCAGCTCCGGTACACCGGCCTTGACGTAGGCCTGGTAGCGGGTCTGCCAGAGCTCACGGGTCGGACCTTCCAGCAGTTCGTCGAGCTTGAGACCCAGCGCCGCCAGGTGCGGACCGAAGTGCGCGACGTCACGGGCAGCATCCTGCTCGTTGCGCCGGCTGCGCAGGAACCAGCGCGTGGCGCGACGGCCCAGGCGCATGAGCTCGTCCATCAGCTCCAGCTGGGTCTCGGCCGAGACCTTGTAGTCCAGGGCCTCGATCTGGCGGAACCAGTGCGGCAAGTGGAAGATGTCCCGCACGATCACGTAGGCACCGGCGACGTTCGCCGGGCTCATGCCGGTGGATTCCTTCAGGCGCTGCACGAAGGTGATGCCCATGTGGTTGACCAGGTCGTTGGCGATCTGGGTGCTGACGATTTCGCGCTTCAGGCGGTGACGACGCATGGCATCGGCGAACTTGCTCACCAGCATCGGTGGGAACGCGGTTTCCATGTCGCGGGTCAGGTAGTCGTCATCCGGGACCTTGGAGTCGAGCAACGCGGCCTTGAGGTCGATCTTGCTGTAGGAGATCAGTACCGACAGCTCGGCGCGGGTCAGGCCCTGGCCAGCGGCGACGCGCTCGGCCATCTGTTCTTCCGACGGCAGGAACTCGATGGCACGGTCCAGCTTGCCACGGCCTTCCAGGTCGCTCATCAGGCGCTTGTACTCGGCAATCCGGTCGTAGGCACGACGGGCCGCCAGGGACAGTGCCTGGGTCTGCTTGTAGTTGTTGCCCAACACCAGGCCGCCGACTTCGTCGGTCATGCTGCCCAGCAACTGGTTGCGCTGCTTCTCGGTCATATCGCCGGCCTGCACCACTTCGTTGAGCAGGATCTTGATATTCACCTCGTGGTCGGAGCAGTCCACGCCACCGGCGTTGTCGATGAAGTCGGTGTTGGAACCGCCACCATTGAGGCCGAACTCGACACGACCGAGCTGGGTCATGCCCAGGTTGCCACCCTCGCCCACCACCTTGCAGCGCAGCTCGTTGCCGTTCACCCGCAGGGCGTCGTTGGCCTTGTCGCCGACATCGGCGTGGCTTTCGCTGCTGGCCTTGACGTAGGTGCCGATACCGCCGTTCCACAACAGATCCACCGGTGCCTTGAGCAAGGCGTTGAGCAGTTCGGTCGGGGTCAGCTTGTCGGCGCTGATGTCGAAGCGCTCTTTCATCTGTGGTGTGATGGTGATGCTCTTCGCGCTGCGCGAGAAGATGCCGCCACCCTCGGACATGATGCTGGTGTCGTAGTCCGACCAGGCCGAACGTGGCAGGTCGAACAGACGCTTGCGCTCGGCGAAGCTGGCTGCCGGCTCGGGGTTCGGGTCGATGAAGATGTGCAGGTGATTGAACGCCGCGACCAGCTTGAGCTTGTCGGACATCAGCAGACCGTTGCCGAACACGTCGCCGGCCATGTCGCCGATGCCGACCACGGTCACGCTGTCTTCCTGGACGTTGATGCCACGCTCGCGGAAGTGACGCTGTACGCCCACCCACGCGCCCTTGGCGGTGATGCCCATCTTCTTGTGGTCGTAGCCGGCCGAGCCGCCAGAGGCGAAGGCGTCGCCCAGCCAGAAACCGTAGTCGATGGCGATGCCGTTGGCGATGTCGGAGAAGGTCGCGGTGCCCTTGTCCGCCGCCACCACCAGGTACGGGTCATCGTCGTCATGACGCACGACGTTGGCCGGCGGCACCAGCGCGCCATCCTTCAGGTTGTCGGTGATGTCCAGCAGGCCGGAGATGAAGATGCGGTAGCAGGCGATGCCTTCGGCCGCGATCTCGTCACGGCTGCCGCCCAGCGGCAGGCGACGCGGCAGGAAGCCGCCCTTGGCACCCACCGGCACGATCACCGAGTTCTTCACCTGCTGGGCTTTTACCAGACCCAGGACTTCGGTACGGAAGTCTTCCTCGCGGTCCGACCAGCGCAGGCCGCCACGGGCGACGTTGCCGAAGCGCAGGTGCACGCCCTCGACCCGTGGCGAATAGACGAATATCTCGAATTTCGGCACCGGCTTGGGCAGTTCGGGGATCGCGTGCGGGTTGAACTTGAAGCTGAAATACGACTTGTTCTGGCCGTTGGCGTCGGTCTGGTAGAAGTTGGTCCGCAGGGTCGCCTTGATCAGGTCGAGGTAGCGACGCAGGATGCGGTCTTCGTTCAGTACCTGGACGTCGTCCAGGGCGGTCAGGATCGCCTGCTCCAGGCGCTGCTGCTTGTCGTCGAGGTCTTCGGCGCTGAGCTTGCGGGCCAGGTAGAAGCGGGTCTTGAACAACCGGGTCAGCTCGCGGGCGATATCGGTGTGGTTGTTCAGGGTGCTGGCGATGTAGCCGAGGTCGAAGCCCAGGCGGATCTGCTTGAGGTAGCGGGCGTAGGCACGCAGCAGCGCCACGTCGCGCCATGGCAGGCCGGCGGTCAGCACCAGGCGGTTGAACGCGTCGTTCTCGGCGTCGCCACGGACGATGTGGACGAAGGCGTCCTGCAGGGTGTCGTTGAGCTGCTGGATATCCAGGTCCAGGCCTTCGGCGGCGCTGAAGGCGAAGTCATGGATCCAGAACTCGCGACCGTTGCTGTGGCGCAGGCGGTACGGAAACTCGCCCAGCACGCGCAGGCCGAGGTTTTCCAGAATCGGCAGCACGTCGGACAGCGCCAGCGGGGTATCGGCGTGGTAGAGCTTGCAATGCAGCTCGCGCTGGCCGGAGACCTGGCCCAGCGGCTGGTAGAAGCTCATGACCAGCGGGTTGGCTTCGGTCAGGTTCAGCAGGTGCTGCATGTCGACCACCGCCGAGTGCGCGGCGAAACGCTCGCGGTAGCCGGCCGGGAAGCCTTTCGGGAAGTCGGTCAGCACGTTGGTGCCGTGGGCCTCGCCGAAGCTCTCGACCACCAGGCTGGCATAGTCGTCCTGCCAACTGCGGCAGGCCTGGATCACTTCCTTCTCCAGCAGCACCGGGTCGATGTCCAGGCGGTTCTTCGGGTCGACCCGCAGGATCAGTTGCACACGGGCCAGCACGGACTCGGAGAAGAAGGTCCAGAACTCGCAGTCGCTGGCCTTCAGGCGGTCCATCAGCACCTGCTGGATCTTCTGGCGGACTTCGGTGGAGTAGATATCACGCGGCACATAGGCCAGGCAGTAGCAGAAGCGGCCGTACGGGTCCTTGCGCAGGAACACGCGGATCTTGTTGCGCTCCTGGATCTGCACGATCGACATCACGGTGCTGAACAGCTCGTCCACCGGGGTCTGGAACAGGTCGTCGCGCGGCAGCACTTCGAGCACCTGGGCCAGTTCCTTGCCCAGGTGGGCCTTGGACTGGAAGCCGGAGCGGCGTTCGATTTCCTCGACCTTGCGGCGGATGTACGGGATCACCCGCACGCTCTCGCCGTACACCGAGGAGGTGTAGAGACCGAGGAAACGGCATTCCTTGATCACCTTGCCGTCGGCGTCGATCACCCGCACCGAGACGAAATCCGGATAGGCCGGGCGGTGTACGCGGCTCGGGTGCGCGGCCTTGGCGAACGACAGCGGGGTCGGCTCGGCCAGGTAGGCGACGGCGTAGTCCTCGATGCGCAGGTCTTCGGCGGTGAGGCCGGCGCGCAGCAGCTTGGTCAGGCCGAGGAAGGAGTTGGGGTCATACTCGATGTGACCGCCTTCCTGGTCGCCATGGACCACGAACTCCTCGTAGCCGAGGAAGGTGAAGTGGTTGTTCACCAGCCATTCGAGGAAGCTCCTGATCTCGGCCTTTTCGTCGGCGGCGATGGCGAACTGGCTGTTGTCGATGCCGTGGATCAGTTCCTGGACCTTGGCCTTCATCGGCTCGAAGTCGGCGACCGCGACGCGGACTTCCGCCAGCACCTGCTCCAGTTCCTTGGACAGCACATTCAGTTCGGCGGCGTTGGCGCAGCGGTCGATCTCCAGGTACATCAGCGATTCGTTGAGAATGCCTTCGCCCTGGGTGCCTTTTGGCAGGATTTCCAGCAACTCGCCCTTGCTGCCACGACGCACGCTGAGCACGGTGGTCTGCAGGGTGTGGATGCTGTAGCCGCGGCGGTTGAGTTCGGTGCGCACCGAGTCCACCAGGAATGGCAGGTCGTGGTGCAGGACTTCCACGGCGGTGTGGGTCGATTGCCAGCCATGGCGTTCATAGTCCGGGTTGTAGACCCGCACTTGCGACTGGGCGTGGTCGAAGCGCTCCAGCAGGCGCCAGGCTGACAGGGTACAGCCGGCGAGGTCGGAGAGTCGACGCTGGGTCAGTTCGTCCAGGGAAATGATGCCGAAGAACTGTTCAGCAAACAGCGCCACTTGTGGCAGTGCCTGCTCGCTGATGTGCTGCGCCAGTGCCGCTTGCAGTTGATGCTGGAAGTCGGCCTTGCTGGCTGCGGTGAAGAACGCCATCTGTGGTACTCCGCTTGGGCTTTGTTATATAGAGAGAAGCGTCGCGAGTTTCCCCGAAAAAGGGGACCGTCATCACTGGGCAGGTGTAGCTTGGGCAGTGCACAGTGACAGGTTGATGATGCTGATCGCGACCCAGGGGTCACATCCACGTTCGAAGATTAGCTTCTTCCACGGCCGCCGCCGGTTTTACTGGCCGGGGCCGGGGAAAAACTATCCGTTGCGAAGCTTAACGAGAGGGCCGACAGGCGTTCTTGCAACGCTGCGACATATTCGGACATTGACAGGCAGCACCGAACGGCCCTGGGAGACTTCCAGCCGACAGCCCGAGCCCACGCGCCTGGCCTGGAAAAGGACCGGCCGCCCTCAGGTTTCGCGCTTGCCGGTCCCCTGAAGGCGGGCAATCTCAGCGTCCAGTGCCTGCCTGAACTTGTGCAACAGCGCCAGGTAGTTCATCGGATCACGGGCATGGTCGAAAAACCAAGTCTTGTAGCGGCCATACCTGAGTTCATCGAGCTGCAACTGGTTTTCGACGAAATCACCGCCGGGCAAGGCACTGCGGTTGGGGCCCACCCCTTTCCTGAGGAAAGCCACGCCGGGATAGACATGCAGTGCCTCGATCTCCCAGTTCGGGATCAGTGCTTTCATCTCCAGGGAAAGCAGATTGTTGCGGTTGATGATATCGATGGCCTGCTTGAGCCAGCGCACGGGGGTGTCGAGGAAATCCTTGGCCAGTGTTGAACCGTCATAAACCGGCCAGTAGGACGTGAAGTAATCCTCGAGAATGTAATACCCTCCAGCCACCACCCCGGTGATCAGGTTGAACAGGCTGGTCAACTGGTCGCTGCGCCGGTGGCTGCCATCATCGATGATGATGTCGAATGGACCGTATCGCTTCATGAAACGATCCAGTGCGAGCGGATCGCCCTGGTCGACCACGAAGGTTCGGACTCTTTCACTGTCGAGCTCACGCTTGTCGTAGAGGTCCAGACCATGAATGGTTGCCAAGGGAAAAACCTCGGCCCAGAGCTTCAGCGAGGCACCGCCCGGATCGGTGCCCTCGCCTCCCACGCCGATTTCCAGCAGTTTGAAAGGGCGTCCCACGTAATCCAGCAAGTGATTCGCGTAAAACCGGTGGTAATGGTGCGTGACCACCTTGTCACAACCATATCGGCTCCCTACGGCCTGGAGACGCTCTTCAAGGTCCTTTTTACCTGGCATCGGCAAAAACCTCGCGAATGAATGTTCGGTGTTTTTCGGTCCAGGTTTCCGCCCACGACCTGGGCCAGTTCACGGCGGCATTCTCGTAGCGTGACTGGATATCATCCGTCCGTTTGACGCCCTCGATAATGGCTGAAGACAATCGATGCAGATCGGGCGGGACCGCAATAATGTTCTTCGATATGGCGGCGAGGTAGTCCGGCGTCTTGGTCGCAAACGTGTTGGTGACGACGATGGCACCGGAAGCGGCAAGGTCCATCGGGATCAGGCTGGGGTGTGGCGAGGACATCAGGGTCAGGCACAGGTCGAAGGTCTTGGTGACGGCCTCATACTCATCCAGGGGCATCCTGGGCAACTGCACCACCTCCACGCCTTCGGCCAACCGGACAGAGGCATTGCCGATGCCCATCCCGTAGAACTCCCAGTCGCCCACGTCGAACGCCCCCTTCTTGAACGCATCGATCAAAGCCAGCGCAGCCATTTCGAACATGTTTCGATTCACCGCCGGGCGACTGTAGAACACGAACCGCCTGCGGCCATTTCTCTTTTGCGCGTGAAATTCCTCCTGCGCATAGATCGAGGAGGAACAGGCATTGTCGAAGCTCATCGAGCGCAGGCGTTGTCCTTCCGGAGTGATGGCATTGGCCTTGAGATAGCTTAACAAGGCACTCGATGACGACAGGGTGTGATAGTTGAAATCATAGGAATTCCGGGAAATACAATACTGGCTATTGAATGGATGAAAGGCTGCTTCAAAATCCTGAATCAGGTAGAGAAATGGCCGCGCGCCCGTCAACTGGGCAATCTTGTTGGCAAAGTAGGCGCTGTACCAGACCGTCGCGACGCAGTTATCCCTCGGCGACACCTTCAACGGCGCTACCCGCGAACCGATGTACTCGACCTCCATCAGTTCGAACAGACGCTCCATGGAGGGAAATTTTTGCAATGCCTTGCGGAACTCGTCCTCGACATAATAGAAGTTGTCGAACAGTACCAGTCGCACGCGATAACCCTGCTGGGCGATAAACATCGCCACATTGAAGACCCCAAAGAAACCCGCGGAAATGGTATTGATGGTAAATGCCGGCACCAGCACATTTATACGCACGGGCGCCTGCTGATCGACGATCACCTCGGGCAAGTCATAAGCCCTGTTGACCATCAGGTTGAGCAAGTGCTCGTCATAGAGTTGTGGTCGTTCGAGTTCCGACTTTTCCTGCTCGCGCATCAAGGCGGACAATGGAAGGAATACATTCGCCACTTTCAATAGGTAGTAAGCCAGCCTCACCCGTGACGGGAGACCGGACAGCGACTTGCCTTCACGCAGGCTCGCCAGGGCGAGCCGGCAGGTGTATGGCCCCAGTATCTCGAACGCGGCCACCTTGGCTATCCTGAACATTGCCGCCTTACTCATGCTTTCTCCTTGTTCGACTCAATCGCCACAATGCTGCCGGATTCGAGCCTGATGGTTTTATTGCAGAACTTGTTGAGCAACTCCTTCGAGTGAGAGGCCATGACCACGATCTTCGAGCGGTGCATCATGCTTTCCATTCGCTGCCTGGCTTTCTCCTGGAAGGATTCGTCGCCCACGCCGAAGACCTCGTCGATCAGCAGGATGTCACTGGAATAAAGTGTCGAGATGGCAAAGATCAGCCGCAGCTGCATACCCGAGGAATAGGAGCGGATCGGCAGATCCAGATAGCCGCCCAATTCGGAAAATTCCTCGATCTCGGCAATGTCCTGCTGCACCTTGCGCAACGGATAACCGTAAAGCCGCGCCAGGCGATCGATATTCGCCCGCCCCGACAATTCATGGTCCGTACCGACGCCGAGTTCGAACAGGGCACGCACGCTGCCCTGCAGATGACGGCTGCCACTGGAGGGCATGTAGATCCCGGCCAATGTCCTCAGCAGACTGCTCTTGCCCGAACCGTTGTGACCAATCAGCCCTACCCGGTCGCCATCGACCAGCGTGAGGTTGATATTCTTTAGTGCCTGGATGTGAACCGTATGGGAGTCATCCCTGGAAATGATGCCTCCGGTACTCATCCTGACCAACTGCGTCCTGAGGGAGGCGCCCGCTTCGGTAATGACGGGAAAACTCAGAGCAAGATTCTTCAATTGTATGAATGCCATATCAGACCCAAAAGACGATGTTTTTTTTATATCGCCCAAAAACCACGACGGCCAAAGTCCAACCAGCCAGACTGAGAACAGCCATGCTGCAGTAATCGAAGGTCTCGATCGGCAATGACAACAATGGATTCTTGACCAGGGAAAACAGCGTGGCGATGGGATTCAAGGCAAACCAGGAAAGACTGGCAACGACATCGGACTTCTTGTAGAGGATGGGCGTCATGAAGAACAGGATCGGCATCAACGCTTCGATACAAGGCCCAAGATCCCGAAACCTGGCCCCCAGGGTGGCGATCAACAAGGCGATCCACCAAAGATTCACGATAACCAGCAGAAGACCGAGCAACGCCCAGCCCACATTCGCAACGGTTGGAAAGCCATACAGGCAGAACACAATTAGAACAATCGATATGTTGTGTGAGAAGTTGATCAGATGCTTGGAAAGCAGACGCAATGTATGCAGTGACAGTGGCAACGAATAATTTCGAATGATGGCTGACTGATTGACAAAGCAATTCGACGATTCGGCAATGATCCCGGAAATCATGAACCACAGAACCAGGCCCACGGCGAGACTGGGCAGCATCGCCCGTAACTCCAGCCCCATGACCGCGCTCCATACCAACCCCAACCCAATCACGCCAAGCCCGGTACCCAGGGTGATCCACCAGGGCCCCAGCGTGCTTCTCGCGTAGCGTGCCCGCGTGTCACTGAGGGCGAAACTCAACCAGATATCCCGCCTGGAAACTGCCGCAAGCAGATCCCTGAGTCCCTCCGTCATGGGTGGCTCCCTGTCTTTGTCGAATGCATGGAATTCTTCACGAGCCCCCCATATCCAGGCCACAGCCCATGGGCGCCGTGCCGTGGGACTCCTGCACCAGAGGGTCATGGCTGGATCTGATCAGCAGGGCTTCGTCACACCAGTGCAAAGGTCGATGATCGTTGCGCTCGCCATCGGCGATGGCGACCTGGACGACATAGTCGCCCCGGACCAGTCTCGGCATGGGAAACTCGAACGCCACCGACAGGCTGGCACCCGCCGCAGCGGCACCCGGCCTGCCCTGGGGACCGGTGCAGGCGTTATCGCCAAACAGTGTCTGGCCCAGGGAGTCCTTGACGGAAAACCCGATGACGGGCTGTTCTATGTGGACATGCGCCTCGGCTTCGATCGTGAGGGTGACCCGTTCGCCCCCGGCCACCCAGCTCAAACCGGCACCGGCACGATCGCTGAACCCGACATGAACGATGCGTGCCTCCCGCCCACCAAAGGTGCCGGGGGCCTCGGGATCAAAACGGAACACCTCCAGGTCGCCCGCCAGGCCACGAGCGTCGGCCTCGCCGATACGCCGGGCCGGGTCCGGCGAAACCCAGGAACCGATGGGTTTGAAAAGGCGCCCATGTCCATCCGTACCGGCCCGCCGGCCGACCGCCGTCGAGGCCCGCAGGTCCTCCAGATAGGCCGCACAGACCGGGCCGGGCTCGCCGATCTGCCGCCGAGCGCCACGGTCCAACCAGATCACCCGATCACACAGGCCGGTGATCGCCGCGATATCGTGGCTGACAAGAATCACCGAATGCCGCTGCTTGAACTCGCGAAGAAAGCGCAGACATCGTGCGGCAAAGCCGTCGCCAGCGACGGCCAGCGCTTCGTCAATCAGCAGGATATCGGCGTCGACATGAGCGATCACCGCAAATGCCAGGCGCACGTGCATGGCGCTCGAATAGGTACTCGCCGGCTGTTCCATGAAGCCGCCGATATCGGCAAAGGCGGCAATCGCGGAAAACCGCTGGTCGATCTCCTCCTTGCCCAGACCATGCAGGGTGGCGACCAGGTAGACGTTTTCGCGCCCGCTGAGCCGAGGATCGAATCCGCTCCCCGACTCCAGCAACGCCGCAACACGCCCGTTGGCGAAAATGTGCCCCGAACTGGGACTCAGGGCCGCCGCGATGAGCTGCAACAGCGTTGACTTGCCAGCGCCGTTGCGACCGACGATACCGATAGCCTCGCCCCTGTTCATGTCGAACGAGACATGCTCCAGCGCCCGGAACTCACGCCAGGAGCAGTCACGTACCAACGGCAGCATCTGCAGCAGGCGGTCGCGGGGCCGACCATAGCGCCGGTAGCACTTGCCCACCTCATCGACCCGCAGAACGATCTCAGAGGACATCGGCAAATCCTCCGCGGGTTATCCGGAAAAACGCCAGCCCACACCACGCCACCCCACCACCGGCCAATAGCGATAGCAACCAGGCGGAAAGATCTGGCCACCGTCCCCAAAGCATCACCAGTCGGGCGTTCTCGATCACCTGAGCGAGTGGATTGAGGCCCATGAGGGGGCGCAGGGATTCGGGCAGCGCCTCGATCGGATAGAAGACCGGCGACAGAAACAGCAGCGCTGTCAGCAATACGCCGACCAACGCCCCCAGATTGCGCAGGTAGGTCCCCAACGATGCCAGGATCCAGGACAACCCGAGGGCGAAGAGCGCCAGTGGCAGCACCACCAGCGGCAACAGCAGAGAGGTCAGGGGCGGTATCTGAAAAAACAGCCCGCACAGGATCAACCAGACGCAGAGATTGATCAGGA
Organism: Pseudomonas fuscovaginae SE-1; assembly: GCF_000364705.1. Lineage (GTDB taxonomy): Bacteria > Pseudomonadota > Gammaproteobacteria > Pseudomonadales > Pseudomonadaceae > Aquipseudomonas > Aquipseudomonas fuscovaginae_A. The sequence goes on along the minus strand of NZ_AQOH01000387.1, from coordinate 4,303 downwards.
ACTGGAGAACCGCGCCCGCCAGCAGTGCCAGCGGCAATACCTCGAAAGGGAATGCGATTTTCTTCACGTAGTAACCGTGGGCGAGCACCAGATGGGGTGACCGTCCCAGGCATTCTGCAAAAAGACTGAAAACGATCAGACCGATGAAGATCGTCAGGGAGAACGGCAGGAACAAACTACCATCCGTTCGCCAATGGGACTGGAGCACCACCCCAAAGACAAAAACATAGATAGCCGACATGAACAGCAGATTGGCCAACGACCGCAACAGTTTCCCGAACGAGCCATGGCAACGCCTGGAAAGTTCATGTCGAACCAATATCAATATAAGACTTCGCTGGCGCCACAATCCTCTGGAAATATCGCTCGTTCTATTCGCGAGTGGGAGCATGCAGTCGAACCCCTGACAATAAAAAACATCTGACTTGTGACCAGACCAGACAAATAGCCAATGAACATCAGATACGGCTGTTCAGATTTTCCTGATCAGCGCCGCGAACATCAGCCCCAGATTTCCAACAGGCGTCTGCCTGTGCACTCCGGAACGCCTGATACCCGAGATCCGGTGAAACAGCGGTTGCTCACGGGCGGTTTTGAAGAGCGACAATATTTCGACATTGCTTCGATCCAAGCGATGTCCCATCAATTCCAGGGCGCGGATGTTCTGCCGATTCCACTCGTGAAAACGGCCATGGATCAGCATGCGGATCCGATGGAGACGGGCCAGCCATCCGGCATTGCTGCCGACCAGGTTGGCCTGGTGCTGGCGGTAGAGTGTCTTGGGTTGCGGGTCATAGAAGACCACCCCGTCCCGGGCCCCGGACACCAGCTGGTAGGCCCACCAGTCATGGGAGGGAATGCAGACATCGGGCCCGGCTTCGCGCAGCAGTTCGCGGGCGGCATGGTTGAACACCATGGTGTTGCCACCCCCGATGTTCTGGACCAGCGCATTGGCAAAGTCCGGAGGCTGGGAGAAACAGGGAGACCGACCGGCGTCGATGCCCAATTCCGAGATCAACCGGGTACGCCCGCAGTACAAGGCCGGCACATGCCCGGGAACGCTCTGCAACCACATGAGCGCGGTTTCGAGCTTGTCTTCGTTCCAGATATCGTCCTGATCGGACCAGGCATAGAAATCCGCCTGAACTTCAGGACGAAAGGTCAACGACAGGAAGTTGGCGGCAAACCCCCTGCGCGGACCGGGAAATACTTTCAGCCGCCCTCCTGGCCAATCACTCGTACAACGGTCGATCACGTCCAAGGTGGCATCACTGGAGCCATCATCGGATATCGCCAGGTTCCAATTGCAATGGCTCTGGCGTTCAAAGGAGTTGATCTGTTCGGCCAGAAATCGTTGGCCATTGTAGGTACACATCAGGATCGAGACTTTCAAGGCCTTATTCCTCCGTTAGAAGATTTCCAGGAAAATCTTGAACCGGACAACGCGGGAACTCGGCTTGGCGATGATTATCAAGACTTCGGCGCATATCGTCTACTGTCAGAAATGACAGGTCTATACGAGAACTCTGAACACGATATGGAATGAGAGAAGTTGAAACCAAGATACTTCCTACAAATATCTGACTGGTGCCCAATAGAGCGAAACTCGGAGTGAAGTGGCGGGCAGCCGTCATCCGTGCCTGAAAAATCTCGCGGATACAGGCAAACTATCGCCCCTACCCCGCTCCCGCCACAGGACACCCAGCCCATGCCGTTCAGTACCGCCCACCTCATCGCCAACCCCTGCGACGATGAAGAAGACAACATGGCCATGCTCTGCTGCCACAGCGACAAGGGCGAGATGTTCCTGATGACCCGCTACCCGGACGAGGACGAGCTGGAAATCACCCTCGACGGCGAGCCGTCGACCCTGGATGGGGTCAAGGTGACCTTCAGCGCCACCCGCCTGCTGATCGAGGTCGCCCCCGGCGATGCCGACGCCCTCAACGGCGCGGACCACCTGGAAATCCTGCACCGCACCGACGCGTCCGAACTGGGCGAGGTCGAACAGACACTCAAGAACATCCTCGACGGCACCGGCACGTACGTCAGCGAACTGGGTTGAAAATCGCAAGTACGCCACATTCGTGAGAAATGACTCTCAACAACGCAGGATTTTTCTCGAAAAATCGCAAAAATCCCTTTGTCCGTTAGTCGCCACGACCCTCGATGGATTAAAGTAGCGCCCCCGGCGACGACATTTGTCCGCATGCCGTCGCCCCCCTCTCCAGGAACACTCATCGATGGAACATCGTGAAGCGCTGCTGGCGCTGCGAACCTTTCTCTCAGCGCAGATTCTCGGCCAGGAAAAGCTCATCGAACGCCTGCTGATCGCCTTGCTGGCCGACGGCCACATGCTGGTCGAGGGCGCCCCTGGCCTGGCCAAGACCAAGGCCATCAAGGAGCTGGCCGAAGGCATCGAAGCGCAGTTCCATCGCATCCAGTTCACCCCCGACCTGCTGCCCGCCGACATCACCGGCACCGAGATCTATCGGCCGGAAACCGGCAGCTTCGTGTTCCAGCAGGGCCCGATCTTCCATAACCTGGTGCTGGCCGACGAAATCAACCGGGCTCCGGCCAAGGTCCAGTCGGCGCTGCTCGAAGCCATGGCCGAGCGCCAGGTCAGCGTAGGACGCAGTACCTACGACCTGTCACCGTTATTCCTGGTGATGGCGACCCAGAACCCGATCGAACAGGAAGGCACCTACCCGTTGCCGGAAGCCCAGCTCGACCGTTTCCTGATGCACGTCAAGATCGGCTTCCCGGACGCCGCCGTTGAACGGCGCATCCTCCAGCAGGCCCGGGGCGAAGCGCTGAACGGCGAGGCCAAGCCCGAACGCCGGGTCAGCCAGCAGGCGATCTTCGCCGCGCGCAAGGAAATCCTCGGCCTGTACATGGCCGACGCCGTGGAGGAATACCTGGTCCAACTGGTGATGGCGACCCGCAGCCCGGCCAAGTTCGACGCGGAAATGGCCGAATGGATCGCCTACGGCGCCAGCCCACGCGGCTCGATCGCCCTCGACCGCTGCGCCCGGGCCCACGCCTGGCTGGCCGGACGCGACTTCGTCAGCCCGGAAGATATCCAGGCGGTGCTGTTCGACGTGCTGCGCCACCGCATCATCCTGTCGTTCGAAGCCGAGGCGGCGGGGATCGACCAGGATCGGGTCGTCCAGCGGATTCTCGACGTCGTCGCCGTCGCCTGAGCCGACAATGATCAACCCGCTACCCGCCGAGCCCGGCATCCGTACCACTCTCGCCGAGTTGATCGAGATGCGTCATCGCGTGCGCGAAGTGCGGCTGTTCTCGACGCCGAGCCAACGCAGCCCGCTGATCGGCCTGCACCATTCGAAACTGCGCGGCCGTGGCGTGGACTTCGACCAGGTGCGGGTCTACCAGGCCGGCGACGACGTGCGGACCATCGACTGGCGGGTCACCGCGCGAACCCAGGAACCGCATACCAAGCTGTTCCACGAAGAGCGCGAGCGGCCGATCTTCATTCTCGTCGAACAGAGCCGGCAACTGTTCTTCGGCTCCGGCCAGATGTTCAAGTCGGTGCTCGCCGCCCAGGCGGCCAGCCTGATCGGCTGGGCCGCACTGGGGCATAACGACCGGGTCGGTGGGCTGGTCTACGGCGACAACGAGCATTACGAAATCAAGCCACGGCGCAGCAAGCAGAGCCTCTTGCAACTGCTCAACCGGCTGGTGCGGGTCAACCACTCGCTGCACACCGACGTCGCCGCAGGCCACGACACCCTGGGCCAGGCGCTGATCCGGGCGCGGGAAGTGCTGCGCCCGGGCAGCCTGGTGATCGTGATCTGCGACGAGCGCGCGCTGAGCGATGCCGCCGAGCGCCAGTTGAGCCTGCTGTCGCGGCATTGCGACCTGTTGCTGCTGCCGGTCTCCGACCCCCTCGACCACGCCCTGCCCGCCGCCGGCCTGCTGCGCTTCGCCGATCGTGGCGCACTTTTGGAACTCGACACGCTGAACCCGGAACTGCGCCAGGCCTATCGCGCCCAGGGCGACGCGCGGGCTGCCCGCTGGGAGTTGCTGGCGCAAAAGTTGCGGGTGCTGTTGATGCCACTGAGCACCCAGGGTGAAATGGTCGAGCAACTGCGCGAGTACCTCAACCCGCAGCGGCCGGGAAAACCGTCATGAGCGACCTGGACCAGTTGCAACCGCTGATCACCCCACCGGTACAGGGTTTCTGGCCGCCGGCTCCTGGCTGGTGGCTGCTGGCGCTGTCGATGCCGCTGCTGGGCGTCGGCCTCTGGTATCTGCGCCGCTGGCTGCTGGCCAGACGGCC
>NZ_AQOH01000386.1 GCF_000364705.1 Pseudomonas fuscovaginae SE-1 | reverse complement strand
GCGCGCCGAACAGCCGCTGGACCCGCTACGGCTGGCCGCGCTGGAGGAACTCGCGCGCCTGCCCAAGCCCTATGATGGCGCACCGGCCGGTGCCTGGCTGCAGCAACTCAACGGGCTGCTCAAGCGCCTGTGCCGCAACCACTATCCGGGCAGCCAGAGCCATACCCTCAACGGCCGCCAGTGGCTGGCGTTCCTCGACAACCGCTGTCCGGCTGCCGGCCTGACGCGCTGGATGGTGCTGGTCGAAGGCGCCTACAAACCCGAGTGCAAGCTCGATGACAAGGCCATCGCCGGTCTGAACCAGGCCATCGACACCTGGATCCGCAAGCATGTTTGAGTTCGCCTGGCCGTGGATCTTCGTCCTGTTCCCGCTGCCCTGGCTGCTGCGGCTGGTGCTGCCGGTGGCCGACAGTGGCGAGGCGGCGCTGAAGGTCAGCTTTCTCGCCGATCTCGAAACCCTGACCCGCCGCCGCGCCCGGCTCAACCTGCCCGGCTGGCGTCAGCAGGCGCGCTTCGTGCTGCTCTGGCTGCTGCTGTTGATCGCCGCGGCCCGCCCGCAGTGGCTGGGCGAACCGTTGCCGATCGCCGCCAGCGGCCGCGACCTGTTGGTGGCGGTGGACGTCTCCGGCTCCATGGAATACCCCGACATGCGCTGGCAAGGCGAGGACGTCAGCCGCCTGAGCCTGGTTCAGCACCTGCTCGGCGACTTCCTCGAAAGTCGCGAGGGCGACCGCGTCGGCCTGATCCTGTTCGGCAGCAAGGCCTACGTCCAGGCGCCCCTGACCTTCGATCGGCGCACCGTGCGGATCTGGCTCGATGAGGCGAAGATCGGCATCGCCGGCAAGAACACCGCCATCGGCGATGCCATCGGCCTGGCCCTCAAGCGCCTGCGCCAGCGGCCGGCGCAGAGCCGGGTGCTGATCCTGGTGACCGATGGGGCCAACAACGGCGGCCAGATCGACCCGATCACCGCCGCCCGCCTGGCCGCCGAGGAGCAGGTGAAGATCTACCCGATCGGCATCGGCGCCGACCCGGAACAGAGCGGCGGCCTGTCCATGCTCGGCCTGAACCCGAGCATGGACCTCGACGAGCCGGCCCTCAAGGAAATCGCCCAGGTCACCGGCGGTCAGTATTTCCGCGCCCGCGACGGCCAGGAGCTGCAGAACATCCGCAATACCCTGGACAAACTCGAACCGGTGGCCCAGCAACCGACCCAGGCGCGCCCCGCCCGTGCCCTCTATCACTGGCCGCTGGCCCTGGCATTGGCCATGAGCCTGCTGCTGGTAGCCCGCGGGCAGTGGCCGGAAAACCTGCTGCAACGCTGGCTGGCGCGCCGCCAGTTCCTCCCGCAGCACCCCGAATGGCGTGAGCGTCTCAAGCGTCTGCGCCCGCGGAGACGCCGATGAGCGGCGAATTCCTCCCGGCCCTCTGGCCCCACTGGTTCCGCCCCGGCTGGCTGGTGCTGCTGCCCCTGCTCGGCTGGTTGCTGTGGCAACTCTGGCACCGGCAGAAACGCGCCGGGCGCTGGCAGATGATCCTGCCGCCGGCCTTCCACCGGGTACTGCTCGGTGGTGGCAGCGGTCGCGACAGCCGGCTGCCGTGGGTGGTGCTCGGCCTGGGCTGGGCCCTGGCCGTGCTGGCCCTGCTCGGCCCGAGTTGGCAGCGCATCGAACAATCGACCCAGAAGCCCCAGGACCCGTTGGTGGTGCTGCTGGAACTGACCCCGGACATGCTCGCCACCGACCTCTTGCCGAACCGCCTGGAACAGGCCCGGCGCAAGCTGTTCGACCTGATGCGCGCGCGCAGCGACGCGCAGACGGCGATCATCGTCTATGCAGGCAGCGCCCATACCCTCGTGCCGCTGTCCGATGACATGGGCACCAGCCGCAACCTGCTGGATGCGCTGAAGCCATCGATCATGCCCGAAGCGGGCCATCGCGCCGACCTCGCGGTCGCCAAGGCGCTGACCTTGCTCGAACGCGGCGCACAGGGCCAGGGACGCCTGTTGCTGATCGGTTCGTCCCTCAGCGAACAGGAACGCGAAGGTATCCGCCAGGCTCTGGAGCAACAGCCCCACAGCCTGCTGATCCTCGGCGTCGGTACCCGCGACGGCGCCCCGGTTGCCCAGGAAAACGGTGGCTTCCTCAAGGACGCCCAGGGCGCGATCCGCGTGCCGCGTCTCGACAGCCCGAGCCTCAAGGCCTTTGCCGCGGAAGTCGGCGGACGTTATCGCCAAAGCCGTGTCGACCAGAGCGACCTGCGCGGCCTCGGCCTGCTCGACGGGCCACGGCATCTGCGCGACGACGGCCAACTCGTGCAGCTCGACAGTTGGGAGGACCAGGGCTACTGGCTGCTGCTGCCACTGCTCCTGTTGGCCGCCTGTGCCGGCCGACGCGGCTGGCTGTTCTGCCTGCCGCTGGTGCTGCTGTTTCCACCGCCGAGCCAGGCCTTCGAATTCGCCGACCTGTGGCTGCGCCCGGACCAGCAGGGCATGCGCTTGCTGGAGCGGCAGCGCCCACTGGAGGCGGTCAGGCATTTCGACGACCCGCAATGGCAGGGCCTGGCGCTCTACGAAGCCGGCGACTATGCGGCGGCGGCCCGCAAGTTCGCCGAGGGCGACGATGCCAACGCCCATTACAACCGGGGCAATGCCCTGGCCCGGAGCGGCGAGCTGGAGGCCGCCCTGGACGCCTATGAGCAGGCCCTCGAACGCCAACCCGACCTGCGCCCGGCACAGAGGAACAAGGCCCTGGTGGAGCAGATCCTGGAGGAGCAGCGCAGCCAGGCCGCCACCCAGCCGGACAAGCCCGCCGAAACCGCCACCACCGGCGAAGCCTCCGAGACTCTCCACGACGCCCCGGCCGGCGGTGCCACAACGGCGCAACCACAGGCCAGCGACACCCGGCCACAGCCACGCGAACAGCCGCCGAACAGCGAATCGACCGATGCCCCGGCCGCGCCAACAGGTGATAATGACGTACCGGGCAGCGAACTGGGCGACGAGCAGACCACCCGCCCACCGCTGCGCAGTGCCGCGCAGAATATCGAGGGCGAGCAACGCCAGGCCCTCGAACAATGGCTGCGACAGATCCCCGACGATCCGGGCGAACTGCTCAGGCGCAAATTCTGGTACGAACAACAGCTCCATCAGGACAAGACCCGATGATCAACCGCTTTTCCGTTCTCTTGCTGTGGCTGCTCTGCTGGAGCCTACCGGCCCACGCCGGCGGGTTGCTCGCCAGCGTCGACCGCACGCGCGTGAACTCCGGTGAGTCGGTGGAACTGACCCTGGAATCGCGGGATGTCACACAGTTCGGCAAGCCGGACCTGGAGCCGCTGGCCAGCGAGTTCGAAGTGCGCGGCACGCGCCAGGTCAACCAGTTGACCACCCTGGGCGGCGACCAGCAGGCGACCACCCGCTGGATCATCACCCTGCTGCCGCGACACAGCGGCAACGTGGTGATTCCGGCCCTGCAACTGGGCGAACTGCAGAGCCAGCCGATCACCCTGCTGGTGGTGCAGAGCGATCAGCAGGAACCGGTCAACAGCCTGGCATCGGTGTTCATCGAAACCAGCCTCGACCAGGACAGCGTCTACGTCCAGGCCCAGGCGGTGCTGACCCTGCGCATCTATCATTCGGTATCGCTGTATGACGACAGCAACCTCAGCCCCCTGCAGTTGGGCGATGCACGTATCGAGCAGTTGGGTGAATCGCGCACCTACGAGAAGCTGATCAACGGCGTACGCCATGGCGTGATCGAGTTGCGCTACGCCATCTACCCGCAGCACAGCGGCCCGTTGACGATTCCGGCACTGGTGTTCAGCGCCACCCTGGCGGAAACCGGCCAGAGCCAGGGCCAGGCCCCGGCCGGCCCCAAGCCCGGCAAGCTGATTCACGTCAGTTCGGCCGAAATGACACTGGACGTCAAACCGCAGCCGGCAACCTGGCCCGCCGACGCACCATGGCTGCCCGCGCGCAGCCTGAGCCTGAGCGAGAGCTGGAGCCCGGAGCCGGACCACAGCCAGGTCGGCGACTCGCTGACCCGCAGCCTCACCATCAAGGCCGAAGGCCTGTCCAGCGCCCAGTTGCCACCACTGCCGGCCACCAGCCTCAACGGCCTGCGCCGCTATCCGGACCAGCCGCAACTGAGCAACCAGAACAGTGAACGCGGCCTGATCGGCAGCCGCGAAGAGCGTGAAGCCCTGGTTCCGACCCACAGCGGCACCTTCGAACTGCCGGCGGTCACCGTGGTCTGGTGGAACACCCACGAGGAGCACATCGAGCGCAGCACCCTGCCGGCGCGCAGCCTGCAAGTGACGAACAATCCGAGCCTGGCGGTGGATACACCGGTCAACAGCGTACCAGCGAACATCGCCACCGACGCGGCGAGCCTGTGGATCTGGAAGCTCAGCACGCTGCTGTTGACCTGTACCACCCTGCTCGGCTTCGGCCTCTGGTGGCGCGCCCGCTCGCAGCCGGCGGTGCACCGCGCCACCCAGACCGGACCGAGCCCACGGACCCTGCTCGACGATCTCAAGCGCACCTGCCTGGCCAACGATCCCCAGGCCACGCGCCAGGCGTTGGATGCCTGGGCCCGGCAACAGCCGGAAACCCTGGCCGAGATGGCTGCCCGCTTCGTGCCGCTGTCCGACGCCCTGGACGGCCTGAACGGCGCGCTGTACAGCGAGACCGGCCAGTACTGGCAAGGCGAGGAACTGTGGCGGGTGGTCCGTGCCATTCCGACCGCCGAACGGGTGCAGGATCCGGTGGGTGACAGCGGGCTGCCGCCGCTCTACCCCAAGTAATCCAAAGGAACAACGCCTCTCTCGGGCATAACACCTACCTGGACATAATGCCTCCCTGGGCCTGACACGTTCGTGGGCCCGACACATTCCTGTAGGAGCCGGGCTTGCCCGCGAAGCTTCTGGCGGTTTTGAGAGCGCCTTCGCGGGCCAGTCGGATCACCGCATCGCCTGCTCCTAGGCTCTGTCTGAAAAATCTTGATACTCGGTGATGCTGCGTTGAAAACCGCCTCGGAATGCTCATTTACTCCAGTAAAGTCGGGCGCGACCCCGGCCGTTCCTCGGCGGTTTTCGCCTTGCCTGACCTTCGTCTCAAGACTTTTCAGACAAAGCCTAAAGGGGATCGGTACGGAGGCGAAATTTCCTGCTCCCTGAAAGACCCCGGCGCCCACTCCCACGGATTTACCAGTAGACTTGTCGGTCTTTCGCACCGCCATTTTGTCCTGAGCGGTCGCCATCGTCTTCGCGGAGTTTGTCTTGCGCCTGTTTCATACCTCCGACTGGCACCTGGGCCAGAATCTTCACGGCCAGGAGCGGGATTTCGAACACGCCTGCTTCCTGAGATGGCTGCTTGCCCAACTGGCCAGCCAGCAGCCGGACGTCCTGCTGATCGCCGGCGATATCTTCGACACCGTCAACCCGCCGGTCAAAGCCCAGGAGCGCCTCTATGACTTCATCGTCAACGCTCACGAACAGCAGCCGCGACTGACCATCGTGATGATCGCCGGCAACCATGATTCCGGCTCACGCATCGAACTGCCCGCGCCGCTGATGCGCCGCCTGCGCACCCACGCCCTGGGCAGGGTGCTCTGGCTCGAGGACGGTCAGCTCGACAGCCAGCGCCTGCTGATCCCGCTGCCCGCGGCCAACGGCGAGATCGCCGCCTGGTGCCTGGCCCTGCCCTTCCTGCGGCCGGCCGAAGTCACCGGTACGCTGCTGGGCGACGACTACCTGCGCGGCATCGGCCAGGTCCACCGCTGGCTGATCGAGGCGGCCAATGCCAAGCGCCAGCCGGGCCAGGCACTGGTCGCCATCAGCCACGCGCACATGGCTGGCGGCTCGGTTTCGCAAGACTCCGAACGCAGCCTGATCATCGGCAACGCCGAGGCCCTGCCGGCCAGCCTGTTCGATGCCAGCGTCAGCTACGTCGCCCTGGGCCACCTGCACAAGCCGCAGAAGGTCAACGGCGAAGAGCGCATCCGCTACAGCGGCTCGCCCATTCCGCTGTCGTTCTCGGAGATCGGCTACAAGCACCAGATCCTCGATGTCGTGCTCGACGGTGAAACCCTGGTCAGCGTCGAACCGCGCCTGATCCCGCGCGCCGTCGAGCTGCAGCGCCTGGGGCCACTGCCCTTCGCCGAAATCCTGGAAAAGCTCGCCGAACTGCCGGATGTCGACCTGCTGGCCGACCTGCAACGCCAACCCTGGCTGGAAGTGCGGGTACGCCTCGACGAACCGCAACCGGACCTGCGCCAGCAGGTGGAAAACGCCCTCCTGGGCAAGGCCGTGCGCCTGGTGCGCATCGCCGCCGAATACGCCGGCAGCGACGCGCGCGAGGGCGAAGAGGATGGCGCAGGCCTGGTCGACCTCGACCAGCTCAGCCCCCAGGACCTGTTCAGCCGCGCCTGGCAGGACAACTACGGCAACGAGGTGGACACGCAGACCCTCGATGACTTCGCCCTGCTGTTGCAGGAAGTCCAGCTGGAGGAGGAGCAGCCATGAAGATTCTGGCCATTCGCCTGAAGAACCTCGCCTCCCTGGCCGGCCCGTTCGAGTTGGATTTCACCGCCGAGCCGCTGGCCAGCGCCGGCCTGTTCGCTATCACCGGGCCAACCGGGGCCGGCAAGAGCACCCTGCTCGACGCCCTCTGCCTGGCGCTGTTCGGCGCCGTACCACGCCTGAACAACGCCTCGCGCGATGCCAAGGTGCCGGACGCCGATGGTGAAATCGGCACCGGCGACCCGCGCACCCTGTTGCGTCGCGGCACCGGTGCCGGCTTCGCCGAAGTCGATTTCGTCGGTATCGACGGTCGCCGCTACCGCGCCCGCTGGGAAGCCAACCGTGCCCGGGACAAGGCCAACGGCAAGCTGCAGGCCAGCCGCCAGAGCCTGCGCGACCTCGACAGCGACCAGTTGCTGGCCAGCCAGAAAGGCGAATACAAGGCCCAACTGGAAGCCTGCCTGGGCCTGAACTTCGAACAGTTCACCCGCGCCGTGCTGCTGGCCCAGAGCGAGTTCAGTGCCTTTCTCAAGGCCGACGACAACGAGCGCAGCGAATTGTTGGAAAAGCTCACCGACACCGCACTCTACACCCGCCTCGGCCGCCGCGCCTTCGACAAGGCCAAGGAAGCCCGCGAAGCGCACAAGCTGTTGCAGGACCAGGCCGTCGGCGTCACCCCCATGAGTCCCGAAGCCCGGGCCGAACTCGACGAACGCTTCAACGAGGCGCAGCGGCAGCTGGAACTGCACAAGGCCCAACTGCGCCAGCTCGAACAGCAGCACAGCTGGCTCAAGGAACTTCGGCAGTTGCAGGACGCCCGCCAGGCGGGCGCCGAGCAACTGGACAGCGTCCAGCAGCAAGGGCAGGCCCTGGCCGACGAACGCCTGAAGCTGACCCGGCTGGAACAGTTGGCCCCGCAACGGCACCAGTTCGCCCGCAAACTCGATATCGACAGGCAACTGCTTCCCCTGGCGGAACAGATTGCCCGGCATCGCCAGCAGCACGACGAGTTGAGCCAACGCCAGGCCCAACTGGAACAGGACCTGGTCGCCGCCCAGACCGCGCTGAACGCCGCGCAACAGCAACAGGGCAGCGCTGCTCCGCTGCTGCGCCAGGCCTTCGAGGAACAGGGCAGCCTCGCCCGCCTGGCCAGGGAAGCCGCTCTCGCCGCCCAGGCGCAAGATACCGCGCAACAGGCCCGGGACCAGGGCCAGAAGACGATCCAGGGATTGCAGGAACGGCAACAACAGATCGCCGAACGTCTGCAGCGGATCGCCACGCAACTGGAACAAAGCACCGACCTCGCCCCCTTGAGCGAAGCCTGGAATGCCTACCGCGATCGCCTGCAACAGCTGATGCTGATCGGCAACCGGCTCAACCAGGGCCAGGCCGAACTGGCCGGCCTGCAACGCACGGCCGAAGAAACCGCGCAGGCCCTGGCCGCACGCAAGCAGCAACTGGAAGTCCTGTACCAGGAAGCGGCGGCCGAACCGGACGCAGTGGCCGAGCAGATCGGCATTCTCGGCAGCCTGCTGCAGGACAACCGCAAGCAATTGCGCGCCGTCGAGGATCTGGCCCGCCTCTGGTCCAGCCAGCAGGATCTGGACAAACGCGGCGCCGAGTTGCAGCAACGCCTGGCCAGCGCCCAGCAGGAGCGCGAACGCCTGACCCAGGACGGTGTGAAGGCCAAGGCCGAACTGGCAGTGGCCGAGCAGACCCTCGGCGTCACCCGCGAACTGCTCGAACGCCAGCGTCTGGCCCGCAGTGCCAGCGTCGAGGAACTGCGCACACAGTTGCAGGACGATCAGCCCTGCCCGGTCTGCGGCAGCCACGAACACCCCTACCACCAACCCGAGGCGCTACTGCAGAGCCTCGGCCGCCACGATGAAAGTGAACAGGCCAACGCCCAGGCCGCCGTGGATCGGCTCAAGGAACGGCTCACCGAACTGCGCGCCGAGGTCGGTGGGCTGATCGCCCAACAGAAAGAGCTGCTGGCCCAGCAGGAACAACTGACGACCCAGCAACAGGCCCTGGCCCCCAGCCTGGAAGCCCACCCGCTGGCGGCCCAGCTACTGGACCAGGACGCCGCGCAGCGCGATGCCTGGCTGGAGCGACAGGCCAGCCAACTGAACCAGAACCTGGCCCGCGACGAGCAGCGCCAGAACGCACTGCTCACTCTGCAACAGGACGCCGCGCGCCTGACCCAGCAACTGCGCCAGGCCGAAACCGCACACCAGCAGGCCGCCCAGCATCTGGACCACCAGCAGCGCGAACTGGCCAGCGACCGCCAGCGCCTGGACGACGAGCTGGCGGCCTTCGCCACGCTGCTGCCCGCCCCAACCCTGGAAGCCCTGCGCAACGAGCCGGCGGCGACCTTCCTGCAACTGGACCGGCAGATCAGCGAGCGCCTGCAACAACTCGAACAGCAGCGCGACGAGGTCGCCGAACAGCAACAGCGCCAGCAGGCGCTGGAGTTGGAGCTGGATCGCCAGCAAAGCCGCGAACAGCAACTGCAAGGTGCCCGGCAACAGTTCGAGGCCCTGGCCGAACAGCAACAGGCCAGCCAGCAGCAACTGAGCCAATTGCTCGGCGAACACGCCACTGCCGAAGACTGGCAAAAGCAACTCGAACAGGCAGTGGAACAGGCACGCCTGACCGAGACCGGTACCACCCAGGCGCTACAGGAAACCCGCACGCAACAGGTGCAGGTCGCCGCCGAACTCAAGGCCCGCGAGGAACGCCAACAGGCCCTGGAACACGAGGCCGCCGGACTGAACGGCAAGATCGCCGAATGGCGCGCCGGCCATCCGGAGCTGGACGACAGCGCGCTGCAGGCCCTGCTCGAACTGGACGACCAACAGGTCGGCGAGTTGCGTCAGCGCCTGCAACAGAATGAAAAAGCCATCGAGCAGGCCCAGGTGCTGCTGCAGGAGCGCGAACAGCGCCTGCAGGCGCACCAGGCCCAACACAACGGCCACCTCGACGCCGAACAGTTGGCCAGTGCCCTGGCCGAACACCAGCGGCAGTTCGCCGCCGGCGAGCAACACTGTGCCGAACTGCGCGCCGAACAGGCCGACGACCAGCGCCGGCAGAACGCCAACCAGGCGCTGGCCCAGCGGATTGCCGAGGCCTATGCCGAGTACCAGCGCTGGGCGCGCCTGGATGCGCTGATCGGCTCGGCCACCGGCGACCGCTTCCGCAAGCTGGCGCAGGCCTACAACCTCGACCTGCTGGTGCACCACGCCAACACCCAACTCCGCCAGTTGGTCCGGCGCTATCGCCTCAAGCGGGGCGGCAGCATGCTCGGGTTGCTGGTGCTGGACACCGAAATGGGTGACGAACTGCGCTCGGTGCATTCCTTGTCCGGTGGCGAGACGTTCCTCGTGTCGCTGGCCCTGGCCCTCGGGCTGGCGTCGATGGCATCGAGCACGCTGAGGATCGAATCGCTGTTCATCGACGAGGGTTTCGGCAGCCTCGACCCGCAATCGCTGCAATTGGCGATGGATGCCCTCGACGGCTTGCAGGCGCAGGGACGCAAGGTCGCGGTGATTTCCCACGTGCAGGAAATGCACGAGCGCATCCCGGTGCAGATCCAGGTACAACGCCAGGGCAATGGCCTGAGCACCCTGGAGGTGAAATGACAGCGGCGCTGCTCTACTCCTTCCGCCGCTGCCCCTACGCCATGCGCGCACGCCTGGCGCTGCGCTACGCGGGCGTGGCGGTGAACATCGAGGAGGTCAGCCTCAAGGCCAAGCCGGCGGCAATGCTCGCGCTGTCGAGCAAGGGCACGGTGCCGGTGCTGGCCTGCGGCAACGGCCAGGTGATCGAACAGAGCCTGGAAATCATGCACTGGGCCCTTGCCCGGCAGGATCCCGAGGATTGGCTGTTACAGGACGACCCGCAGGCCGCCCGGATCGCCGCCGAGCTGATCGGGGAAAACGACGGGGACTTCAAGCGGCGGCTGGATCGCTACAAGTACGCGGTGCGCTACCCCGAGTTTCCCATGGAGCACTACCGGGCAGAGGCCGAGGGCTTTCTACGGAAACTGGAAGCGTTGCTGGAGCAGCGTGACTGGCTGCTGGCTAACCACCGCAGCCTGGCCGACATGGCCTTGGCCCCCTTCATCCGGCAGTTCGCCCATGTCGATCGGGAGTGGTTCGCGCAGACGCCCTATCGGCGCCTGCAGGATTGGCTGGAGCGGTTCCTGGCTTGCGAACTGTTCAGCGCAGTCATGGCCAAGCCGGCCTGAGCCGCTATCGTCAGCGACGGGTCAGGCCCCGGTGTCGGCGTTGTGCGCGAGCACGCCGGCGGACTGGGTCTTGTGTTCGAGCGGGATGCTCGGCGTCGCCAACTGGATCGCCGCATCATCCGAGCCGTGCAGCATGCTGGACAGACTGACCACCAGCACCAGCACCACGTACAGGCCGATAGCCAGGTAGGCGCCGTGTCGGGCAGATGTCAGAAGGTTGCTGGCCATGGTGTTCTTTCTCCACAGGCGAATGTCATGCCTATAGGATCCATCATAACCGCAGAACTAAGTAGGCAACTATTCAAATAGTCGTCATCAGCAAATTTAATTACCAGGAGTCAATAAGCCAGCGTCAATTAATTCGGCCTACATGGGTTTTATTGCAACTAAAACAGCGTATGCGACAACGCCGGGGCGAATTCACTCTCATGGCAGGCGGTCAATGGACCAGCTGCCGAATGAGTGCATTCGCTCCGGCGTTGCGAGGTATTTCAGCGCTCAGTGTTGAGCCTTGTGATCCAGAGCGGCGTAGAAGTTGGCGCTCTGTTGCAGGTACTTGGGAGTGTAGCTCTGGGTGTGGGATTTTTTCTCGCCGATCTCGACGTTGGCACTGGCTGGCAGGGCAACGGAAGCGGAGATGGCGGAAGCGGCGATGATGGAGAAAAGATTGAAGTTCATGTCGAAAACCCTCGAATGTCAGTTGGCTTGCCTGCCCTTTCAGGCCGTGAGTCCAAAGTACATCCGAGGGGTGTTCGGGTTGAAATTCATTGCAGCAGTAGCGGATATCAGCGTGATTAATAGAAGTGCAAGCCCCTTGTAGATCGGGGCCTGCGGTCTATTGTCGCGGCAGGAATCCGAGGTAGCTCGGTGCATCGAAGGGCAAGCTCTGCACGGTTTCGCCCAGCAGGCCGGTGTCGGCATCGCGCTCGATCACCACGATCTGGTTGCTCTTCTGGTTGGCCACCAGCAGGAACTTGCCGCTAGGATCAAGGGTGAATTCGCGCGGATGATCACCCTCGACCGAACGCCGTTGCAGCTCCTTGAGCTCACCGCTGGCCGGGTCGATGGCGAATACCAGCAACTGGTTGGCGGTGCCACGGTTGCTGACGTAGAGGAACCTGCCGTCTCCGGAGACATGCAGGGCCGCGGCGGCCTTGTCCGATAGCGGCTGCTGGTCGGCCAGTTCCACCCGCTGCTTCTGGGTGAGCTTGCCATCCTGATAATCGAACACGGTGACTTGCGCACTCATTTCGCTGGTCAGCCAGGCATGCTTGCCATCGGCGCTGAACAGCAGGTGACGCGGACCACTGCCTGGCGGCAACTGGACGTAGGCCGGGGTGGCCGGGGTCAGCGGCATTTCCGGGTTGGTCTTGGGGTCGTACCGGTAGACGAAGATCCTGTCCGCGCCCAGATCGCTGGCGAAGACGAAGCGACCGTCCGGCGACGACACCACCGAATGCACGTGGGCCGAGGCCTGCCGTTCCAGGTTGACCAGGCTGGCCGGATGGCTGCTGAGCTGCACCGGTGGCGACAGCCTGCCCTTGGCATCCACCGGCAGCACCGCCAGGCTGCCGCCCGGATCTTCCAGGACCGAGTAATTGGCGACGAACAGGTAGCGCTGGTCGCCGCTCAGGCTGGCGTGGGTCGGCTCGTTGCCCAGGCTCTGCACCTGGTTGATCGGCTTGAGCTGGTGGTGCCTGGGGTCGATCGAGTAGCTGCTGACGCGGCCGACCGGGTCCTTCTGGCCCGGACCGTTTTCATTGACCGCATACAGCCGGCGCTGGTCGGGGGAAAGGACCAGCCAGGACGGGTTGGCGGCCTTGATCACCTGCAGCGGCTTGGGATCGAGCTTGCCGGTGCGGCTGTCGAACTGCAGGCGATAGATGCCTTCGCTCTTGCCGGCGGTGTAGGAGCCGACCAACAACTGGACGGTATCACCCGAGGCCGCCAGAACCGGCATCGAGCCGATACTGCCGGCCATCAGCAGGGGCCAGAACTTACGCATCATCCTGTTCATCCTCCGCTTCCTCCTTGGCACTGAACGCGCTCAGGCACACCAGGCGATGCTCACCGGAGTCACCGACCACGACCCAGCTCTGCAGGGTCTCATCGAAGGTGGCGGCCTGCACCTGGGCCGGGCTGAAGGTCCAGCGCTTGGCCGCGCGACCGTCCATGCACTCGATCAGCAGGCCGGCATCGTCGAGGGTGAAATCGAAGGCGTGCAGCCCGTCGATTTCCAGCATGTCGCAGGCTTGGAGGGCAGTGAGCAAGGTGTCGGTCATGGCGGTTTCTATCATTTTTCGGGAAAGCGGCAATGATAGGCGATATTGCAGCATAAAGGTTCCATGGGCTAGGAAACCGGTGTGGCGAGCGGGCTTGCCCGCGCTGGGCTGCGGTGCAGCCCCAAAACCTGCAACCGTGGTTTTCCGGATAAAACCCGGCCGCCCGATTTACGACTGCTGCGCAGTCGAGCGCGGGCAAGCCCGCTCGCCACATTGCCCGCCATCCTGTCCTCAGTATTGCCCGCCGTCCTGTCCTCAGTATTGCCGTCGTCGTGTTCTCGGTATTACCCGTCGCCCTGTTCTCAGTGGGCCAGCAAGGACCCGCCCACCTTGCCCGCCAGCTTCTCCGGCTTGATCAGGAACCGCGCCAGCGCCGGCAGCAGCCACAGCGCGCCGAACATGTTCCACAACAGCATGAAGGTCAGCATCAGGCCCATGTCGGCCTGGAACTTGATCGCCGAGAAGATCCAGGTGCAGACGCCGATCGCCAGGCACAGGCCGGTGAACAGCACCGCCTTGCCGGTGGAACGCAGGGTCTGGTAGTAGGCCTCCTGCAACGACAGCCCGGCACGCAGGAAACTCTCCAGGCGGCTATAGATGTAGATCCCGTAGTCCACGCCGATGCCCACGCCCAGCGCCACCACCGGCAGGGTCGCGACCTTCACGCCGATGCCCATGAAGGCCATCAGCGCGTTGCCCAGCACCGAGGTCAGCACCAGCGGCAGGACGATGCACAGGGTCGCCGCCCAGGAACGGAAGGTGATCATGCACATGGCCGCGACACAGATGTACACCAGGATCAGGATGGTCAGTTCGGCCTGCTTGATCACCTCGTTGGTGGCCGCCTCGATCCCGGCATTACCGGCCGCGAGCAGGAACTCCAGGCCTTCCTTGTTGTTCTCCTTGGCAAACTCCTGCACCGCATGCACCGCCCGGTCCAGAGTGGCGGCCTTGTGGTCGTTGAGGAACACCAGCACCGGCGCCAGCGAGCAGTCGGCGTTGTACAGGCCGTCGGCACGGGAGATCGAGTTGTTCAGCACGTCCGGGTTGCGCGACAGGGTTTCCCACTTCAGGTTACCCTCGTTCATGCCCTTGATCATCTGCTTGGACACGGTCACAAGAGAAATCGCCGACTGCACACCCTCGGTGTTCTGCATCTTCCACATCAGCTCATCGATCGGTGCCATGGCCGCATAGCGCGAGCAGCCTTCGGACACGGTCTTGACCATCACCACCAGCACGTCGGAACTGGTCGAGTAGTTGTTGATGATGAAGCTGTTGTCCTTGTTGTAGCGCGAATCGGGACGCAACTCCGGCGCGCCCTGGTCGAGGTCGCCGATCTTCAGGTTCTGGCTGTACCAGAGGCCGCCAGCGAAGGCCAGCAGAGCAAGACCGATGGATACCGGCGCCACCTTGGGACTGGCAAAATTCGACAGCAGGCGCCAGAACGGGTGTTCGCGGGTCGCATCCTTCTTGCTGCGCTCGACCGCCTTGCCGCTGATACCGACATAGGAAATCGCCACCGGCAACAGGATCAGGTTGGTGAACACGATCACCGCCACGCCGATGGAGGCGCCGATCGCCAGTTCACGAATCACGCCGATATCGATGATCAGCAGCGTGATGAACCCCACGGCGTCGGCCAGGATCGCGATCATTCCCGGCAGGAACAACTGTCGGAAGGTTCGCCGCGCCGCCGTCAGGGCATTGTCGGCCTCGCTGGACTGCAAGGCGATACCGTTGATTTTCTGCACGCCGTGGGAAATGCCGATGGCGAAGATCAGGAACGGCACCAGCATCGAGTACGGGTCCAGCCCGAAGCCGGCGGCATGCATCAGCCCCAGTTGCCAGATCACCGCCACCAGCGTGGTGATCAGCACGGCGATGGTGCTGCGGATACACCAGGTGAACCAGTACAGCAGCACCAGGGTGATGACAAAGGCTATGCCGAAGAACATCACCACCATGATCAGGCCATCGATCAGGTCGCCGACCTTCTTGGCGAAACCGACGATGTGGATCTTCACATTGGGGTTTTGCGCCTCGAACTTGTTGCGGATCTTCTCTTCGAGCTGGTGCGAGAACTTCTGGTAGTCGAGCTTGAGCAGCTTGCCCTGGTCCTGCGGGTCCGGGTAGGACTCCAGCAACGGAATGTCGACGATGCTCGACTTGAAGTCGTTGGCCACCAGGCGGCCAACCTGGCCGGACTTGAGCACGTTGTTGCGCAACTGGTCGAGGCTGTCGGCCGAGCCGTTGTAGCTCTGCGGGATCACCTCGCCGCCGGCGAAGCCCTCCTCCGTCACTTCGGTCCAGCGCACGCTGGGGCTCCACAGCGACTTGAGGCCGGAGCGATCGACACCGGGGATGTAGAACACCTCGTCATGAATCTGGCGCAGAGTGTCCATGTATTCCTTGCTGAAGATGTCGCCATCCCTGGCCTCCACCGAAATGCGCACGGTGTTGCCGAGGTTGGCCAGGTCGTTGCGGTGCTCCATCATCTTTTCGATGAACGGATGCTTGAGCGGAATCATTTTCTCGAAGCTGGTGGACGGTCGGATCAGCGTCGCCTGCCAGAACAGGAAGAGGCTGACCAACAGGCAGATCACGATCACTGCCGGGCGGTTGTTGAAAATCAGGCGTTCGAGAAACGTCGCCTTGTCCTGATGATGACTGCTCATGCGAAACTCCCCGCCTTCTTGTTATTAGCCCTGCTCACTTGACCTGCTCGCTGCCGGTTGGCGAGGCGACGTGGGCGCCGCCCTGGCCGACCAGGATCAGGTTGCCGTTGCCGGCCGTGGTGACCGCCGACAGGGAAATGCGGTCGGGACGGTTGAAGACACTGAAGGTCACGCCGTCATCGGTGCTGCGGATCACGCTGCCGCCGTTGCCGACGATCACCAGCGAACCGTCGGCCAGCAAGGCGCCGCCGGACAGGCCGAACTCCAGCGCGCCGCGGGCGGCCTTGAGTTCCACCGGCTCCCAGCTGGAGCCGAAATCGCTGGAGCGATAGAGGTTGCCGCGCAAGCCGTAGGCCAGCAGCGTGGCCGGCTCGGCGGCACCGATCACGCCGAACAGCGACCCTTGGTAAGGGCCGTCAAGGCGTTCCCAGGTCTGGCCCCAGTCGGCCGAGCGGAACATGCTGCCTTGCTCGCCGACGATGAACAGGCCGGAATCCTTGACCGCGGCGATGGCGTTGAGGTGGTACTGGTCTTCGTTGTCGAGCCGGTCGCTGGCGTCTTCCCAGTGCTGGCCGCCATCGGTGGTTTCGAGCAGGGCCCCATAGGCGCCCACGGCAAAACCGGTACTGGCATCCTTGAACCAGACGTCCAGCAGCGGTGCTTCACGCTTGAGGTCTTCGAACTGCTTGGTCCAGGTGGCGCCGCCATCACTGCTGGCGAGGATCTGTGCGTCATGGCCGACAGCCCAGCCGTGCTTGTCATCGGCGAAGTAGACCGCCGTGAGCAGTTGCCGGGTCGGTACCCGGGCCTGGGTCCAGGTCGTGCCCTGGTCATCGGAAAACAGGATATGCCCACGATCGCCCACAGCGACCAGGCGGGCACCGGCGTGGACCACGTCGAGCAGCAGGCCCTTGGCGGCCTTGGAGGACTCGATGGCATAGACACCGTCGGCCGCACCGGCAGCGGTCGCGTTCACGGGGCCTGCCAGCAGCGCCAGCCCGGACAAGGAGAGCATCGAGGTCAGCAAGACCGCGCGCCGCCAGGTTGGCGGTCGGCGGGAACCCGTACCCTTCACAGGCTCATTCATAGACCTTTCCCCCTTTATTATTGTTAGGTCGTCCAACCTTTCAGGGCGCCTTCAAGGGCGTTTTCAGCGCTGCCGATCGTCTGAAACCAGCAATCTAGAGCCCCGTCCAAGGCTGGAGCTATCCTATCGGGCTTTGGAATCGTCTGACAATCGACGCCACGTTATCTTTTGTTAACCCGGGGCCTTGCGGGGGGACATGAATATCGGGGCATCAGGAGGGGTGATGAACAAGGGCCACGGATGTGGCCTTTGCAGGGGGCTTGCTGTCGATGCACAGAAGCACTGCTTGAGGTGTGCTGCTTGTGGTGTTCTGCTTGTGGTGTTCTGCTTGTGGTGTTCTGCTTGTGGTGTTCTGCTTGAGGTGCATTGCATTGTGGCGAGCAGGCTTGCCTGCGCTCGGCTGCACAGCAGCCGCAAAACCCGGCAATCCGGTGCACCTGATACACCACAGTGACCGGTTTGGGGAGCGCCTCGCGCTCCAGCGCGGGCAAGCCCGCTCGCCACAAGATCGGCTCAGGTCTGACATGGAAAGCTCAGTCCGGAGCCACCCACTGGTCTGGCAGAACAGCGTCAGGTCAGGCTCTTGCTGACCACCTCGTAGACGTGTTCTGCTTGAGGTGTGCTGCTTGTGGTGCATTGCATTGTGGCGAGCAGGCTTGCCTGCGCTCGGCTGCACAGCAGCCGCAAAACCCGGCAATCCGGTGCACCTGATACACCACAGTGACCGGTTTGGGGAGCGCCTCGCGCTCCAGCGCGGGCAAGCCCGCTCGCCACAAGATCGGCTCAGGTCTGACATGGAAAGCTCAGTCCGGAGCCACCCACGGGTCTGGCAGAACAGCGTCAGGCCAGGCTCTTGCTGACCACCTCGTAGACGTCCGCCGACAGTTCGCCCGAAGCACGAATGCGCTCCAGCTCGGCCTTCATCAGCACCTGGCGGGCCTTGTCGTACTTGCGCCAGCGGGTCAGCGGCGCCAATTGGCGCGAGGCGATCTGCGGGTTCAGCGCGTTGAGCTGGATCACGATGTCCGCCAGGAAGCGGTAGCCGGAGCCGTCCGCCGCATGGAAGTTGACCAGGTTCTGCCCGGCAAAGGCGCCGATCAGCGCGCGCACCTTGTTCGGGTTGCGCAACGTGAATGCCGGGTGCTCCATCAGCGCCTTGACCCGCTCCAGGCCACCGGGCAGCGTACTGCCGGCCTGGACGCTGAACCACTGGTCCATGACCAGCGGGTTGTCCTTGAAGTGCTCGGCGAACACCGCCAGGGCCTTGGCCTTCTCTGCCTCGAACGGCGAATTCACCAGCACCGCCAGGGCGGTCAGGCGTTCGGTCATGTTGTCGGCGGCGTCGAACTGCTCCAGGGTCGCGGCCAGCACCTGCGGCTTGCCACTGAGCATCAGGTAGGACAACGCGATGTTCTGCAGCGCACGACGGGCGAAGTGCTCGTTCTCGGCGATGTAGGCGGTGTTCTTCGACACCTCGCGGTTGGCCTGGTAGCGCTGCCACAGGCCGTCGAACAGTTGCTCGGCCAGCTGCCGACGGGCGAATTCGCGGGCCGCGTGAATCGAGTCGACCTCCGCCACCTCGCTGATTTCGGTGAGGTAGGCCTCGCTCGGCAACGACAGCATCTCGGCAACCATCGCCTGGTCCAGCCGGTCGTTGGCCAGCACACTGCGCAAGGCGACGACCAGGCGCTGGTCGAGCACCAGTTCCTCGCCCTTCCGATGCTGCCCGATCAGGTCCTGCAGCACCTGCACCGACAGTTGCTGGCCGGCATCCCAGCGGTTGAAGCCGTCGCTGTCGTGCTGCATGAGGAACATCAGTTGGTCACGGTCGTAGGGGAAGCTCAGCTTGACCGGCGCCGAGAAGCCGCGCAGCAGCGACGGCAACGGCTTGGCCGCGATGCCAACGAAGGTGAAGGTCTGCTCGGCCTCGCTCACCGACAGCACGCGGCTGGTGGCGCCCGGAGCGGCCTCCCCGGCCAGTTGCAGGGCGATTTCCGCGCCCTGGGCATCCAGCAGGCCCAGTTCCACGGGGATCACGAACGGCAGCTTTTCCTGCTTGTCCGGGGTCTGCGGGCAGCTCTGGCGGAAGGTCAGGCTGTAGGTCTGCGCCTTGGCATCATAGCTTTCGCTGACCGCCAGGCGTGGCGTGCCGGCCTGGCTGTACCAGCGCTTGAACTGGGTCAGGTCGACGCCGTTGGCGTCTTCCATGGCCTTGACGAAGTCGTCGCAGGTCACCGCCTGGCCGTCGTGGCGCTCGAAATACAGGTCGCTACCCTTGCGGAAGCCTTCGGCACCGAGCAGGGTGTGGATCATGCCGACCACTTCCGAGCCCTTCTCGTAGACGGTCAGGGTGTAGAAGTTGGAAATCTCGATGAAGCTGTCCGGACGCACCGCGTGGGCCATCGGGCCGGCATCCTCGGCGAACTGGTGGGTGCGCAGGTAGGCGACGTCCTGGATGCGCTTGACCGTGCGCGAGTTCATGTCCGAAGAGAAACCGGCATCGCGGAACACGGTGAAACCTTCCTTGAGCGACAGTTGGAACCAGTCGCGGCAGGTCACGCGGTTGCCCGACCAGTTGTGGAAGTATTCGTGGGCGACGATCGCCTCGACACGCTGGTGCGCGGCATCGGTGGCGGTCTCGGCGCGAGCCAGCACGGCGCTGGAGTTGAAGATGTTGAGACCCTTGTTCTCCATGGCGCCCATGTTGAAGTCGTTCACCGCGACGATCATGAAGATGTCCAGGTCGTATTCGCGGCCATAGACTTCCTCGTCCCAGCGCATCGACTTCTTCAGGCTGTTCATGGCGTGCTGGCACTTGTCGATGTTTTCCGGCTCGACATAGATACGCAGCGCCACGTCGCGCCCGGTCATGGTGGTGAAGCTGTCCTCGACGCACCACAGGTCACCGGCCACCAGCGCGAACAGGTAGGCCGGCTTCATGAACGGGTCTTCCCAGGTCGCCCAGTGCCGCCCGTCTTCCTGCGGACCACTGCCGATCGGGTTGCCGTTGGACAGCAGCACCGGATATTGGTGCTGCTCGGCAATGATCGTCGTGGTGAAGGTGCTCATCACGTCCGGGCGATCGAGGTAGTAGGTGATCTTGCGGAAGCCTTCGGCCTCGCACTGGGTGCAGAACATGCCGCTGGACTTGTACAGGCCTTCCAGGGCGGTGTTGCTTTCCGGGTGGATCTTCACGCTGGTGTCGACGGTGAAGCGGTCGCTCGCCGGCTGCAGGGTCAGGTGGTTTTCGTCCAGCTGGTAGTCCGCGGTGCCCAGCTCGCTGTCGTCCAGGCTGACCGACAGCAGTTCGAGCAACTGGCCGTCGAGCACCAGCGGCGGCAGGCCCGCCCCGCGCACGGGGTTGCGGCGCATCAGCAGCTGCGCGTGGACCAGGGTGTGGTCCTCGAACAACTCGAAGGTCAGGTGCGTCTCGTCGATCAGGTACTCGGGGGCCTGATAGTCCTTCAGATAGATCATCTTCGGCTGTTCGGTGCGCATGGGTGCGTCCTTTTACTGATGCACGGCGAGCTGGTAGGCCGTGTATTTACGGATATTGATCACGCCGGTGTCGAAGATCAGGTATTGGCCCTTGATCCCCATCAGCGTGCCTTCGGCAATCGGGTTCTTGTCCAGGTTGAAGCTGACGATCTTGGTCGGATAGGCCTCGATCGGGTAGCGGATTTCCAGGGGCTCGACGTCCGACACCGGCTGGATCGCCTGCAGGCCGAAACGTTCCTGCAGCGCCTGCAGCCCCTCGGCACAGGATTCGAACAACTGATCTCGCACCTGGCGCAGGTCCACCGCCGGCGCGTCGCCCTTGAGCAAGGCGCGCCAGTTGGTCTTGTCGGCCACCTGGCCGCGGAAAAGGTCCTCGACGAAGCCGGACTGCTGGCGGGTCGCCACGCGCATGATCGGCAACGCCTGGCTGGCGCCCTGGTCGAGCCAGCGGGTCGGCAACTGGGTGGCGCGGGTGATGCCGACCTTGATCCCCGACGAGTTGGCGAGGTACACCACGTGGTCGGTCATGCAGAACTGCTCGCCCCAGGCCGGCTCGCGGCAGGTGCCGGCGTCGTAGTGGCAGCGTTCCGGGCTCATGATGCAGGTGTCGCACTGCGCCAGCTGGGTCATGCACGGGTAGCAGTAGCCCTGGCTGAAGCTGGTCTTGGTCTTGCGCCCACAGTGGGTGCAGTGGATGGCACCGAGAAACTCCAGGCGCAGCTTGCGGCCGATCAACGGATTGACCGGCACCTCGCTGTCACCCAGGCGGAAAGTGTATTGCACGGTCGACGCGTCCAGACGCGTCGCCATCTTGCTGACTGCACCACGGCCGAGTTCGATCAATGGATGGCATCCGACTTGAACAGGATGTTCGGGATCGGCGCCGACTTCGATGCACACTGCTGCGGACCCATGTAGCCGGTACGCTGTTCTTCCGGCAGATTCTGGGTTTCCCAGGCGATCATCGCCTGCAGCGACAGTTCGCGCTGTTCGGTGGTGAGCTTGCGGCCATCGGACCATTTGCCGATTTCCACCGCCAGTTTCAGGCTCTGATAGATATCGGGGGTGATGTTTTCAATCATTTCGATGAAAGAGGACATTGAAGTCTCCAGACTTTTTCAAGACATTCGAATCAGGCGGCCAGTTTACGCCGGGACCACAGCCCACCCAACAAACCGGTGAAACATCCGATGAGCAGCCCGCCGACATGGGCGCCGTTGGCGATCTCGCCGAAGCCGATCAGCGAGATCACGCCGGACAGGCACACCAGCAGCCAGATCAGCATCATCGCCAGCACGCCACGTGGCAGCCAGTAGACCGGGTTGGGCGCCAGCCACTGGTAGATCCAGCAGTGTCCGAGCAGGCCGTAGAGCACGCCGGACAGACCGCCGAACAGGCTCGGGCCGCTGACGTAGTATTGGCTGAAGTTCGATACCAGGCTGAACAGCAGGGTCAGCCCCAGCAGGTGGAGGCCCCCCTGGCGCAGCTCGATGCGCTTGCCCAGTTCCCAGTACCACAGGCCGTTCATGGCGATGTGCAGGAAACCGAAGTGCAGCAGCATCGGTGTCACCAAACGCCACCACTGCCCCGCCGCCAAGCCGTCCGCCAGGGGAATGAAGCGGAGGTAATCACCGCTCACCCGGAAATCGAGAAAAGTGAACCAGTGCACCGTCATCAGGTTGTCACCCAACCAGGTGATCGCCCCGACCATCAGGGTCAGCACCAGAACGAATGCGGTGACCGGGCTGCGCCGTACCTGGCGGACCAGGCCCGAGCCGAACGGTGCAGATGGCACAGGTGGCGCCAGCAACCCCTTCAACCGATTGTCCGGATCGCCTTCGGAGAAACACCGGTAGAGCGCCAGCACCTCGGCGCCGATCGACTCCGGCACCCACAGCACCTGCTCGTCGCCCTCTTCATTGATGCGGTGCGGCATCTGCAGGCGTTGCAGCAGTTGCACGAAACCACTCAGGTCGGTGCCCAGCGGCACACGCAGGATGGCAGTGGCGGTCATCTTGGCACCTCGGGACGCTCGACATCGACCCAGACGAACTTGTTCGGATCGAGTTGGGTCTCCGCATCCAGGCGATAGGCCGCCAACTTGCCGTACAGCACCGCACTGTAGTCCAGGCAGGCCAGGTTCGGCCGAATCGGCATCGGCCGGCCACTGCGCCAATAGTGGCCGACGAACAGCATCGGTTCCTCCAGGCCGTAGCGCAGCAAGGCGTTCTTTTCGTGCGGCGACAACGGCTTGCGCGCCACCTGCTCGGGCAAGGCGTCGGGCTGGAAGACGATGTCGCCATAGGTCTGCGGATCGTCTTCCCAGAACTTGGTTCGGAAGAACGCGCGGGTCAGGCCGTCACCGCCGGTCAGGGTCAGGCCGTCCGGCAGGCGCATGTCAGTGCCCCGCAGCAGGCGGTTGAGCACGGTGCAGGCAAAGCTGCCGGACACCGCCGAGGCCTGGACGAAATGTTCGTCGATACGTCCCTGCGGGTACTGCACACGCAGCGGCTCGATCAACCCGCCATCCCAGCAGGCATGGACGACGCGGAAACGCCCGGCATCGAGGAACAGCGGCAGTTCATAGAACCAGCCGAGGAAATCGTGCCAGTCGGCCGGGTGTCCCTCGAACTGGGTCAGGGTTTCGTGCAGCAGGCGCGCGTGTCGCGGCGTGTGCTCGCGGACGAACTGCTTGCCGCTGCCCGGCGGCGCCGCCGTGGTCCAGCCCAGGGCGTTGAACTCGTGATTGCCCATGATGCAGAGTGCCTGCCCGGCCTCGACCATGTCGTGGACGATGTGCAGCGCCTCGCGAATGCGCGGGCCGCGGTCGATGATATCGCCGAGGAATATCGCCATGCGCGAGGGATGACGCCAGACCCCGCCCAGCTTGTGATAGCCGAGCATGTCCAGCAGATGTTCGAGGGTATGGGCGCAACCGTGCACATCACCGATCAGATCGTAGCCACGCGCGGGATCGAGCATCAGTCGCCTCCACCACCCAACCGGCTGCCCCAGCCAAGCTTGGTCCTGCAGACTTCGTAGTAGTTGTGATCCAGCGGGTGGATCAGGCGCAGTTTCTGCGGTTTCTTGCTGACGGTCACCGTATCGCCCGGCGCGCAGGTGAAATGGTTCTGGCCGTCGCAGGAGACTTGTGGGTAGATCTGCATGTCCCGGGATACCACGATTTTCAGTTCGCTGTTGCCATCCACCACAATGGGGCGGCTGGACAAGGTATGGGGGTACATCGGCACGATTACAATGGCATCGAGCTTGGGATGCATGATCGGGCCGCCGGCCGACAGCGCATAGGCGGTGGAACCGGTAGGGGTGGCGACGATCAGGCCGTCGGCCTTCTGGCTGCAGACGAACTGGCCGTCGATGTACAGTTCGAACTCGATCATCCGCGTCGACTTGCCGGGGTGCAGCACCACGTCGTTGAGCGCGTCGCCCTGACCAATGGCTTCCGCATGGCGGCGCACTTCGGCCTGCAGCAGGAAGCGGTTCTCCACCAGGTAGTGGCCGTCGAGCACCTTGGCCACCTCGACCTCGAGGTCGTCGGGACGGATATCGGTGAGAAAGCCCAGGTTGCCGCGGTTGATCCCCAGCACCGGCACGTTGTGCCGCGCCAGCGCACGGGCGGCGCCCAGCAGGCTGCCGTCGCCACCGACGACGATGACCATGTCGCAGACCTCGCCGAGCATCTTGCGTGAAGACGTCTGCAGGCCATGGCCCGGCAGCACTTCGGCGATGGTGTCCTCGAGTATCACATGCATGTGCCGCTCGAGCAGGAAACGCTTGAGACGGCGAACGGTATCCAGCACCTGCGAACTGCCCAGGCGGCCAATGATGCCGATATTGCGAAATTGCTCCATGGGGCTCCTGAAAAAGGTTCTGCGGCAGGCAAAAGAACGATTATGGGCGAAAGCCGGTCCGAGACAAAATCCTTTCAGCCTCGAAGCAAACGGCTATGCTCGCAGAATGATCCTGTTTCCCGGCTTGCTCAACCTCCCCCGCCAGTTGCACCACCCCGAGGTGCGCGACCTGGCCTGGGTCATCCTGGCACCGCCGATGCTGCGCGACACCCCCTGGCCACAGCGCCATCCGCTGACCGGCAGCGACTGGGTGCAGTCGCCCGGGCAACTGGAACATTGGCTGCGCGGGCTGGATGACGACAGCAGCGACCTGCAGCACTGGCTGGCCCAGGCCACCACCCGCCGGCTCGGGCTGTACTACGAACGGCTCTGGCAGTTCGCCGTGCGCCACGCGCCGGGCATCGAACTGATCGGCGCCAACCTGCCGATCCGCCGCGAAGGCCACACCCTGGGCGAACTCGACCTGCTACTGCGCGACCGCGACGGCGTGCACCACCTGGAGCTGGCGATCAAGCTCTACCTGGGGCCGCAACAGGGCCATGGCGATGAACTGGAGCGCTGGCTCGGCCCCGGCTGCCATGACCGCCTGGATCGCAAGCTGACGCACCTGAGCGAGCACCAGTTGCCGATCTCCGCCCGCCCGGAAAGCCGCGAAGCACTGGCGGCGCTGGGCATCGGGCATTTCAGCGCACAGCTGTGGCTTGGCGGCTACCTGCTGTATCCGTGGCCCGGCAATTCGTGTCCGCCGCGCGGGGTGCATCCGCAGCATCTGCACGGGCGCTGGCTGCACCAGCGCGACTGGGCGGATTTTCGCGTGCAAAGCCCGCCCGGGCGCTGGCAGCCACTGCCGCGCCATGCCTGGCTGGCGCCAGCTCACTACAGCGAGGAGCAGGCCTGGACCGAGGAACGGCTGGATGACTGGCTGGACCAGCTCGATCCCCAGGCGCCCGCGCAACTGCTGGTACGCCTGACCCGCAATCGCGCGGGCGACTGGGAGGAAGCCGAGCGGCTGTTCCTGGTGGCCGACCTGTGGCCGAATGTGCCGGGGTCGACCTGACGGCCCTGTCCTCGGCGATTTACAGGGACAAGCGCAGGGCCAAGGCCGCCAGGGTCACCAGCAGCACCGGCAGGGTCAGCACGATCCCGACCTTGAAGTAGTAGCCCCAGCCGATGCGAATATCCTTGCGCTCCAGCACATGCAGCCAGAGCAGGGTCGCCAGGCTGCCGATCGGGGTGATCTTCGGCCCCAGGTCGCTTCCGATGACGTTGGCATAGATCATCGCCTCCTTGACCACCCCACCGGCCTGGCTGGCATCGATGGACAATGCGCCGATCAGCACCGTGGGCAGGTTGTTCATGATCGACGACAGCAAGGCCGTCAACAGCCCGGTGCCCATCGCCGCGCCCCAGACGCCGTGCTCGGCGAACCGGTCGAGCCAGCCGGCGAGGTAGCCGGTCAACCCGGCATTGCGCAGGCCATAGACCACCAGGTACATGCCCAGGGAAAAAATCACGATCTGCCAGGGCGCCTCGCGCAGCACCTTGCGCGTGGAAATCCGGTGCCCCCGTGCGGCAATGCCCAGCAGCAGTGCGGCGCAGACCGCCGAGATGGCGCTGATGGGGATTCCCAGCGGCTCCAGGGCGAAACAACCGATCAGCAGAATGACCAGCACCCACCAGCCGGCGATGAAGGTCGCCCGATCGTGGATGGCACTGGCCGGCTCGTCCAACTGCGCCGGGTCGTATTGCGCTGGAATATCGCGACGGAAAAACACCATCAGCACCAGCAGCGTCGCCGCCACGCTGACCAGGTTCACCGGCACCATGACCGCCGCATAGGCGTTGAAACCGATGTGGAAATAATCCGCCGAAACGATATTCACCAGGTTCGACACCACCAGCGGCAGGCTGGCGGTGTCGGCAATGAAGCCGGCGGCCATGACGAAGGCCAGGGTCGCCGCCTTGGAAAACCGCAGCGCCAGCAGCATGGCGATGACGATCGGGGTGAGGATCAACGCCGCGCCATCGTTGGCGAACAACGCCGACACCAGCGCCCCCAGCAGGACGAAGGCGGCGAACAGCCGACATCCACTGCCCTGCCCCCAGCGCGCGACATGCAACGCCGCCCAGGCGAAGAAGCCGGCCTCGTCGAGCAGCAGGCTGATGATGATCAGGGCGATGAAGGTCGCGGTGGCGTTCCAGATGATCTGCCAGACCAGCGGGATATCGCTGAGCTGAACCACTCCGCTGAGCAGGGCCAGCAGCGCGCCGAGCGTGGCGCTCCAGCCCACCCCGAGCCCCTTGGGCTGCCAGATCACCAGGGTAATGGTCAGCAGGAAAATCAGTACTGCAATCAGCATGAGGGCAAGATCCGTGGGGTCGGGGAATGATTCGGGGGGACGGCTCAGCAACAGACTGCCAGGCCAGGCTGATAATTCCGAAGGCAGGCGATAAAACACCATATTCCCATTCGTGGGCAAGCCCGCCCCCACAAGGTACGGGTAAGTCATGGACTGTCCCAGGCAATCCAGCCCCTGGGCAGCCATCCTGTGTGAGAGCGGGCTTGCCCGCGAATAGACCTCAGAAAACAGTGATTTCCATTCACGAAACTTCGTCGCTCTCCTGCCAGCCTGCCTCGGGCAAAAGGCTTGAAAGCGTATTAGAGTGCAGGAACGACTCCGTCGCTCAAGAACGGAGCGTGCAAGCCCTGATCGATGCCCTGATGAGTGAGGAACAATCCATGCCCTGGAAGAACACCGACAGCCGCTACGGCAACCTGTCGATCGCCCTGCACTGGCTGATGCTGGTGCTGCTGATCATTGTCTACTGCTGCATCGAGTTTCGTGGCCAATTTCCCAAAGGCAGCGGTGGCCGGGCGCTGATCGTCGAGTTCCACTACATGCTCGGGCTGACGGTGTTCGCCCTGGTCTGGCTGCGGCTGGTGGCACGGGCCATCGGCGTGGCACCGAAGATCGTGCCGACACCACCGACCTGGCAAAGGCTGCTGTCGAAGCTGATGCACATCGCGCTTTACCTGTTCATGATCGCCACGCCGCTGCTCGGCTGGCTGGTGGTCAGCGGCCAGGGCCACCAGGTGATGTTCTACGGCATCGACCTGCCGACACTGATTGCCGAGAACCGCCCGCTGGCCAAGGAAATCAAGGGCTGGCACGAGCTGGCCGGCACGCTCGGCTACTGGCTGATCGGCCTGCATGCGCTGGCCGGGCTCTATCACCACTATGGGGTGCGCGATAACACCCTGGCGCGGATCATGCCGAAGCTGCATCGCTGAAACCGCGACGCCCCTGCAAGCCCCCGGTATGGACGAAGACCAGCCGTGTGCCGGGGGCGAACCTGCAGGCACGGACCTGCCCATGCAACGCCATCAGCGCCTTGCCGGTGTATAGCGGCTCCAGCGGCACGCCGCCCTGCCGTTCGTTCTGGATGATGAACGCCTGCAAATCGCCGTCGACCCTGGCGAACCCGCCACGGCAGGCGTCGATCAGTTCATAGCCGCTGTCGACCATACCCGCTTCGGCGAGGATCCTCGCCATCGAGGGCGCGACACCGTGATTTTCCGGCACCGCCAGCGCGGCATGCACCACGCGCCGCCCCGCCTCGGCCAGCACCAGACCGGCAGCGGTGGTACCGGTTCCCGCCGCGAGCCACCAACCGTGGAAGCTCTCCCAACCGAGCCGTGGCAACTGTGCTTCGACCATTGCCGGCAGCCCCCCGCAACCGAGCGCACCCGCCAACCCGCCACCGCCCTCGGGTACGGCATGCAACCGCGGGTAGCGGGCTTGCCAGGGCAACCAGAAACCGGGCTCATGGCGCTTGCGATAGCCTTCATAGCCGAGCCAGTGCAGTTCCATGCCGAAGTCCTGGAGATCGCGGACGGTCGGGGTTTGCACGGGATGCCCGCGCAACAGGCCGACGGTGTCGAAACCGAAGCGCCGACCGGCGGCGGCCAGGGCATGCAGGTGGTTGGAGTGGGCCCCGCCCAGGCTGATCAGCCCGGCGGCCTTGGTCTGGCGTGCGGCAGCGATGTGCTCGCTGAGCTTGAACCACTTGTTGCCACTGATCAGCGGATCGATCCGATCCAGACGCAGG
>NZ_AQOH01000385.1 GCF_000364705.1 Pseudomonas fuscovaginae SE-1 | reverse complement strand
CGGCCACCTCGACGCCGGCTCGGGCGAGCCAGTCGAGGTGAAGGGGTTCAAGCGGCGCCCGAGGGCGCCATTCAGGGGATGGCAACACCGGAGATGTGCTCGCTGGCAAAAGGCATCCAGTCTATCAAACGGCTCCCGACCCGAAGACAAACACCGAGCCTTTGTGGGAGCCGGCTTGCTGGCGATACCGCGAAGCGGTGCCACCCACCACACGCTCAGCATCACACCCGGATGGCATCCCACAGCGGATAATCATGCACCCGCCTCACCAACCCGGCCCACAACAGGTTGGCGATCACATCGCCGTGCCACACCCGGCAAGTCCTCATCTGCCTCAGGATGTGACCATGTGTCCGCCATCGCCATCAAGCCGGCTTCCACAGGACGGTCGGTGCGGCCTACACCTCGGTTCAGTGGCGAAATCAGAGTTCGGCAGCCAGGCGCGAACCCTGGTTGATCGCGCGCTTGGCGTCCAGTTCGGCCGCGACATCCGCCCCCCCGATCAGGTGCACGTTCTGCCCCGCCGCCACCAACCCTTCCTGCAGCTCGCGCAGCGGGTCCTGGCCGGCGCAGATGACCACGTTGTCCACCGGCAGCACCTGCGGCGCGTCCTCGCCAATGCGGATATGCAGGCCGTCATCATCGATCTTCAGGTACTCGACGCTGTTGAGCATCTGCACCCGCTTGTTCTTCAGCCCGGTGCGGTGAATCCAGCCAGTGGTCTTGCCCAGTCCGTCACCAACCTTGGAGGCCTTGCGCTGCAGCAGGAACACCTGGCGCGCCGGCGCGTGAACGTCGGGCTTGATCCCGGCGATCCCCCCCCGCGCCTCCAGCGCGGTGTCGATGCCCCACTCCCGCCAGAACGCCTGACGATCCTGGCTGGTGGCTACCCCCTGATGCACCAGGAACTCCGACACGTCGAAGCCGATACCGCCGGCACCGATCACCGCCACCTTGCCTCCTACCGGCTTGCGTCCCAGCAGCACATCCAGGTAGCTCAACACCTTGGGATGCTCGACACCGGGAATGGCCGGTACCCGCGGGGCAATACCGGTGGCGAGCACGATTTCGTCGTAGCCGCCAGCCACCAACTGCGCGACGTCGACGCGGGTGTCCAGGCACAGCTCGACATGGGTGGTCTGCAGCTTGCGCCTGAAGTAGCGCAGGGTTTCGTGGAACTCTTCCTTGCCCGGCACGCGCTTGGCGACGTTGAACTGGCCACCGATCTCGCCGGCCGCATCGAACAGCGTCACCTGGTGCCCACGTTCGGCCGCCACGGTGGCCGCCGCCAGGCCGGCCGGGCCGGCGCCGACCACGGCGATCTTCTTGACCTGCTGGACCGGCAGGTAGTTCAGCTCGGTTTCATGACAGGCCCGCGGGTTGACCAGGCACGACGTCAGCTTGCCGCCAAAGGTGTGGTCCAGACAGGCCTGGTTGCAGCCGATGCAGGTATTGATCTCGTCGGCACGCCCGGCGGCGGCCTTGTTGACGAAATCCGGGTCGGCGAGGAACGGTCGGGCCATCGACACCATGTCGGCATCGCCTTCGGCCAGCACCTGCTCGGCGACTTCCGGGGTATTGATGCGGTTGGTGGTGATCAGCGGGATCGACACCGAGCCGCGCAGCTTGGCCGTGACCTTGGTGAACGCGGCCCGCGGCACCTTCGTGGCGATGGTCGGAATCCGCGCCTCGTGCCAGCCGATCCCGGTGTTGATGAGGGTCGCCCCGGCCTGCTCGATGGCCTTGGCCAGCTGCACGATCTCCTCCCAGGTACTGCCGCCTTCCACCAGGTCGAGCATCGACAGGCGGAAGATAATGATGAAGTCGGTGCCAACCGCCTCGCGCACCCGCCGGACGATTTCCACCGGCAGGCGCATGCGGTTCTCGTAGCTGCCGCCCCAGCGGTCGGTCCGATGGTTGGTGTGAGCCGCCAGGAACTGGTTGATGAAGTAGCCTTCCGAGCCCATGATCTCGACGCCGTCGTAGCCGGCGGATTGGGCCAGGGTCGAACAGGTGACGAAATCGGCGATCTGCTTCTCGATGCCCGCCTCGTCCAGTTCCCGGGGCTTGAACGGGTTGATCGGTGCCTGGATCGCGCTCGGCGCCACCTGTTTCGGGCTGTAGGCATAACGCCCGGCATGAAGGATCTGCATGCAGATCTTGCCGCCGGCCTCGTGCACCGCGCGGGTGACGATCCGATGCTGCTCCGCCTCCTCGCGGGTGGTCAGCCGGGCTGCCCCGGAGTACACCCCTCCTTCCTCGTTAGGCGCGATGCCGCCGGTGACCATCAGGCCGACGCCACCGCGGGCACGCTCGGCGAAATAGGCGGCCATGCGTTCGAAACCGCCGGGCTTTTCCTCCAGGCCAGTGTGCATGGAGCCCATCAGGGTGCGGTTGCGCAGGGTGGTGAACCCCAGGTCGAGAGGGGCCAGCAGGTGCGGATACGAGGTGGCGGTCATGGCAAACTCCAGGACAGGCTAGATCACGGAATGCGGGGGCTCTGCGGTCCCCGTCAGGTTCATGAATGGCACATTAAAGAGCCGCCGGGGGCGGCTCAATGATCGAAACTGACAAGTTATTGATCCAAATGCGCAACCCTGCTTGGCAAGTGCCGCCATCAGCCCTACCCTAGTTGGCGAATTCCGTCCAAGGCTGCCAGCTTTACCCATGCGCAAACTTTTTGTCGGTATCCTTCTCGCTGCCTTGATCGCCGCGCTGACCAGCTACGGCCTCTGGACCCAACAGCGCAGCAGCGGCCACTACCTGTCCGACCTGCGGATCCGGCTCACGCTGAACCAGGGCGTGCCCGGCGAGCATGGCAACCTCCTGGGTATCCAGCCGGAGCTGTTCCCCAGCGACTACCAGAACCTGCAGCGCCTGCACCGCAAACTCGCGGCCTACCTGCAACAGGCCCGTGGTCTCGGCCTGCTCAACGCCAGGACCGTGGTGGTGCTGCCCGAACATATCGGCACCTGGCTGGTGCTGCACGGGGAAAAGGACGAACTGTTCCAGGCCCTCGACCAGCGGGAAGCCATGAATTGGCTGATGGCCAGCAACCCGCTGAAATTCACCGGCACGCTGTTCAAGGCCAAGGGCCGCAACCGTCCGGACGATGCCCGGCTGCGCATGAAGGCCAAGGCCATGGCCAGCGACTACCAGGCGCTGTTCGGCGGCCTGGCGAAGGAGTTCGGCGTGACCCTGGTGGCTGGCACCATCCTGCTGCCCACGCCGTTCGTCGAACAGGGCACGCTGAAATTCGGCCGTGGCTCGCTGTACAACGCCAGCCTGACCTTCGGCGCCGACGGCCTGCCCATCGGCCAACCACAGCGCCAGCTGTACCCGACCTTCGAGCAGCGCGGCTACGTGCTGGGCGCCGCCGACCAGGGGATGAACGTCGTCGATACCCCGGCCGGCCGGCTGGGCATCCTGATCGGCAACGACAGTTGGTACCCGAACGCCTACCGCCAGCTCGACGCCCTGGGGGTCAAGCTCATCGCGGTACCGGCCTATGTCGCCGGCAAGGGCAGTTGGGACCGGCCCTGGCGCGGATTCAGGAGCGCGGTCACCCCACCCGAGATCGGCCTGCGCCCCGGTGAAATCAGCGAGGGCGAGGCCTGGCACCGCCTGACCCTGATCGGCCGGCCAGCGGCCAGCCAGTCCATCGCCGGCATCAGTGTGTTCCTGCGCGGCCAGTTGTGGGACCAGCGCAGTTCCGGGCAGAGTTTCATCAGCTACAACGGCCAGACCTTCACCCAGGACGATGCCGCCGGCCGCGGCGCTCGCCTGATCAACCTGTGGTTGCCATGAAACCGCTCGCCATGCGCCTCGGCGACCTGTCGGTGGGCTTCGTCCACAGCCTCGCCGAGGCGGTACGCGAGCTGGGCCATGATCCAGAAGAATTGCTGGCACAGTACGGCCTGGACCCGGCCCGCCTGGCCGAGCCCGGTGCGCGACTGTCGATCCCACGCTACATGCGCCTGGGCCATGCCGCCATCCAGCTCACCGCCAACCCGGCGCTGGGCCTGCGCATGGGCCGCTTGAGCCGGCTGAGCCAGGCCGGCCTGGCCGGGATCACCGCGGCCCAGGCGCCAACCGTGCGCGAGGCCGCCCGTACCCTCACCCGCTTCGAACCCCTCTACGGCTCCAACTACCGTGGCCAGTCGAGCTTCCACGAGGACGCCGAGGGCGCCTGGCTGCGCTTCTATTCCATCAGCCCGTACAACACCTACAACCGCTTCGTGGTCGATTCGATCATCGCCGGCTGGCTGAAGCAGTTGTCGAGCGTCGCCGGCCAACCCCTGCGGGCGCAACGGATCGATATCGAGTTCGCAACACCGGACTACGCCGCCGACTACCACCTGCTCGGCGACAGCCCGGTGCACTTCGGTGCAGAGATCAATCAACTGCGCCTGGACCAGGCCAGCCTCGGCCTGCGCAACCCGGACCACTGCCCCAGCACCTGGCGGCACCTGCTGCAACTGTGCGAACGGGAACTGGAGCAATTGACCCGCACCCGCAGCCTGCGTGAACGCATCACTCAGTTGCTGGGGCCGTTGCTCAATGGGGGTCGGGAACCCGACCTGGAAGAAGTGGCGGCACGCCTGAAGCTGCCGACCTGGACCTTGCGTCGCAAACTGGCCGAGGAAGGCACGCAGTTTCGCGCAATCCTCAACGATACCCGCCGTGACCTGGCGATGACCTACATCCGCGATACGGAACTGGCCTTTGGCGAAATCGCCTACCTGCTCGGCTTTGCCTCGGCCGAGGCTTTTCAGCGCGCCTTCAAGCGCTGGAACGGCCAGACACCCGGCGAGTTTCGCCGCAGCCAGCGACATTCCGCCTGAGCCAAAAAAACGCCACCGTTTACAGCTCGGTAGCGTCGTCCGCCGGTTCGACAGGGTCCATCTCGAAAGCGTGGAATTCCAGCAGTTCTTCTTGATAGTCATCCATTGTGAAGCTCCTTGTATTCGCAGGTAAAAGCGCTTGTATTACCGACCCGCAGGGCCAGCATAAGTTGCCCATGTGAAGAAAAAGTGAAGCGCTCCATTACCAGACGTGCTCCTCGATGGAAAAACTAGCAGATGGGTCAGGTTTTTTTCCAGTCATTTTTCGTTCACATTGAATTTGATTGCATTTGCAATCAGGTATCAACCTGCCTTAGGGTAAAAAGCCCTCCCCCAGGCAGACCCGAACATGAGCGCATCCGCCAGATCCACCGAAACCGCACGTGCCTGCATCGAAGCCCTGCTGGCCGACACCCCGGCAGCGGGTTCGCCGCTGTCCAGCGTGCTGGCGATCGCCGACCGGCTGGAGCATGGCAGCACGGCAACCCGGCAGGCCTGGGTCATCCGCAATCATCGGCACCCCACGGCGAAACCGTCGGCCCACATCAGTGCCTGGTCGATGCGCTTCTCCCGGCAGCGAGCGGAAAGCCCGCTGTTGTACCTGCTCAGCGCCGAGCATTGCACCGGGCTCCGCGCGGCGACCGGGGAAACCCGGCAGCGAGGTATCTTCTGCAACGATATCGAGACCCTGCCCTCGCGCTGGCCCAAGGGCGCGCAGCCTTCGCTGCCGCTGTGGCTGGCGGGCAATCCGCGCTGCCAGCCGTTCGATCCGGCCTCCGGGGCCGAGGCCCGGGCGATCGTGCTGGGTGCCTTGCAGCGGCTGTATATCGAGGGCGATCCGGGATTCTATTACCTGGCGCTGCATGATCGCGAACAGGGTCCGGCGCTGACGTCGGGGCAGGCACGCGATGCGCTCAAGGGCATGTATCGCCTGGACTCAAGGCGTTCTGCGGCGATCCGTCTGCTGGGAGCGGGTCGAGCCCTGGAGGAAGTGATAGCGGCGGCCAGCCTGCTGGAACGGGATTGGGGCGTGAGGGCACAGGTCTGGAGTTGTCCCAGCTACACCCGCCTGGCTCGCGATGCCAGTCGTGCCGAACGCTGGAACCGCTTGCATCCGGGCGCCCGCAAGCGCCGTTCGCACCTGGCGCACTGCCTGAGCGAGAGCACGGCGCCGGTGATTGCGGTCACCGGTTATCCACAGACGGTGGTCGCTCCGCTGGCCGGACATGTCGCGGCACGGTTCGTCGGGCTGGGCGCGGGATCGGTCGGGCCGGGGGCGCCAGACCGACACTGGATCGCCGCCCTGGCCCTCGGGGCGCTGGCGGATGAGCAGCGGATAGCGCGAGAGGTCGTCAGGCAGGCGTACGAGCGTTATGGAGTGGCCTGACAGTTGGGGGCTATCGCCAGCAAGCCGGCGCCCACAATGACCACGTCGACCCCATATCCGGTGCGCGGCGCAATCCTGTGTCTGCTCCTGCCCACAAAGATCGCGTTGACCCCAGGTCGTGTTGGTGGCGCAGTTCCCGGTGGGAGCCGGCTTGCTGGCGATAGGGCCAGAGGCCTTTCCTCAGACCTTGATCCGCTTGCGCGATTCGCTGCCGGCGTTGCGTGCCAGTTCGGCGGTACGCTCCAACGCCTCGGCGAAAGCGCGGCGCTGGTCGGTGTCGAGCTGCGAGAGAAACAGCTCGGCCACCGCCTGCTCGTAGATCTTCCACATCTTTTTGCGCAGCACCCGGCCAGACTCGGTGATCGACGCCAACGCTCCACGTCCGTCACCCTCCGAGCGCGAACGCCGCACCAGGCCATCCTTCTCCAGCCGGTCGACCAGCCGCGTGAGGTTGTAGCGCTCGATGGCCATGACGTCCGCCAGCTCATGCATCCGGCGGCTGCCGTCCGGGCCACTCTCCAGCCCCCACAAGGCATCGTACCAGGCATAGGGCGGCAGCCCGGCCTCGGCCAGGCGCCGCTCTATTTCGCGGATGACCGTGCGATGAGCCCTGACAAAGCGAAACCATACATCGGGCTCGTTGGAAGCCATGAATACCCTCCGGGGAAATCAGGAAGGTTGCAATGGTAACGCATGGCGGGATAAATTCGGACATGTGATTGCAATTGCAATCATTTTTCCAGCGCCAGCGCGACATCACCCACAAGGTTCGAGCGTCACCTGCGCGCCGCCATCATGCTGCCCATCGGCAGCCCCAGGAGCCCGGCATGACTCACCCCAACGCCCTGATTCTCGACGACGACCCGCAGGAAACCCGCGAATGGCTCGAATCGATCGAGTCCGTCCTGTCCCACGAGGGGCGCCCTCGCGCGCACTACCTGATCGACCAGTTGCTGGATTTCGACGTCGCCCGCCATGGCGACTTCCACGGTCGGGTCACCACGCCCTACGTCAACACCATCAGCCGCGAGCGGCAAAAGCCCTACCCGGGCAACCTCGCCCTCGAACGCCGGCTGAACGCCTATATCCGCTGGAACGCGATGGCCATGGTGCTGCGCGCCGGCAAGCATTCGGGAGTCGGCGGCCATATCGCCACCTACGCCTCGGCGGCGGTGCTGTACGACGTCGGTTTCGATCACTTCTTCCGTGGCCGTACCGAGAGCTTCGACGGCGACATGGTCTATATCCAGGGTCATTCTTCCCCGGGCATCTACGGTCGCGCCTACCTCGAAGGCCGGATCAGCGAAGCCCAGCTCGACAACTTCCGCCGTGAAGTCGGCGGCGAAGGCCTGTCGAGCTATCCCCACCCACGGTTGATGCCGGACTTCTGGCAGTTTCCTACCGTGTCCATGGGCCTCGGCCCGATCACCGCGGCCTACCAGGCGCGCTTCATGCGCTACCTGGAATATCGCGATCTCAAGCCGCACCAGGGGCGCAAGGTCTGGGCCTTCCTCGGCGACGGCGAGATGGACCAGCCGGAATCCCTGGCGGCGATCTCCCTGGCCGGACGGGAAAAGCTCGACAACCTGATTTTCGTCGTCAACTGCAACCTGCAGCGCCTGGACGGCCCCGTGCGCGGCAACGCCAAGGTGATCCAGGAATTCGAAAGCCTGTACCGCGCCGCCGGCTGGAACGTGATCAAGGTGATCTGGGGCAGCGGCTGGGATGCGCTGCTGGAGAAGGACCGCAGTGGCCTGCTGCGCCAACGCATGATGGAGTGCGTGGACGGCGAGTACCAGAACTACAAATCGCAGAATGGCGCCTACGTGCGCGAGCACTTCTTCGGCAAGTACCCCGCCCTGCTGGAACTGGTGGCCGACCTGAGCGACGACGACATCTGGAAACTCTCTCGCGGCGGCCACGACCCGGACAAGGTCTACAACGCCTACGCCGCAGCCATGCGCCACAGCGGCCAGCCGACGGTGATTCTGGCCAAGACGGTCAAGGGCTTCGGGATGGGCGAAGCCGGCGAAGGCCAGAACATCAACCATCAACTGAAGAAAATGGACCTGGACGCGGTCAAGGCCTTCCGCGACCGCTTTGGCCTGGAAGTCTCGGACGAGCAACTGGCCGAGGAAATTCCCTACCTCAAGCCCCCGATCGACAGCGAGGAAGCCCGCTATTTCACCGCACGCCGACAGCAACTCGGCGGCCATGTGCCAGCCCGCCACTCGGCCTGCGAAAACCTGCAGATTCCGCCCCTGGAGAGTTTCGAGGCGCTACTGAAAGGCACCGGCGAGCGCGCGATCTCCACCACCATGGCCTTCGTGCGTATCCTCGGCACACTGCTCAAGGACCCGCATATCGGCAAGCGGGTGGTGCCGATCGTACCCGACGAATCACGCACCTTCGGCATGGAAAGCCTGTTCCGCCAGATCGGCATCCACTCCGCCGTAGGCCAGCTCTACACCCCGCAGGATGCCGGGCAGTTGAGCTACTACAAGGAAAGTCGCGACGGGCAGATTCTCCAGGAAGGTCTCAACGAATCCGGCGGCATTTCCTCGTGGATCGCCGCCAGCACCTCCTACAGCAACCACGGCCTGATGACGGTGCCGTTCTACATCTACTACTCGATGTTCGGCTTCCAGCGGGTCGGCGACCTGGCCTGGGCGGCCGGCGATGCTCGGGCACGGGGCTTCCTGCTCGGTGCCACTTCGGGCCGCACCACCTTGATGGGCGAAGGCCTGCAGCACGATGACGGCCACAGCCATGTGCTGTCCTCGACGATCCCCTGCTGCGTGTCCTATGACCCGACCTTCGCCTTCGAGCTGGCGGTGATCATCCACGAAGGCATGCGGCGCATGTATGTCGAGCAGGAGGATGTCTATTACTACATCACCCTGCTCAACGAGAACTATCCGCACCCGACGATACCCGAGGGCGTCGAGGAAGGCATTCTCAAGGGGCTCTACCTGCTCGAGCCTGGCGCCGAGCCGGTCGACGGGCAACCCCGCGTGCAATTGATGGGCAGTGGTTCGATCCTGCGCGAAGCGCTCGCCGCGGCACAGTTGCTGCGCAACGATTTTGGCGTGGTCAGCGATGTGTGGAGCGCCACCAGCCTGACCGAGCTACGTCGCGAAGGGCACGCGGTGGAGCGCTGGAACCTGCTGCACCCAGAGGAGGAAGCGCGGCTGAGCTATGTGGAAAGCTGCCTGCGCGGACATGACGGGCCACTGGTGGTGGCGACGGACTACATGAAGATCTTCGCCGACCAGATTCGTCCGTTCGTCAACGACCGGCGTTTCGTCGCTCTCGGCACCGATGGTTTCGGCCAATCGGATACCCGCGAAGCCTTGCGACAGTTCTTCGAGGTCGATCGCCACTTCATCGTCCTCGCCGCGCTCAAGGCCCTGGCCGATGACGGGCAGATGCCGCGCAGCAGCGTAGCGCAGGCCATCAGTCGCTACGGGATCGAGGTCGACAAACCCGATCCCGCGGCGATCTGACGCGACGCCTCACTGGGCCGGCGTAGCCGGTTCGGTGGTGGCCGGCGTCGCTGCCGGTGCGGACTCGGCTGCCGGTGTGGTCGTTACCGGCTGGGTCGATTTCTCAGTGGCCGGCGCCGTTTCGACAGGGGTTGCCGGAGCCGCCTCAGGCAGCGGTTTGATCGGCTCGGGAACGGCCGGCGCACTCAAGGCCGGAGCGGCCGGGCTCGATTCGGTAGGGGCGGGTGCCACATGACTGGGCTCCGTGTGTGCGGGCTCGGCCGCCTTGACCGATTCCGGTGCCGCTTCCGGCCTGGTCGCCGCGGCACTCTCCGGTACGCCCAGATCAGCCTTGGGCTTCTCGTCGGTGTGCTGTTCCTTCTTCACCTCGGGCGGCAGGAACAGTTCCACCAGGTTGAAGAACCGATCATAGAAGGTCGCCGAGGACACCGTCTCACTGGCCACCTTGACCATCGAATCATCCGTCGAGCCGATCGGCATCGACACCGAACCCAGCACGCCCACACCCAGGCTGGCCGAGTTGTTGAGCTTCTTCAGCGCATAACGGTCCTGCAGGGCGTTGGCGAACACGGTCGAACGCTTGCCGCTGCTGCCATCGGCGGCACAGACGATGCTGAAGCTGATCTGCAGATGGGTATCGCCGGTCTGCTGGAAACTCTTGTTGCCGGTGATCAGCTTGGGATCGGTGCTGGTAATGATGTAACCCTGGCTGAGCAAGGCACGTCGGGCCGCTTCGCAGGAGGCTTTCTCGTTCACCGAATAGTTGCGCGAGAAGGTTCCGGAATCGTCGAAATTCTCATGTTCATAAACGGCGGTCTTGGGCGAGGAGCAACCTGCGGTGCCCACCAGCACCACGGCCATTGCCAGGGTACGCAAGTGGAATGATGTCGACATTGATAATCCTGAGTAAAACGGTCCGGGGCGTATTGT
This sequence comes from Pseudomonas fuscovaginae SE-1, assembly GCF_000364705.1. GTDB lineage: Bacteria > Pseudomonadota > Gammaproteobacteria > Pseudomonadales > Pseudomonadaceae > Aquipseudomonas > Aquipseudomonas fuscovaginae_A. The sequence continues at coordinate 528 of NZ_AQOH01000385.1, read as the reverse complement.
GCATCAGATCGCCATTCCAGAGCGCGCGCTTTTAGTGTCTTGAATACCTTACGACAGCGTTTTTTCAGGAAAAAGACCTTCGCTCAGGTGGTCGATCAGTACCCGCAGTTTTGCAGAGGCATGACGACTTGACGGCCAGAACATCCAGAAAGTTCCGCTGTGCTCCAGGTAATCGGCGAGGAGGCAATCAGTGTCTCAATCGCCGGCTCGTCCTCCCCCGGCGCCAGGCGCAGCGGCCAGGGCTCCAGCTTGCCGGTGGCGCCATGAGTGGCGCGTTGGCGCTGAATGAACTGGGCGTACCGGCCCCGCCGTGGATGGTGGCCGGCCTGTTGGCTGGTGGCCGTGGCGTTGCCGATGACGGACCAGATCCGCCGTAACGGCTTCTCCACCCAGGGCTGAAAGCACTTTCCCGCAGGCAAAGAAAAGCCCCGACAAGTCGGGGCTTTTCTGTCGCTTCGAGGAGTTCAAGGGCCTCGAAGCCTTGTATGGCGCAGCGGACGGGACTCGAACCCGCGACCCCCGGCGTGA
>NZ_AQOH01000384.1 GCF_000364705.1 Pseudomonas fuscovaginae SE-1 | reverse complement strand
GGGCCGCTACGCGCCCCAGCGTGGGCAAGCCCACTCGCCACCTTTCCGGTATGCCCCCTGCTTCCATAGTCCGCTCAAGTCCGCTCAAGCACACAAGCGCACAAGCTCCCAATTGGTTTCAGATGCACCCGGCGCCGGACAGCCTAGACTCCTATTCATGGCTGGCCGTGGCGGCATCACTCCTGGGGCTCACCACATGCCGCTGAACCTTTACGCCTCTCGTCCCATCCATTGAGGAGGCGGCATGCCGGAACGCCGCGTCCTCTGTTTCCCCCTGACCGGAGATTTCCATGGATACCCCGACCCACAGCTTCACCTCCCTGTTCGATCAACTGGGTCTGCCCAGCGACGCGCAGAGTATCGACCAGTTCATTGTCGCCCACTCCCCACTCAAGCCGGAGGAACACCTGGCCGACGCGTTTTTCTGGAGCAAGGCCCAGGCCGATTTCCTGCGCAACGAAGTGCTGAAGGACGCCGATTGGGCTGAAGTGATCGACCAGTTGAATGTGCTTCTGAGGAAGGGAAGAGGCTAAAAATCCCAGATTTAATCAGACAGGGATAAGTCTAGGTCGAAATTTTCCCAACTCTGCGATTGGTGATAGATCGAGACCTATCACCGATCGCAGAGTGGGAAAGCCGACCTAGCGGTGGAGCAAGAGCCCACAACGTGTATTGAGGCTATCTGGGCTTCTTGTGGGCAATTTTTTCTAATGACACAGATTTATCCTGCATGTGGCCACTTTTGCTCATGAAGATGTCAGCGCCTTCAAGGCGAAGGCCTGATTTTCGCGAATCTGGCCACGCATCAAAAACTTCCTGAGCTTTCAAGATCTGCTGCGCTAAGCTGTTTGTGCTTTTCATTTTTTCTCAGGACTCCTCGCATTACCACCTTTTGGTAAGGATAGTTTGATTTTTAGCTTTTCCGCAAGTCGAGATAACTCTTTTCCGACGATCGCAATTTCAATGTCTTTGTAGGTGTTTAAAAAGCGTGAGAAGCGCGGTGTTCCTCCTTGACTGCGCCAGTCTGTAGTCCGTCCGTTCGAATCTTTTCTAGATTCTCGAGCATCAAAAATATCTTGATATTGCCGAGGAGATATTCCTTCGAATGGCTCAAAGTTTACATGGTCTATTGAAGGTGTAGAAGGATCCACGCTGATAGAATCTTGATGTAGTTGTTTAGCCTTGCTTTTGGGATAGGGTTCAATGTAAACAACACGTTTTACCCCGCTAGCAACTATATGTCTTGCGCACATATGGCATGGAAAAGTAGTGCAGTATAAAGTCGCATCTCGCACTGAAACTCCCAGTCGAGCTGCGGACATTAGAGCAGCCATTTCAGCGTGGACGCTACGACCGAACTCCAGCAAACTCATTACTCGTGTGCCTTTGAGTATGCTTTTCTTGGAGCCTGAAACTAGTTGTTGTACGAGACTACTCAAATCCAGCTCCTTCTCTGGAAAAGTGAGAAGGCCATTTTTGTTTAAGCGCTCCAAAAATTCGCCTATGACCTGAATGCGCTCTTCGGCCATAGAGTCCATACCTTTCTGGAAGTCTCTTGAGTCTCCCTTATCTTCCGGCCAGTAAAGATCTCCTCCTGCCTTTGGTACATCGTTGCAACCGACTGCGACTAGATCCCCTTCGGTTCGAAGTATTGCGGCACCGACCTGCCTATTTAAGTCGGCTGAGCGGAGTGCAGCAGAACGAGCATGATACATTCCGTGCTCGTCACGAGTAGGTGTAAGGAATACATTTCCAAATAAGATTTGTAAAAAACGACTTATCTGAGATTCTAAAGAATGCCTATCCTTTCCGTTTATGAAAAGATCGGCCAGAGGGAACGCATCTTTCACATCCTGCCCAAGTGTTGTGTTTTCTTCTATTTCGTCTCGGGCAACAAGCTCCTCGGCTTTTGCTCGAGTTGAGCTTGCGTTTTCGAACTGTGATTTGCTTATGCGTTCGGTCAGTGCTGTTACGCGGACGTCTCTGGGTGAGTATATTGATATTAAGAAGAAACCTTTCCCGTAGATATTTCGTAAGGTCTCTACTTCATGTGGGTGCTTTAATGATCGCAGTATGAATGCGTTTTTTTCAAATTTTGCACCCAGCTCTTCATTTCTTACTCGGATTATTTCGGCGATTGCAAGCAGTGCGACCACATCTCCACG
>NZ_AQOH01000383.1 GCF_000364705.1 Pseudomonas fuscovaginae SE-1 | reverse complement strand
TATTGGTATCAGGGGGTGAGCTGTTTTCTATGTTGGTCATTGTGATTTGAGATTCCGTTATCGTTTATTTTGTAAAACTAAGGGTTTCTCGTAGCTCATAGATTTTTTCTATTTATTGAAGTTTTTTAAGCTACACCGCTCAGATTGGATTTTTCCATTGTAGCGGTTGACAACGAAATTCAAGGTCTAATCAAATAATTTTTTACTAATTACATTTCTCGCTGATTAGTGGCATTTCTACTTTCGTTCGGACTCTAGGGATCTATCTCATGGAGATGTGTAACAGATCCTGACGAGGCCCATGTCCTTAAGATCTCTCTTGCAACGCCGGTACGGGCACCTCTATAGTCCGTGCTGTTGACCCTCGTCGACAGCGGATTTGGCGATCCGAAACAACTATGTGAGCGCAAACAGCGCCCAGGCTTCGTCGCACGCATTTGAAAATGCGCGTGATAGCTCTATGGCGGCTGTGCGTGGGAGACCTTAGGGTCTGCCGGGTTTCCATAGTTACCGGTTCGCCAACCTGCGTACAGCTGCCACCCTTTGTTTGGCGACGATGGGTGACGGCTCCTGACCTACAACTATGGAGCTTTGCCTGTGAACAGATATTGCCCGCTCACCAGTAACTCTTCCGACAGCCCTGTCCTGCTTATCGACACGCACGCCCCTCTCCACGTGCTTCATGAAAGTGCCTGCATCAGGATCCGCGCCGGTACTGTCTTGTTGGAGGCTCTCACCTCGATCACCATCAAGAATATCGATGATGCTGATCTCTACCGCCTCACAAACGGTGCCTATCTATTATGTCAGGATGGCCTGGATATCCTGGAGCGCATTCAGAATCGTCTGCCTGTGGACGACCAACCGTACCCGTAGTGCATTGTCTTGTCGGTCACGTGGCACCTCCTGTCTGCGGGGCATTCCGGAATGAGACATTTGATCGTTTCCATGTTGGAGGATGGGTGCGGCCAAGCCAGTTGCCTGCATGAGCTACGCTCAAATCAACGATCCTAGCCGGCCTCTTGTCGGCCGGGCGCGTAGACAAGAACAAATTGTTTCAAAGCTTGACGAAATCCTGACCGATGCGCGATATTGATAGTTAGCAAACTAACATTATGCGAATCCTCCTGTGTCCAAGCCTCTCGAACAGCTCCAGCAGAATATCTGCACCGGTATGGTGCTCGCTTCGCGCCATTGGCGGCGGGTCTGCCAGACCACGCTGGCCAACTACGGCATCTCCGAGGCCTGCGCCATGCCGTTGCTGATCATCGGTCGCATGGGGCCGGGCGTACGCCAGGTCACCGTGGCGCAGATCGCCGGGATGGAGAGCCCGTCGCTGGTGCGCCTGCTCGATCAGTTGTGCGGTGCCGGCTATGTGCAACGCACCGAGGACCCCAGCGATCGTCGGGCCAAGACCCTCGGCCTGACCGAGAACGGCCAGAGCCTGTTCCACGACATCGAAAAGCAACTGGTCCGCCTGCGCCATGAGGTGCTGGGCGGCCTTCCCCTGGCCGACCTGGAAGCCGCGTTACGGGTGATCCGCGCCTTCGAGGCCGCCGGGCAGGCATCGGGAGTGGCGGACTCTTGAACGGTTTCTGGACAGGCATGCCGCCGGCCCGCGACTGGTTCTACGGCGTGCGGACCTTCGCCGCGTCGATGATTGCGCTGTACATCGCGCTGATCATGGAAATGCCGCGCCCCTACTGGGCGATGGCGACGGTCTATATCGTCTCCAGCCCCTTCGTCGGCCCCACCAGCTCCAAGGCGCTGTACCGGGCGGTCGGGACCTTCCTCGGCGCAGCGGCGGCGGTGCTGTTCGTGCCGCTGTTCGTGCAGACCCCGTTCCTGCTGGCCGTGGTGGTCGCGCTCTGGACCGGCACCCTGCTGTTCCTGTCGTTGCACCTGCGCACCGCCAACAGTTATGCGCTGATGCTGGCCGGCTACACCATGCCGATGATCGCCCTGCCGGTGGTGGACAACCCGTTGAACGTGTTCGACATCGCCGTATCGCGCACCGAGGAGATCTTTCTCGGCATCGTCGTCGCGGCGGTGGTCGGCAGCCTGTTCTGGCCGCGTCGCCTGGCGCCGGTGCTGCTCGATGCCGCCGGCAAGTGGTTCGGTTCGGCGTCCAGCTACAGCCAGAAATTCCTCGCGCGCAACGTGCAGACCGATGAGGTCAGCGCGCTGCGCTCGGCCATGGTCGCAACCTTCAACAGCCTGGAGCCGATGATCGGCCAGTTGAGCCACGAAGGCGCCCGGCCGCAGATGGTGCGCAATGCCAGGGAATTGCGTGGGCGGATGATCCACCTGCTGCCGGTCGTCGATGCCCTGGACGATGCCCTCTACGCCCTGGAGCGTCGGACGCCGGAACTGGTCGCGCGTTTCCAGCCCCTGCTGGAGGCAACCCGGGAATGGTTGGACAGCACTGCCCAGGATGCGCCACACGAACGTTGGCAAGCCCTGCGCGCCCAGGTCGAGAGCCTGCAGCCGAGCGCTGGCGAACTCGATGATCGCCGGCAACTGCTGTTTTCCAACGCACTCTACCGCCTGGGCGAGTGGATCGATCTGTGGCAGGACCTGCGCAGCCTGCAGTACGCCATCCAGTGCGACAGCCAGGACAACTGGCGTGCGGTCTACCGGCATTGGCGGCTGGCGCGCCTGTCGCCGTTTCTCGATCGCGGCCTGATGCTCTATTCGGCCGGCACCGCCGTGCTGGCGATCGCCGTCGCCTCGGTGCTGTGGATCCTGACCGGCTGGAACGACGGCGCCAGTGCGGTGATCCTCGCTGCCGTGGCCTGCAGCTTCTTCGCCGCGATGGACGACCCCGCGCCGCAGATCTACCGGTTCTTCTTCTGGACCGCGCTGTCGGTGGTCTTTGCCAGCCTCTATCTGTTCGTGGTGCTGCCCAACCTGCACGACTTCCCGATGCTGGTGCTGGCATTCGCCGTGCCGTTCATTTGCGTCGGCACCCTGACGCTGCAGCCGGCGTTCTACCTCGGCACCTTGCTGACCATCGTCAACACCTCGTCTTTCATCAGTATTTCCGAGGCCTATGACGCGGACTTCCTGAATTTCGTCAATGCCAACCTGGCGGGGCCGGTGGGCCTGCTGTTCGCCTTCGTCTGGACGCTGGTGGTGCGGCCCTTCGGCGCCGAGCTGGCGAGCAAGCGCCTGACCCGTTTCAGTTGGCGCGACATCGTCCGCCTGAGCGAGCCGGCGACCCTGGCCGAGCACCGGCAGATGGGCGTGCGGATGCTCGACCGGCTGATGCAGCACCTGCCACGCCTGGCCATGACCGGCCAGGATACCGGCGCCGCGTTGCGCGAGTTGCGTGTCGCGCTCAACCTGCTCGACCTGCTGGCCTACACCCCGCGGGTGCTCGGGGTCGGCAACGTGTTGCTCCGGCAGGTGGTGGAAGAGGTGGGCGGCTACTTCCGCGCCTGCCTCAAGGCTGGTGAACGCCTGCCCGCGCCCGCGCCCCTGCTGATGACGCTGGACCGCACGCGTCGGGCCCTGAGTTCCCAGGGGCTCGACGACGGCGAAACCCGCCGACACCTGCTGCACGCCCTGAGCGGGCTGCGCCTGGCACTGCTGCCCGGCGTGGAGTTCGTCGACAGCGGTGATCAGTCGGACAACGTGCCCTATGGGATCAATGGAGTGCCGTTATGATCGGTGACGTCGATATCAGCGGGGTGTTCCTGCCTACGCTGCTGGTGCTGATGGGCATCACCTATGGGTTGTATCTCGTGGTGCACGGGCTGTTGACGCGCCTCCACTTCTATCGCCTGGTCTGGCACCGGGCATTGTTCAACGTCGGTCTCTACGCTTTGTTGCTGGGCGTTGTGGATTCGTTCAGTCGATACCTGATGACATGAAAAAACCTATTCTGACCATTGGCCGCGTGGTCCTGACCTTGCTCGTGGTGGCCTTCGCCTGTCTCGTGATCTGGCGCATGGTGATGTACTACATGTTCGCTCCCTGGACCCGTGACGGGCATATCCGTGCCGATATCGTGCAGATCGCACCGGATGTCTCCGGGCTGATCCAAGAGGTCCAGGTGCGCGACAACCAGCCGGTCAAGCGTGGCCAGGTGCTGTTCAGCATCGACCAGGACCGCTTCAGGCTGGCGCTGCGCCAGGCCCAGGCGGCGGTCGCCGATCGCCAGGAAACCCTGGCCCAGGCGCAGCGCGAGTACAAGCGCAACCGTGGCCTGGGCAACCTGGTGCCCGGCGAGCAACTGGAAGAAAGCCAGTCGAAGGTGGCTCGTGCCGAATCGGCCCTGGCCGAGGCCAAGGTGGCGGTGGACGCCGCGCAACTGAACCTCGACCGTTCGGTGATCCGCAGCCCGGTGGACGGCTACGTCAACGACCGGGCGCCGCGTGATCGGGAGTTCGTCACCGCCGGGCGCCCGGTGCTGTCGGTGGTGGACAGCGCCTCGTTCCATATCGACGGCTACTTCGAGGAAACCAAGCTCGACGGTATCCATGTCGGCCAGCGCGTGGATATCCGCGTGATCGGTGACAACGCCCGCCTGAGTGGCCATGTCGAGAGCATCGTCGCCGGCATCGAGGACCGTGACCGGACCAGCGGCTCGAACCTGCTGCCCAACGTCAACCCGGCGTTCAGTTGGGTGCGGCTGGCCCAGCGTATCCCGGTGCGCATCGCCTTCGATGAGGTGCCGGAGGACTTTCGCATGATCGCCGGGCGTACGGCGACCGTGTCGATCATTGACGACGCCGCGAAGGATACGTCCAAGCCACATGCCAAGCCCGGGGCCGCGCAATGAAAGCGCTGGCGAAGGTCACGACCCTGGGCCTGGGCCTGCTGTTGTCGGCGTGCTCGATGATCGGTCCGGACTATCACCTGCCGAGTGATTCGGCGATGCAGCGCAAGGACCTGCAGGGCCCGCTCGCCGGCGGCAGCGACAACGTGGTTTCGGCCCCGGTGCCGGCCGACTGGTGGCGCCTGTACCAGGACCCTCGGTTGAACGAACTGGTGCGCCAGGCGCTGGCCTCCAACACCGACCTGCGGGTCGCCGCGGCCAGCCTGGCGCGAGCCCGCGCCCAGGTGGAAGAGGCCGAGGCGGCCGGCGGTTTCAGTGCCGGGGTCAAGGCCGGGGCGCAGCGCCTGCAAGAGTCCGGTCAGGCCTTCCTGCTGGCGGAGAAGGTGCCGGTGGCGAATGTCGCCGATATCTCGCTGTCGGCGTCCTACCAGTTCGACCTGTGGGGCACCCTGCAGCGTGGCATCGAGGCGGCCAAGGCCAATGCCGATGCGACCCAGGCGGCGGGCGACGTGGCGCGGATCACCCTGGTGGCCGACGTGGTGCGTTCCTACACCCAGGTCTGCGCGGCGAACGAGGAGCGCGAGATCGCCGAGCACTCCCTCGACCTGCAAGCCCAGAGCACCGAGCTGACCAAGCGCCTACGCGACGCCGGGCGTGGCGACGAAACCCAGGTCACCCGCTCGCAGACCCAGTTCAAGTCCCTGCGGGCCGAACTGCCACGCTACACCGCGGCGCGCCAGGCCGGCCTGTACCGGTTGTCGATGTTGCTGGCCAAACCCGTCGACCAACTGCCGGCCGGCGTTGCCGATTGCGCCCAACTGCCGCATATCGCCCAACTGCTGCCGGTCGGCGATGGCGCCGAACTGCTCAAGCGCCGTCCGGACATCCGCCAGGCCGAACGGCGGCTGGCGGCGGCCACCGCCGGCATCGGGGTCGCGACGGGTGAGCTGTACCCGAACATCAGCATCGGTGCGACGGTGGGTACCATCGGTTTCGCCAAGGACCTTGGCGAGCCGTCGACCAATCGCTGGGGCTTCGGTCCGGCGATCAGCTGGACGGTACCGACCAACGGTGCCCGGGCGCGGATCCGCGAAGCCGAGGCGACGACCCAGGGCGTGCTGGCGCATTTCGACGGCGTGGTGCTCAACGCCATCCGCGAGACCCAGACCAGCCTGGCCCAGTACACCGCGCAACTCGACCGCCGCGATGCGCTGGCCGATGCCGAGCGGTCGGCCAAGCTGGCGGCGGAGCAGACGCACCGCTTCTTCAGCGCCGGCCGCGCCTCGTTCCTCGCCGACCTGCAGGCCACCCGCACCTACACCGACATGCGCGCGCAGCTGGCCGCGGCCAACACCCAGGTAGCCATGAGTCAGATCGAGCTGTTCCTGGCCCTCGGCGGTGGTTGGGAAAGCGGACGAACGCCACCTGTGCCCCCCGCCAAACCCTGAGTCCATTGCTATGCTCTGAATTAGCGGCTGGCCGCCGCTGGTTCGGGGCTTCGGGTGAATCCCCTGGCGCGGCCGGCGTGGCCTGACGGGGATTCTAATAATGAAAAACCCTTATGCTCCCGGTTTCTGGTGTGCGGTGGTCGCCCTGGTGCTGCTGTCGGCGGCGTATTTCTATGGCGTGATGCTTGCCCACCAGATCGACAAGGCGCTGGTGTTCCTCGACAGCGTCTGTGCCCTGATCGCGGTGATGTCCATCGTGGTGGTGGCCTGGGCCAGCTACCAGACCCAACAGATCAAGAAACGACAGTTGTCGCAGAGCAAGACCCTGGTGCTGGTCTGGGACACCAAGGTCGCCCTGCGTCGGGTCGAAACCGTGTTCGACCGCTATTTCTGGGGCAGCTACTGGCAGCCCGGGCGCACCTTCCAGGAAGTCATGGGCGAGCTGACCGGCACGCCGCTGGAGAAAAGCCTGGAGACCCTCAAGAGCCAATGCCTGAAGCTCGACCGGGAGGTGGCCCATGACGAGCGCCACTGGCTGAACAACGCCCGCGAGCTGGCGGACGTGGCCAGCGCCATGGCCCGCGAGCGTTATCAGCTGGATGTCTGCGATCCGCGCAACGACTCGCCGGACGGGGTGGTGATCAACCGCGACTTCGAGGTGCTGGTGTATACCTGGACCGCGCGGCTGAAAACCTTCGATCACCAGCTGGACGAGATGGAAGTGCAGTACTCCTGAATCCGCGTCGATCCGGAACCGGGGCCTGGCCCTGATGTCCATCCACCGTCACCCGGCCTGTCTGCCGGGTGATTGGCGTTTTTCCGTGCATTTTGCTTTCTGCGTCACAGGCCGAGGCGAGGTCGGCAGGTGCGCCCATCCTGGTGCAAATGCTAATCTGCGCGCTTTCGGGGCGCCGTCGAGCCGAACCCGGTCAAGGGTTCAGGGAAGACCAGCACTTTTCAACACAACGGATATCTGATCGGGTCATTCATGAATAAATCAGCGGGCTTGCTGTTAGGGTTTGTCGTCGTGGTCGGTGCCTTGAGCACCGCCGGTGCCTGGTACACCGGCAATCAACTGGAAGGGGCGCTGAACAGCTCGATCCAGGAAGCCAACGCCCAACTCAAGACAGCCATGAACAGCGGCGGGGCGAGCGCGAGCATTGAACTGGTGTCGCTGGAACGCAACCTGTTCACCAGCACCGCGCATTACCGCCTCAAGCTGCAGAACCTGCAACTGAGCGAAGAGAACAAGGACGTCGAACTGCTGTTCGTCGACCACATCGAGCACGGTCCGCTGCCGTTCTCGCGGCTGAAGTCGTTCAAGTTGATGCCGGTGATGTTCAACAGCAACTACGAGCTGGAGAAGAACGACCTGACCGCCAAGTGGTTCGATGCCGCCAAGGGCGCCGCACCGCTCAAGGGCGCGGTCGCGCTGGGCTACGATCGTTCGGTCGAAGGCAACGTCGAGCTGATCCCGCTGGATTTCGCCCCGGACGACAAGAGTACGGTGAAGTTTTCCGGGCTCAACCTGAACGTGGCCGGCACCGAAAAGGGTGCGAAGATCAAGGCCAACGGCTACATGGACAGCGTGAAAATCACCGGCCAGTCCGAAGAGGACGGCCCGGTATCGGTCGAACTCGGTGGTTTCACCGTGGCCAGTGACCTGACCAAAAGCGACTTCGGTTTCTACCTGGGTGGCAACACCCTGGAACTGAGCAGTGCCAAGGTCACCTACGGCGAGCAACCGGTGGTGGTGACGGTCAAGGACTTCGAACAGAAAGACAACCTGGAAGCCAATGGCAACGTCCTGTCCGGCCGCCTGGACTACACCGTCGGCGACATCGGCTACAACGGCAAGTCGGTGGGCAGCGCGAAGCTGAACCTGAGCGCGAAGAACCTGGATATCCCGGCGGTGCGCTCCCTGACCGAGATGTATCAGGCCGAACTGAAGGCCATGCAACAGGCTGCCGCCCAGGGTGAGGACGTCCCGCCGGTGCCCGAGCTGAGCGCCGAGCAGCAGATCAAGGCCCAGGCCGACATCAAGAAACTGCTGGCCGGCAAGCCGCAGATCGCCGTGGACAACCTGTCGTTCAAGACCGCCAATGGTGAAAGCCGTTTCAACCTGCAGGTGAACCTGGACAACCCGTCGTCCACGCAATTGCCGCCGCTGGAGCTGGGCAAGCAACTGGTCTCGCAGCTGGACGCCAGGCTGTCGTTGTCCAAGCCGATGATCGCCGACCTGGCCGGTGTGCAGGCCCTGCTCGAAGGCCAGACCGATTCCAAGCTGATCGCCCAGCAGGCGTCGATGACCAGTGAAATGGCTGGCACCATGGCGCTGTCCACCGAAATGGCGACCATCGAGGGCATGGATATCGTGTCCAAGCTGCACTATGCCGCGGGCCAGGTGGAGTTCAACGGGCAGAAAATGTCGCTGGAGGAATTCATCGCCCTGGTCATGTCCAAGGTCGGTGGCCTGGGCGGCGCTGAAGCCGCCGAGTAACGCGCCCATTGCGGCATCGGCCTCGGCCGATGCCCGCCAACTTTGGATCTTGCACCCGTCTTTTTTCGTCTACCCTTGCTGAAAGACAACTGAACCGGACCACCGGTTGCTGTCGCGAGGCTCCATCCTGCGTTTTGGGTCAGGCAGGAGCATTGAACCCCGGCCATGCTTCGGGAAGTGGACGATATGCCGCTTAATGCCCTGTTCTGCCCAAGTGGCAGATTGCGCCCTTTGCTGGGCGTGGCGTTGTGCAGCCAACTGTTGTGGCCCCTGGCCGCCCTGGCTGATGCCTCCTACGATCAACTGATCCGTCAGGCTCGTGACGGCCGCTACACGCCGGCCCTGACCTTCCTGCGGCAGGTGCCGCCTGCGCAGCAGTCGGCCGGGCTGGTCAGCGATCACCTGCAGATCGCCAGTTGGGCCGGGCTGGATGCCGAAGTGGTCAGCGTCTACGAGAGCCGGGGTGTGCACCGCGTCCTGCCGTCCCAGGCCCTGGGTGCCGTGGCCCGGGCCTATCGCAACCTGAAGCGTTGGGACGAGGCCGAGCGCCTGTATCGCCGGGCGCTGGAGCGCGAGCCGGGCAATGCCGACCTGCAACTGGGCCTGGCGGTGACCGAGGCGGATGCCGGCAATCCTCAGGATGCGGTACGCCGTGCCCGCGAACAGGTCGCCCGGCAGCCTGGCGACCCGTCGCGACACCTGGCGCTGGGTTATGCGCTGACCCGTTCGGGAGCCGACAGCGACGCCCTGTTCGAATACGACCAGGCCTTTGCCCGCGCCCCGGACAAGCCCCAGGTGCTGCGTGAATACGTGTTCGCCCTGCAGCGCGCGCGCCTGCCCGAACCGGCCCTGCGCCTGGCCCAGCAACATCCCGGGCTGATCGATGGGGCGTCCATCCGGCGCCTCGAAGGCGAGCTGGCCGCCGAACGGGTACGCCTGGCCGAGCGGCCAACCCGTAGCGAGCTGGAGCGCCATGCCGTGGCCGATCGGGCCCTGGCCGACTACGATCGGCTGCTGGCCGCCTGGTCGGCGGACCCGCAGGCTCATGACGACCTGGTGCGCTGGCGCATCGACCGCCTGGGCGCGCTCAAGGCCCGTTCGCGCAACGTCGAAGTACTGGCCGAACAGCAGAAGCTGCGCGATGAAGGCGTGACCATTCCCACCTACGCCCGGCGTTGGGTGGCGGCGGCCTATCTGGCGCGTCGCCAGCCGGAGCAGGCGGCGCAACTGTACCGCGAGGTGCTCGCCGCACCCGACGCCGATGCGGCCGACCGCGTCGACGATACTTCGGCTTTGGCCTACGCCCTGATCGAAAGCGACCGGCCGGAGGAGGCTCAGGAGGTCGCCGACAACCTGGCCAGGACCACCCAGGCCCGCCTTGAACTCAAGGGCCAGCCTGTCGGCGTGCCCAATGACGAATGGGTTGATGTGCAGCAACTGGCGGCGCAGATGGGCCTGCACAACGGCAATCTGCCCGCCAGCGAGCAGGGCCTGGAGGCCCTGGCGGCCCAGGCTCCGGGCAATGTCGGCGTGCGGGTCGCCCAGGCCGACATGTACCTGGCCCGCGCCTGGCCACGCCGCGCCGAGGGCCTCAACAAGGAGACCGAAAGCGCCGCACCGCGTGACCTGGGCCTGGAACTGTCCCAGGCCAACACCGCCCTGGCCTTGCAGGAGTGGCGTCAGCTCGATGTGCTGACCGACGATGTCGTCGCGCGTTTCCCGGAAAACCAGCAGGTCCGGCGCCTGGCACGGCAGCGGGAAGTCCACGACATGGCCGAGCTGCGGGTCGAGGGTTACACCGGCAAGAGCTTCGGTGGCGGCAGCGGCGGTGCCGGTGCGGTCACCGGCAGCCGTGACTATGGCATC
>NZ_AQOH01000382.1 GCF_000364705.1 Pseudomonas fuscovaginae SE-1 | reverse complement strand
GAACTAATAATGATAGTATCGCTGTCTGGGTCATAGCGCACAGTTTCCTGCCTCAGGTCGTCAACATCGAAGCTAACACTAATGCTACCAAAACGTCGGCTTACGCGCATAAGCTTTTTGTATGAGGCCGGATTGGGGGAAAATACTTCATTTACCTCAAATGCACTTTCTCGGACAAACAAGGCAAACCCTTCAGGGTTTTGGTCATCGATGTGGGCAGAAAGTGCTGTCAAATTTACTGGTTCGTCATCATGTTTTTTTGTGTTGCAATAGTTGTATAAGCTATCGCGCGCTTGTTGGCATCGTTCTGGTGTCCAATCTTGCTCAGAACAATAGGCTTCGGCGGCCTTTATAACCATT
>NZ_AQOH01000381.1 GCF_000364705.1 Pseudomonas fuscovaginae SE-1 | reverse complement strand
TGGCGGCGGTGTCTACGACATTTCTTTTCGTACAGTGCCTAGATCACACAGAACTTGAAGCAAGTTCAGCCCCGCATTGCGGAGCTTTGACGCGGCACCAGACGAACGGTTTCTTGCTGTGAGGGCAGGGGATACGCCGGGCTGGAATTTGGTGGTTTTTTGCATACTTCATAGGGTAGCCACAAATAAATCAGCTAATTATGGTGTTTCGTTGAGTCGAACCGGGGCTTTTGTTTTCGTTGATCTACGATTAAATAGTTGGCGCTGACGCGAATGTACTGTCGCTGGGGTGGATTAATATTCTAATGATGTTGGCGGGGTTCCAGCTTAAATTAATTCTTGGCGAAATTTTAATGAGGGTTTGCTAGGGGGAGGTATGGCGTAGAAAGAATAAAACGTTAGCGGTCAGTATTTTCGGCTGCGCAAAGGGTTTTTAAGAAAAACACCTATGGTAGAGGCGATTCGTACAAAAGCGTATACGAAAAGTGCAAAGGCTATTACCAAGCAAATCTCTATAGGGATTTCTTTGTTATTAGAGAAGTAGAAGAATAGAGCGCTCGCCGCTGCGAGTGCAAGGGCGACAATTAGTGAGACTATCTCAAGCAAGATGTACTGGTACAAGAAGCGCGTTTCAAGGAGCTTGTATTGGTCGTCAAATTGTAATTTTACGGATGAATGTTTTTGTTTTATGAGTTGAAGTTCGTTGTTTATCTCGTTCAAAATAGAGAGAAGTGTGTTTCTTTGATTTAGTATCAATAGCATCATGAACGCAGCGAAAGCTATCGCTCCGCAAAATATGATTAGATTCTTGAGCGTCATGCTATTGCTTGTTTCGTACTGGCTCCCCACTAAGATCAAAGAGGCAGGAACGACTAAAAGTTGATTCTGTATGTCGGAAAATACTTTATTTATCCTGGTTATGAATTCGAATTTGCTTTTTTCTACTTCTGCTTTTATTTTTTGGAATGAGAATTCTGAGACGTAAAGCTGATAGCTTGAAGAGACTCTACGGTAGAATTCTTCAAATTTTTCGGCAATTAGGCCTGTTGATAGTTTTTTGTCAAATTCATTGTGAAACTCTAAGAGCACTGACTTGATTATGGTC
>NZ_AQOH01000380.1 GCF_000364705.1 Pseudomonas fuscovaginae SE-1 | reverse complement strand
TGGCGGCAGGGCGCGCAGGGCCTGCTTCAGTTGCGCGCCCTGGCCGACGTGGGTAAAGCCCAGCGCCGCGCGTTCGGCATCCGGCAGGGCGTGCAGCACGCTGGCGTACAGGTCGTCCGGGCCGTGCAGCTCCTGGCCGAGCGCGTCGTAGGCCTCGTACTGCTCGCCACGCCGGACCAGCACCTTGCGGATCGGCGCCGCCTCGGGCCCTAGGCTGTCGAGCAGCGGGCCGCTGAAGGCGTGGTCGCGGACCTCCAGGCGGACCTGGCTCGACCAGCCCGGCAGGCGCCGGAGCATCGACAGTCCGATGCGGTACACCTCGGCCTGGCTGACCGAGTCGAGGTAGAGCGTCTCGTACTGGCGCGCCAACCGGACGTTGCGCAGGTAGTGCCGGGCTTCACGGGCCAGGCGCGGTGGCAGGCGGCCGGCTTCGAGCCGGGAACGCTCCAGGGTATTGGCGCCGCGGGCCAGCTCCTGCGCGATGCGGTCGGGCAGGCCGGGAAAGTTCTGCTTCACCACGGCCGCCCCCGGTTCGCCACGGCTGGTGGCCGTGCGGTAGCGGTAGTGCGATTCGAACAGGTCGCCGCGCCGCTTCACCGCATCGCCGGCCAGGCGCCGGCGCAGTGAGGCGACCCGGCTCGACAGGCTGCTGGCGGCCTGGCCGAACTCCTCGCGCAGCAGGCTGCGGACCTCGCTTTCGTCGAGCTTGCCCAGCACCTGCTGGAGCAGGCCGTCGGCATCCAGGTCGGGCCAGCGCACCTCGATCCGGGTCACCTGGGAGGCGATGCTGGCCGGGTATTCCTGAATCGTGCGCCCCGAACCGTTGAGCAGCCTGAGGACCTTGGTGCGTGGCCAGACCGGGTCGGTGGTCAGCAGTTGCAGTTCCATGTGCAGTTCGTCGAGGCTGCCGCTGGAACTGCCACCGGTTTGCAGGCGTTGCACCAGGCGGCCCAGGTCCTGGTCGAGGGCGAAGCGCGTGATCGTGTCGCTGAGCAGCGCCGGAGGGTGCTCGAGGTTATGGTGGGTGGCGCGCAGCACGTCGGCGTCGATGCCGCTGATGTGCCGGATGCGTTGCGCGGTGTGGGCGTCGAGGCGCGCGGCTTCACCGCCGAGGCGGCGGAACAGGCGTTCATCGGCCCAGGCCAGCGGCTCGTCGAGCTCGTGTTTCCAGGCGCCGGCGTCGTTGCTGCGAAACGCCGGGGCGTAGGGGTTGAGCAGTTTGTCGGCCTGGGCATGCAGGGCGCGGTAGCGCCCCGGACCATCGGGCTGCAGGCGGTAGTAGCGGTCTTCCAGCAGCAGGTAGCGCTCATCCAGGTAGTCGTGCAGGCCGAGTTCATCGGGTTGGCTGCGCGCTGGCAGGGCGGGCTGATGCTGGTAGGGGGCGAGGTCGGGTTTCCAGAGGCGGGTCACGCCTTCGCGGACGCTGACCGGGATCAGCCCGTCGATGAAGGCCGAGGTGTCGACGTGCGGCAGGACCACGCCGGCACCGCCAATGAAAGCCAGGTTCATCGCCACGCCGACCAGGTGGGCCCAGGCCTGGCGGGTTTCGCCGGCT
>NZ_AQOH01000379.1 GCF_000364705.1 Pseudomonas fuscovaginae SE-1 | reverse complement strand
GGCCTCGATGCCGGAGTACACCTCGTGCAGCAGGCGGGTGCCCATGGCCAGCAGCGCCACCTGGCCGACGCCGGGAATGAACACCAGCAGGTTGAGCAGTTCCAGGGTGGCGTCGAGAAAACCCAGGAAACGCGCCATGCGCGCTGCGCGGTCCTCGTCGTCGGTGGGCACGGCCAGGGCCCTGGCATCGCCGAGCATGCGGCCGATCTTCAGCTCGCACTGGTCCTTGAGGGCGGTCGGCAGCGAGGGACGGGCGCCCACCCGCAGTGACTGCTCGACCAGGTCGAGTCCGACGCGCAGTTCGGGGTCGAGGCGGTAGTCGTCCCACATCTCGTGGCGGTCGGCGGGATCCAGGCGTTTTTTCAGCGCGGTGAAGAATGCCGCCTGGTCGCGCACGGCGATGAACTGGGCGAAGAAGCGCCGGTAGCGGGCGCTGTGCAGGCGCGTGCGCAGGTCGGTCATGAAGTCCGCGCTGGAGGCGTAGTGGCGCACGGGGTGCAGGTCGTCGCCAGGTATATAGACCACGCAGCGCCGTGGTGACGGGCCGGCCTCGGGCCGCAGGAAGAGGATGTCGCCCAGGTCGACCCCGAGCATGCGCAGGCAGCCGGGCTTGACCGGATGACCGTCCAGGCGCATATCCGTGCGGCCGGCCAGCCATTGCCCGAGCATGCGGTAGGCATCCTCGGGAATGCTGTTGCGCAGGCGGGCCAGGTGCACGGCCTCGGCCAGCTGGTTGTGCAGGTGCGTGGCCCAGGTCTGGCGTATCCGGGCCTTCTGTTCGAGGTCCGGCGGGTTGAGCACTGCGTTGAGGTGCGTCTGGTAGCGTTGCCCCAGGTCGAGTGTGCGGCACAGCGCGGCAAAGTGCTCGGGGGCCAGGGGCAAGGCGCGGTCCTTGTCGTAGGCGGCCATCCAGACGTCGGCGGTGTTGTGGTCGTGGGTGATGAACTCATCGCCCTCGTTGGGCGCTTCGGCGGCCTCGCTGGCGGTGAAATTGTGCAGCGCGGCCTCCAGCAGGGTGACATCCCAGTACCAGGTGCGCAGCGCGTGATCGCCCGCGGCAAAGTCGAACAGCCCGCCGAGGCTGGAGGGGCGGCGAACGTTCATGCGGCGTACGAAATAGGTACCGCGGACATCCAGCTCCAGCCCGAAGGTCTGTCTGATCGCCTGTTGCAGCAGCGGCGTGGCGAAGCTGTCCAGGGGCGTGATCTGGCCGAGAATGTCTTCGAGCGCGTGCTGGCTGGCGCAGCGGGCCAGTTGGCTGTTGTCGAAGGCGCTGCGCAGGGCGGCATCGGCCTGGGTGTACCAGGCCGGGGTCGTCGGGGTGATGTCGGCCAGGGGCTTGAGGCAGGCCGAGCCGGGTTGTTTGAGCGGCGCCGGCAGGCGGTTGGCGATGAAGGCCTGGTGGCGGTCGAGGGGGGGGCGCGAGGACGCGGCGTCGAGGTCGGCGCGGGTCGCGAGGGCGGAGATCGTTGCGGTCATGGGCTGGCCCGTTTCGTGGTTCGAACGGGCAGCCTAGGGGCCTTGCCGGCGCTGCGGGTGGTAATCCTGCATGCTGCCTCACTGCAACGGCTGGTATTCCACGGGGCGGCCCAGGTGGGCGATCAGCAGGGCCAGGGAGTCGGCGTTGTTGAGAATGACATCGGTGCGCCTGGCCGGGTCGGCCAGGAACACCCGCCGCGCATCGTCCAGGTCCCGCGTGGCGGTGAGGCTCAATACCCTTTTTTTCAGGTCGCCTTCCAGGTCGTACCAGCGCAGGTCGTAGTCATCGAGCAGCTTGAACAGCTCGTGGCCGGCCGTGGTGCTGGAGAAGGCATTTCTCTGCAGCTCTTCGAGCACCGCGTAGCGGCTCTGCCCCTGTGGCGTGCTGGTGTCGATCAGGTCGAGGAAGGGGCGGCTGGAGTCGAGGTAGGCCAGGTCCAGGGTGTCGAGGGTCATGTGGCTGATTTCGTGCAGCAGGACCGTGCCCATGCTGTGCCCATAGGCGTCGAAGGTTCGCGGGCGTATCGGCAGGTACACTTCCAGGCCGGGGTCGAAGAAGCGTTCGGTGAGGTAGATCCTGCGCTCCTTTTCCTTCAGCAGGGTGAAGGCCTGGTTGCCATGCTCGGGGCGCCGGTCCGAGCCCACCACGTAGCGCGGCGAGTTCAGCGGGTTGAGCGAGGGCGCGAGCAGTTCGCCCAGCATGACATCCATGCGCAGCTTGATCTTGCGGATGGTGTCGCTGCCGACGTAGGGAATGTCCAGGAAGTTTTCGAGGAAGTGCCGGCGCTTGGTGTCCAGCCGATGGCCACTGAACAGCCTGTCGATGTTGTGCAGCGCCCCGTTGAGGTACGCCACGGCCTGGCGGTGGGCGTGGCCGATCATCCGGGCGCGGTTGGGGTACAGTTGCCGGATGCTGTCGATGCCGCTGGCCTGCACGCGCATTTCTTCACGGATCGCCCGCTGGTTCAGGCAGTGATCAAACATTTTCATCGGCTTTCTCCTCGAGGCAGCGTTTGGGCAGGTCGAATGACCATTGGCCCTGGTCGTCCTGGCGCAACCAGGGGCCCAGGGCGCTGTCGGTGACGACGCGCCAGCGCTGGCGCTCCTGGCGGACCCGGAACACCTTGCCGCCGATCGCCACATAGGTCCTGCCGCTGACCGGGTCGGTGTAGAGGTCGCCCACCCGGCTCGGGGTCATGTGTTCCAGGGCGACCCGGTGGGCCTGCAGCTCCAGGAGCACGGCCTTTTGCCCGGGCGTGAGGTGCTGGTTGTCCCAGGGCGGGATGGGAAAGGGCGATTGGGCGGCACTGTCGCGCGCCGCCGGCATGGGGTTGCCCAGGCTGGACGGGATCCAGCCACGGCGTGCGACCGCGAGTTTGGCCAGGGTCATGACGAACTCTTCGATCGCCTCGGCCCAGCGGCCATGCCAGGCCTTCTCGCCCGCGTCCCTCAAGCGTGGCAGCGACTGCCAGACCAGCCAGGGCAGGCGCAGCCGGCCGAGCAGCGCGGTCGCGCCCTGCTGCAGCTCGCCCTTGAACCAGCCCACTGCCTTGTCCCAGAGCGAGCCCTGACCCTGCACGCTCTGGCGGCCGAGCAGGTCCTTGAACAGCCCGATCATGTCCTGGTAGAGGCGGTGGAACAGATTGCCGCGCACCGGCTCGTTGCCGAGCGCCAGCACCGACTGGAACGCCTGCCGGGTGTAATGGGCCAGGCGGGCGCCGGGCAGCCGTTCGCGGACCTGTCGTTGCAGGCTGTCCGAGCTGCCGAGTTCGTTGAGCAGCGCGGTTTCGCTGGCGTACTCCTGGAACATCGGCCGCTCCCCCTGCGGGCAGAACAGGATGCGTGGGCCGGGTTGGCCGGGTACCGGGCCGATCAGGTAGAAGCCCGCCACCGGGTCGGAAGGCGCCTGGGCATCGCTGATCAGTTGCAACGGCTTGAGCTGGATGTGCTGCCCGTCGAGCGCCAGGCGGGCAACGCC
Organism: Pseudomonas fuscovaginae SE-1; assembly: GCF_000364705.1. GTDB lineage: Bacteria > Pseudomonadota > Gammaproteobacteria > Pseudomonadales > Pseudomonadaceae > Aquipseudomonas > Aquipseudomonas fuscovaginae_A. The sequence continues at coordinate 167 of NZ_AQOH01000379.1, read as the reverse complement.
ATCGGGCATGCCCAGCAGGTGCTTGATGAATCCGTGGGCCGTCTGCGACAGGGTCTCGCGCAGGCGCTGCACGAAGGCGTGCAGCAGGCCCTGCCAGAAACCGTGGCGGCTGAACGCGGGGCGCCGATGGACGTTGTCCGGTTCCTCGGGGGTCAGGTGGGATTGGA
>NZ_AQOH01000378.1 GCF_000364705.1 Pseudomonas fuscovaginae SE-1 | reverse complement strand
GCGCCGCGTAGTGGCTGCCGATGGCCGCTTCCTTGACCAGGCTTCGGGCCCGTTCGCCGGTCAGGCTGTCGGGCAGGCTGCCCGCGGCCAGGTCGAGGCTGATCGCGCGTGAGCTGATGTCGTCGAAATGGCGCAGGGCGAAATCGGTCAGCGGTTCGCTGAGCGGCAGGGCGGCATCCCTGGGCGTCAGCCAGACGGTGATCCGCCGTGGGTCCAGCGCCTGGTCCGGGTAGTCCCGCGACAGCAGGCTTTTGAGCTTGACACTGGCCGTCTCGCGGAGCGTGGGAATGCCCTGGAGGTAGTCGTCGGTCGTCGCCGCCTCGCGGCGATAGCGGTCGAGCAGGGCGGCCAGGGCGAACTGCCCGCGGTCGCTGGTGGCGCCGAGCCAGGGCGGCAGCGCCAGGTGGGTGGCGGTGTCCCGCGCCGCCCGGATCGCTTGTTCCAGCATGGGCACCGTCGTCTGGCTTTCGAGGCAGCTCTGCAGGTGCTGGTGCAGGTGCTCACCGCTGTATTTCGAGGTGGTGGCGTGGCTCAGGTCGGCCAGCGCCTGGTCGATCAGCGAGTTGAACAGGTAGCCCTGCAAACCGTTGTGAATCAGCTCGAAGCCGAGGCTGGGGTAGGTCTGCGGATGGTTGCGCTGGCGGGGGACAAGGGGCAGGTGCCTGGGCCGTTCCTCCTGCGTGGTGTTTTCCAGCAGGGAAAGGCGCTCCACCGGGTCATGCAGGCGCCGTTGCAGTTCGGCCTCGGCGCCGTGCAGCGAGTCGAAGGGCTCGGCCCCCTGGGCCGGAGTCCAGAGCAGGGCCTTGCCGGCGTGCTGCTGGTCCAGGCCACCGTGGGCGGTCAGCAGGAAGCAGTTGTGCAACCGCACCGGGGCGGCCGCCGTGTCGCGTTTATAGGTGAGGGCGAAGGCGTCCGGAATGAAGCCGTTCAGGCCCGGGCGCGTATCGCGCCGATGGCTGTCGAGCAGGTGCTCGAGCAGGTCGAGGTCGCTGGCCCGCAGGGCGCCACGCATTTGCTTGAGTTGCACCTCGCCGCGCAACCCGGACCTGATCGCCTGGTTCAGGGCACTGGACAGCCCGCCGTAGATCGAGCGTTGCCGGCGCAGGTAGTGGCCGAGAAAGTCCGGCAGCAGCGCCGTGACGAGCCGGTTGAGCTGGTCGAGGTCCAGGTTGGCGACCCGCGACCACAGGCCTTCGGCGCTCTTGCTGAAGACGCCGACGGTGACGCCGGCCAGTTCGCCAGCGCTCTGGCGCAGGCGTTCGAGCACATGGTCGACGACGCTTTGCGAGGCGCTGGGGGGCTGGTCGGGGTCGCCGACCTGGGGGAGCGCCGCGGCATAGTGGTTGATATACAGGTTGTCGGCGGACAGGTTGTGCAGTTGCGCGCGATTGAGCTCGCTGGACAACTGGCTCTGGATGAAGGCCTTGAGCGACGGACGCTGTTTCAGCCCGGCGAGGATCTGTCGTTTGAGTTGCTCCAGGGTCGCCAACTGGTGCGTGGCGGTGTCCAGGGTCGGGCGCAGGGTCTTGAGCAGCGGGGGCACCGCGGGCCGTTCGCTGGGCGAGAGATCCAGCCGGGCGCTCCAGCGCGTTCCCTGGGCGAGCGTGACCAGTCGCGGGGCGATCAGCGCCCGGATGTCCAGCGCGCTCTCGAAGGCGGTCGGCAGCGCCAGCGCGCCGCCGCTGTGGCGATAGCGCTCCAGCACGTAGGCGACGTTGTCCAGCAGCTTGTCGAGGATGCGCTTGAACAGCGTGGTGAAAATCGACGGTTCGCTCGCGGTCAGCGACACCTCGGTGATGTCGGCGGTCATGAGCGCGGCCCGTTCGCGCAGGGACAGACCGTGGAGCCAGGCGGGGTTCTGTGCGGGGTCCCGCAGCCGTGTCCTGAGCGCCTCCAGCAGCCGTTCCCGGTTGTCGAAGGCCTGCAGCCGCTCGGCGCCGTAGAGGAAATGCTCGGCGGAAGGGGTGCGGTCGCGACCTGCCACAAAGGCGTTGGCCAGCGTGAATGCGCTGTCGCGGGTCTGCAGCGTGACGGTGTACAGCGTGGCGGCGCCGAGCCTGGCGCTGTCCAGCGGGTAGAGGGCGCACAGCATCGGGTAGTCTTGCGGGTCGATCTCGTTGAGGTCCTGCTCCTGGTGCAGCAGTTCGGCGCGAAAGCGCGTGCCCAGGGCGTCGACGAACAGTTGCCGGCGCGGCTTGCCGATATCCAGCGGCAGGTCCCAGAAGGCCCTGAGCCGGCTCTGCAGATGGCTTGGCAACTGCCTGGCGAGGGTGGCGAGGGTGTTTTCCCAGACGGCGTTGTCCGGCGGCTGCGCGGTGTAGCCGGGGGAGATGAACTCGTGGGTCTGGCCGCTGGGCCACTGGCCGCGGATGTACTGTTCCAGCAGGGTTTCGCTCAGCGTACGGCTGGAGGCCGTACCAGGCGTGCCCGCTTCGCCGGGCGCCTCGCGACTGATGACGGTCAGGGCCTTGAGGTTGGCGCGGGGGAAGCGCTTGCCCAGGGTGCTGTCGAGCAGTTGGTTGATCACGGTCTTGAGGCTGGGCAGTTCGAGCAGTTCGTCCTGCAGGTGTTTCAGGGTGGTGTCGAGGTAGGCGTCCACGGCCTGGCGTCGATCGCTCAGGACCACGCCCTGGATCAGGCGGGTGAGCAGGGTGGGCGGGGGCTCGTACGGGATGGCGTTCCTGATTCGCAAGGGGACGAAGCGCAGCAGTTCGTCGCGCTGGGTCGGGATGCCCAGGCGTTCGTCGAGTTTCGCCAGCGCCAGCTCGCGGGAGGCGAAGCGTTCCAGGCCGAACGCCGGGGTGCAGAGGAACACCGCGTGCCCGACGGCGCCGCTGACCAGGAAACTGCCGGCCAGGTCCGCCGTGGTGGCGCCCTGGGTGACGATGAACAGCTTGTCGACGTACATCGGGTTGCCGGTTTCCTCACGCGCGTCATGGTTGGCCAGGAACAGGTAGCCGAGCCAACTGCGCTCGGTGCTGTCGATCGACAGCGCCTTTTCCTGGGCGCTGAGGGTGGTGCGCAGTTCCATGGCCTGGGACAGTAAATAGAGGGAGGGTTGCTCTGACATGGTGGCCTTCATGGGTATTCG
>NZ_AQOH01000377.1 GCF_000364705.1 Pseudomonas fuscovaginae SE-1 | reverse complement strand
GGGGGGGGGGGGGGGAACTACAGGCCGTGCTGGCGCCTGAGGTCTTCGGTCAGTTGCGCCAGCGCCCGCTGGTAGCTCCTGGCAATGCGCTCGGCGTGACTCTTGTAGGCGTTGTCGGTCAGGGCCCGGAAGAACACCTGGGTCTGCAGCAGGTCCAGGGTTCGCGCCGACTGGCTGATGGTCTGTTGCAGCGCCTGCTTGCGGGCGCTGTCGAGGGCTTCGTCGCTGAACCATTCGCGCTGGGCGTCGAGCAGGTCGTCGAGGGCACCGATCATCTCGTCGCGTTGCCGCCGGGCTTCCTTGAGTCGGGTCTGGGCGTAGCGTTCCTGCAGGTAGGCTTCCCAGAACGGCTGTTGCAGCAGGCGCCTGGCCACTTCGCCGGGCAGGCGTTCCTCGGCGAGGATCTCGCGACTGGCCTGTTCCAGCACGTCGCGGCCGACCTTGGCTTCTTCGCTGTAGAGCATGCTGCGGGCCTGCCACGGCAGTTCGAGGCGGTCGGCCAGGCCGATGCGCAAGGCCAGGTGGATTTCCGCCTCGTGGACGGTTTCGTGGTTGTCCTTGCGGGTCTGGATCAATTGCCGTGCCCGCTGCTTGACCTGGGCCAGGCGGGCCTTGCCGCGGGCCAGGCGCAGCAGGGGCAGTTCGCGCTGTTCCAGGGGCAGGGCCAGGGCCTCATGCAGCAGTACCTCCAGGCCCATGTCGTCGAATGTCACGGTCATGCCGTCTTCGCAGGTGTCGGCCTCGATCACGCTGGAGCGGGTGTCGACGGCCCGGTTGGCCATCAGGTACAGGCGCTGGCGCAAGGCCGTGTCCCGCTCGGCGGCCTTGACCATGCGCCAGACGCGTTCGAGCAGTTGCGGGCGGTGCGCGCCGTTGTCCTGGAGGTAGTCGGCGGAGTGCTTCAGGTCGGCCAGGACCTTGAAGAACGCTTCGGAGGCCTCGATGTCGTCGCTGGCCAGGCGCAGCCAGACGTCACGCCGGGTTTCCTGCTCGGCGGCGTCCAGGCCTTCGAGCCAGGGCGTGCTGGCGCGCGGCACGGGCGATGGGCTGCCCCAGCGGTTGTGGTAAAGGCTGGCCTGCGAGTGCGGGCGCGAGTTGCCGCTCGATTCCGAGAGGTCGTCGCCTTCCACCAGGGCCTCAAGCCCCAGGTCGATGCCGGTCTGTTGCCGATAGCGTTCGATGCGCCGATGCAGGTCGACCGGGATCAGGTTGTCATCCAGGTTGATCGACAGGTTGAGTTGCTGGCGCGCGGCACTCAGGCCGAAGACCTCGTCCGGGATCCGGCTGATGCGGTTGTCGCGCAGGTCCAGGCGACGCAGTTGGGGCAGGCGGTCATAGCCCGCCGGCAGCTCGCTCAGGCCGGTATTGCGCAGGTTCAGGTACCTCAGCGCGGACAGCGGCCCCAGGTCGGGAAGCCTGCCCAGGCCGGGGTTGTTTTCCAGGTTCAGGGTCTGCAGGCGGGTCAGCTGGCTCAGCGGCCCCGTCGCGACGGGCGGAATGACGATCTGGTTGTTGCGCAGTTCCAGGTGCGTCAGCCGGCTCATCTGCGCCGGGGCCTCCGGCAGGCGGGTGAGCAGGTTGCCCGAGAGGTTCAGGCGCAGCAGGTTGGGAAAGGCCTGCAGGAAGCCTTCCAGGGCCGGCGAGTTCTGCAGGGCGATGGCGCGCAGGTGCAGTTCGGCGACATGGGGGAAGCGGCAGGAGAGCGGGGGCAGGCTGTCCATCGGGTAACCGGTCAGGGTCAGTTCGTAGCCGTTCACCGGGGTGCCGTCGTGGTCGAGCACGATCGGGTCGCCCTCGTTGTCGATGGCGCGGTCCGTCTCGTGGCGCCAGCAGCGCTTGAGCTGCACGGCCAGGCGCAGTTTGCCGTTGTCGCCGGTTTCGCCGACCCAGGCCTCCAACTGGTTCTCCAGGGTGCGGTATTCGGCCCGCAGGGCCCGCAGCCGGGTGATCGCCTCGGCCTGGGTCATGCCGCGCAGGCCGTGCAGGGTTTCCACCTCCGACAGCGGCAGGTTCGGATACAGCTCATGGGCCAGCCGCCCCACGGCGTAGGGGCGTGGGGCGGAACCGACGCCGCGGCCGCTCAGGGTATAGCCGAGCTGGCCGCTGGCCAGGCGCAGCGGCGAGCGGAACCCCGGCCGGATCGGCGGCAGTGCCAGGCGCCGGGCCAGTTCCTCGCGTGGCAGCGGCGGCAGGCCGAGCAGGGCCTGCTTCAGTTGCGCGCCCTGGCCGACATGGGGCAGCCCCAGCGCGCTGCGCTGGGCATCGGGCAGGGCATGCAGGACGCTGGCGTAGAGGTCGTCCGGGCCATGCAGTTCCTGGCCGAGGTCGTCGTGGGCCTCGTAGCGCTCGCCGCTCCTGACCAGCACCTTGCGGATCGCCGCCGACTCGGGGCCCAGGCTGTCGAGCAACGGGCCGCCGAAGAAGCGGTCGTGGACTTCCAGGCGCACCTGGTCCGACCAGCCCGGCAGCTTCCCGAGCAGCGCCAGGGCGATGCGGTGCACTTCGGCCTGGCTGACCGAGCCGAGGTACAGTGGCTCGTACAGGCGCGCCAGGCGGACATTGCGCAGTTGCAGGCGGGCTTCCTCGGCCAGGCGCAGCGACACGCGGCCGGCTTCGAGCCGTTGCCGTTCGGCGCCCTCGGCACCCTGAGCCAGTTCCTGCGCCACCCGGTCCGGCAGGCCGGGGAAGTCGCGCAGCAGGGTCGCCGCGCCCGGTTCGCCACGGCTGGCGGCCGTGCGGTGGCGGTAGTGCGATTCGAACAGGTCCTGGCGACGCTTGACCGCGTCCCCGGCCAGGCGGCGGCGCAAGGCGGCGACGCGGACCGGAAGGCTGGCGCTGGCTTGCCCGAACTCTTCGCGCAGCAGGCTGCGGATTTCGCTTTCGTCGAGCTGGCCGAGCACCTGGCGGAGCAGGTCGTCGGCGTTCAGCTCGGCCCAGCGTATTTCGATGCGGGTCAGCCGGGTGTCGGTCGCCGCCGGGTATTGCTGAAGTGTCTGGCCGGCATCGTCGAGCAGGCGCAGCACCTTGGTCGCCGGCCAGACCGGGTCGCTGGTCAGCAGTTGCAGTTCCATGTGCAGTTCGTCGAGGCTGCCGCTGGAGCTGCCACCGGTTTGCAGGCGTTGCACCAGGCGGTCCAGGTCGCGGTCGAGGGCGAAGCGGGTGATGCTGTCGCGCAGCAGGGCCGGCGGTCGGTCGCCGTGGTAGTGGGTGGCGCGCAGCACATCGCTGTCGACGCCGCTCAGGTGCAGGGTGCGCCGCGCGTGGAGGGCATCGAGGCGGGCGGCTTCGGGCCCCAGACGGCTGAACAGGCGCTCGTCGGACCAGCCCAGGGGCTGTTCGAAGGCGTGTCGCCAGCCGCCCACGCCGTTGCTGCGAAACTCGGGCGCGTAGGGGTTGAGCAGTTCGTCGGCGTGGGCGTGGCGGGCGCGGTAGCGGCCCTGCCCGCGGGCATCGGCCTGCAGGCGGTAGTAGCCGTCTTCCAGTTCCAGGTAGCGCTGATCCAGGTCGTGATGCAGCCCGAGCCGATCCGGCTGTGAGCGGGCCATCAGCTTCGGCCGGTGACGGTAGGGCGCGAGGTCGGGCTTCCACAGCCGGCTGACGCCTTCGCGGACGCTGACCGGGACCAGCCCGTCGATGAAGGCCGAGGTGTCGACATGCGGCAGGACCACGCCGGCACCGCCGATGAAGGCCAGGTTCATCGCCACGCCGAGCAGGTGGGCCCAGGCCTGGCGGGTTTCGCCGGCCTCCCAGGCCTCGATGCCGGAGTACACCTCGTGCAGCAGGCGGGTGCCCAGGGCCAGCAGCACCACCTGGCCGACGCCGGGGATGAACACCAGCAGGTTGAACAAGTCCAGGCTGGCATCCAGGAACCCCAGGAATCGTGTCAGGCGCGCTGCGCGGTCCTCGTCGCCGGTGGGCACGGCCAGGGCGCGGGCATTGGCGAGCAGGCGCTCGATCTTCAGTTCGCACTGGTCCTGCAGGGTCGCCTGCAGCGATGGGCGGGTGCCGATGCGCAATGGCAGTTCGACCAGGTCGAGCCCGACGCGCAGTTCGGGGTCGAGGCTGTAGTCGTCCCACATCTCGTGGCGGTCGGCCGGGTCCAGGCGTTTCTTCAGCGCGGTGAAGAATGCCGCCTGGTCGCGCACGGCGATGAACTGGGCGAAGAAACGCCGGTAGTCGGCGCTGTGCAGGCGGGTGCGCAGGTCGCTCATGAAGTCCGCGCTGGAATCGTACTGGCGCACCGGATGCAGGTCGTCGCCGGGGATATGCACCACGCAGCGCCGCGGTGCCGGGCCGGTCTCGGGCCGCAGGAAGAGGATGTCGCCGAGGTCGACGTCGAGCATCCGCAGGCTGCCGGGCCGCACGGGGTGGCCATCCAGGCGCAGGTCGGCGTGACCGGCCAGCCAATGGCTGAGCATCCGGTAGGTATCGTCGGCCAGGGTGTCTTGCAGGCGCGCCAGGTGCACGGCCTCGGCCAGCTGATTGTGCAGGTGCGTGGTCCAGATCGTGCGCACCTGGGCCTTGAGCGTGCCGTCGGCGGGGTTGAGCACGCTGTCGAGGTGCTCCCGGTAGCGTTGCCCCAGGTCGAGCGTGCGGCACAGCGCGGCGAAGCGCTCCGGCGCCAGGGGCAGGGTGCGCTCCTTGTCGTAGGCGGCGATCCGTACCTGGTCGGTGCTGTGGTCGTGGGTGATGAACGCGTCGCCCTCGGCGGGCGGCTTGCTCGCCTCGTCGGCGCTGAAGTTGTGCAGCGCGGCCTCCAGCAGGCTGACATCCCAATACCAGGGGCGGGCCTTGGGGTCGCCCACGGCGAAGTCGAACAGCCCGCCGAGGCTGGAGGGGCGGCGAACGTGCAGGCGGCGTACGAAGTAGGTCGCGCGTACATCCAGTTCGAGCCCGGTGGCCTGGCTGATCGCCTGTTGCAGCAGCGGTGCGGCGAAGGTCTCCAGGGGCGTGATCCGGCCGAGCAGGGCCTCGAACGGGTGCTGGCTGGTGCAGCGCGCCAGTTGGCTGCTGTCGAAGGCGTTGCGCAGACCGGGGTCGGCCTGGGTGTACCAGGCCGGGGTGGTCGCGCTGATGTTCGCCAGGGGCTTGAGGCAGGCTGAGCCGGGTTGCTTCAGCGGTGCCGGCAAGCGGCTGGCGATGAAAGCCTGGTGGCGGTTGAGCGGGGGCCGGGAGAGCGCGGTGCCGTGGCCGGCACCGCTCGCGGCGGTTGCAGTCGTTGCGGTCATGGGAACTGGCCCGTTTCGTGATTCGAAGGGGCAGGTTAGGCGGTGTTCTCCCGTTGGCTGCGGTAGGTATGCATGCGTCGAGTCATTCGGCTGTCGCGGGGCCGAGCGGTTGCGCGCTGTTCAGTGTCTGGATCTGTTCCTCGGTGTAGCCGTGGTTGATGCGCAGTTCCTCATCGGCCATGACGGCCCGGGAGGTGAACAGCGCATTGATGAAATAGCGCTGCTGGCCGCTACAGCCGTCGTCGACCCTGACGTCGACGGGAAAGGCCACGGCCTCGACGTTATAGCCGGCAAGGGCCTGGCGGACGGGCACGCCGCCCTCGTATTCGAAGATCGTGTTGATCCGCGACAGGATGTTGTCGCCGGTCAGGCACGGCAGGGCCGCCTGCGGCTGGCCGTCGCGCACGCGCAGCAGCTCCAGCGAGCGTTCCTCGTGGACCCAGGTGGCGAAGGGGTCCTTGCGATGGTGGCAGACCAGCAACGGGATCAGCATGCCGCCATGGACACCGAGCAGTTCGCCCTGGGCCAGGTCGTTGCGGGCGCTGACGTGGAAGCGACCCACCAGGTGCTGCTCGTCGGTGGAGCGCATGTGCTGCTGTCGAAAGCGCCGGATCACCAGCCTGCTTTCATAAAGCCTTGCCACTTCCACCCCCTGCCGCAGGTAGGGTAGCAGCTGTTTGGCCCGTGCCAGCGACTGGGCGGTACCCGCGGCGCTGGAGTAGTACAGCGTGGTGATGATCATCGGCTGGCCCTCCAGGTCGCGCAGGGGGTAGCGGGCATTGTCGACCCGGTCGTAGGCCAGCGGCGAGTTCAGGCAGGAACGGTAGGACTTGGGCGTCAGCAGGCGTTGCCGCTGGGCCTGGGTGAACATCTTCTTGCGCAGCAGATCATCGTGGTTGTGGTTGTCCGCCGGTACGGGCAGGCTGTCCACGTTCACCAGCAGCTTGCGCTTGTAGTCCGGGTGATGCAGGGTCCAGCGCGGGTCGCTCTGGCTGCGGCGCTGCAACAGCGGCTGGTAGAACCCGTAGGGATTGCTGGCATTGAGCAGGCGCCAGCCTTCAGGGCCCCAGGTGACCGGGTAGTAGCGATGACGTTCGAGAATGTAGTGCCGGTGGGCGTGGTTGGCGAGCGGCTTGGGGTTGAGGTTCCAGTAGATGCCCTCGTCGCGCAGTTGCAAGCCGGAGACCAGGCGACCAGGCACGGCGAACTCTATCGGCAGCGGGGCGGCGGCCACGGTGACCGGCGGTTCCAGCAGGCGCTGCAGCGTGCGCACGGCGGGGACCTGGCTGCGCAGCCGGGCGGCCTGGGCGAACAGCACCCGTTTGAGGTCGGCGCTGGTCTGGTGCGCTTGCTGGCTGATTGCATGGCGTTTGCCCAGGTCGTTCCGGGCCTGGCTGGGCAGGGTCTGCCACAGGGCGGCATGGAAGTCGGGCGTGCTCGAGAGGGTTTCCCCCTGGCGGTTCCGGATCTCGTAGGTGGTGTCTGTCTGGTGTAGCCGCCGGTAGTTCAGGCCGCTGTCCGTGCCGATGCCCGGCAGCGGCACGCAGGGGCTGGCCTCGGCCTGCATGAGTTCGAGGCGCATGTCCTGTGGCCAACCCGCCAGCGTCTCGAGCAGGCTGAAGGCCAGCCACTCGCTTTGCTGCGACGACGGCCAGTCCGGATGAAGGCCCTCGAATACCCGTGAGACACGGATCTGCTCCAGGGCCCGGTCGATCTCCTGATTCAGGGTCGGCAGGCTCGCTTGCGGCGGGTCCAGGGCCTGCCGGGTAAATTCCAGGTCGTCCAGGAAACTCAGGGGCAGTTCCGGGTATTGGGCGTGCAGACGCTGCTGCTCGGGGGTTGCTGGCTGTTCGAGGTGTCGATACAGGTGTTCGAACAGACCGGGTATCCACTGGTCCGGCTCGATATCGAACCACTGTGAGCCCTTGGCGTACTGGAGGAGCCTGCGCGATTGGTGCTTCGTGATGCGCAACACTGGCTTCGCGGGCAGGTCCGGCAGTAGCCCGGCCAGGTACGACTGGATCGCCAGGCAGAGTCCGGTACAGTTGCCGGCCTGGCTCCGCTCGGGATTCAACTCCTCGATTTCCCGCAGGATCCACAGGCGTTTGAGGCTGTCGAGCAGCAACGGTGAGGTACGGCGGTTGTGCTGATGCAGTTGTCGCAGTGTTTGCACGTTGGTGCAGCCCAGGGGCAGCAGGGCCTCGGCCAGTTCGCGGCGCAACTTGGCCGCACGGGGCGAGAGCCGGGCGATGAGCCGGGATTGGGGCCATTGCGTGACATCCTCGTGCAGGGTTCGCCAGGCCCCGACGCCGTTGTGTCGCAGTGGCGGCGCGTACAGCGTCGGCTGGGTCTGGCCGAGGATGTGCCAATGACCGGTCTGCCCGTCGTAGCGGACTTCGTAGTACGACTCGTTGAGCAACAGGTAGTGCCCTTTCGCGCCCTCATACAGTCCCAGGGTGTTGGTTTGCCATTGCTCGTCCGACAGGTCCACTGGCACCCGGTAGAGGGTTGGATCGGGTTTCCATAATCGTGTGTGGCCCTTGAAGCGGACGCGGACCAGCTCGGGGAGCGAATGGCCCTCGGCACGCATCCGTTGCGTCACCTGGCCGCTCGCCTGGGCCTCGGCGATATTGAGCAGGTGGAGCGAACCGGCCAGACGCTCCTCCGGACTCCAGGTGTGAATGTCCTGGTAGATGGCATGGCTGCCGACCAGGTCCAGCGGGTCCGAAAGGGCGCGCTTGAAGCGCGGGATACGGTCCTTGAGGCTGGCCAGCAGGTCCAGCCTCGCGTCCTGAAACTCCTCTAGCAGCTTTTCCCGTTCGGTGGCCTTTACGTTGCGCGCCGCCGGTGCCAGCCTGCCGAGATCGCCGCTCAGGTGCAGCAGGCGCAGGCTGTGGATCTCTTCGAACAATTCCACTTCGATCCAACTGGAGAGGTTGACGAGCTTGGCGCTCGCCTCATTGGCGGCCCGTCGCGCGGCTCTGAGCTTTTCCAGCAGCAGGGGCTCCTGGTGGTCGAGCGGCAGCAGTTGGCTGACCCACTGTCGAGTGGCCGGCGAGTTGAGGTGCGAGATGAGCATCACCTGGAACATCAGCAGCGAGCTGTACTCCTTGAACGGGTACTCGGGGTGCTCGGGAAAATAGATGGCGCAACGTCCCTCGTCATCGTCCGGGTCGGCGCAAAAGTGTATGACGCCGGGCAGTACCTGGCCCAGCAGCTTGACCCGATGACACAACAGGCGCTTGCCGAAGCTTTCGCGCGAGGGCAGTAGGAACATCTTGAGCGCCTTGACGCACTCGTGGGTGAGGTGGTGGCCCAGGTAGGCCATCTGCAGCTCGGCATCGAAACGGTTGCGCTGGTGGTTGATGAACCACTGGTGCTTGTTCCCGGGGGCCAGTGGCTCTTTCGCCGGGTTGGTGTCGTCGAGGACCTGGCGCAGGTGTTGCTGGTACTTGCGGCCCAGGTCGAGACGACGGCAGCGCTGGGCGAACGCCTCGGGCGACAGGCTGCTCTTG
>NZ_AQOH01000376.1 GCF_000364705.1 Pseudomonas fuscovaginae SE-1 | reverse complement strand
GTGAGGTAGAGGCTCGAGCCGCTGCCAAAGGCGCCGCTGCGGGTTTCCCGTTCTTCGAAATTGTAGAGGGCGGCCTCCAGCAGGCTGTGCTCGGGGCTGGCATCGTAGATGGGCTTCCAGAGGAAACTGTCGCGATGCCAGCGCTTGTCGATAGTGGCCAGTTGCATGTCGCGCAGTTCGGGATGGTCGGCCTTGAGTTCCTGCTCCAGGATGGGTTCGGCAAAGCTGTCCAGGCTCTTGAGCGGGTCGAGGATGATGCGGGCCGCGGTGGCGGACCGGTGGCAAGTGATCAGCGCCTCGCGCAGCCGGGCGCGTTGCTCGGTGCTGACGGAGGTCAGCCAGCCCGGCAGGCGGCGCCTGATGAAGCGGGCGTGGGGCAGCGGTGGATCTTGGGGCTTCTGGGTCATTTCAGGCCACCTCCTGCCGCTGTTCCCGCAGGCACTGCCCGGTCAGCCGTTCCAGTTCGTCCTCGTACTCTCGGGCAATGGCGGTGTAGACGGCCTGGTACTCGGCATCGGTCATGCTGCGGGCGAACACTTGCGTGGGCGAGCGGCCCAGCAGGCGGGCCGAGGCCTGCATCGCCGACTTCAGCCGGGCCTTTTCGGCCTCCGGCAGGTTGCCATCGGCGAACCAGCGCTGCTGTGCGCTGTAGAGGTCTTCCAGGGCACTGCCCTTGTTGGCGCGCAGGGCCTTCTTCTCGTCCAGTTCCTGCAGGTACTGCACTTCCAGGTAGTCTTTCCAGAATGGCTGGCGCAGGGCCTCCCTGATTCTGTCCATGGGTTGTTTTTCCTGCTCCACGATGGCCGCGTACGCCGCGTCCAGTTGCGTGGGCTCGACGTGGGCGATGGAGCGGAACTGCATTTTCGACGCCTGCCAGGGCAGGTTCAGGCGTTCGGCCAGGCCGATGCGGTAGGCCAGGTAGACCTCCGCCTCATCGGGGGTGAGGCCCTCGGCCACGCGGCGATCGATCTCGGCCCGGGCCTGGCGGTTGACCCGCTCCAGGCGCGACTTGCCCCGCGCCAGTTCCAGCAGGCTGGCCTCGATCCGTTGCGGGCTCGGCTGGGCATAGGCCTCATGCTCCAGTACATCCAGGCCCATGTCGCTGAACACCACGGTGATTCCATCGGCACAGGCATCGGCCTGCGGTGCGTTGGCCCGCAGCAGCAGCTTCTCGCGCAGGGCGGTGTCCCTGACCGCGGCGCGGACCATGCGCCGCACCTTGTCGAGCAGGCGCGGGCGGATGAGGGTATCGCCGTAGTCGGCGGAGGTCCTGAGGTCGTCGATCACCCGGAAGAACGCTTCGGACTCCTGCGGCAGTCCTTCGCCGGCCAACTGCATCCAGTCGTTGCGAAAATCCTCCTGTTGCCGGGGATCGAGGTCCTGCAACCAGGCGGTCTCGTCCCGCGAGACCGGATCGCGTGGCGAGTGCGGGCTGTGGGCGGGTTCGTCGTCGCTGGAGAGGTCTTCTTCCTGCAGGTCGTACGGCAGCGCCAGGTTCAGGTCGATATCGGTCTCATCGTAGTAGTCGGCCACTTCGTCGAGGTTTTCGATGGGGTTGTTCATCAGGTTGATGGCCCGGGCGATCCGCTGGCCCTCCTGGCTGGTGTTGAGCAGCCTGGCGGGAACCCGGGCCAGGCGGTTCGCGCGCAGGTCCAGCAGGACCAGCCCGCGTAGTCGTTCGAATCCGCTCGGCCAACTGTCGAGTTCGCAGTGGTTCAGGTAGATGTAGACCAGTTGGCTCATGGAACTGAAATCCGGTGCGTGCCCCAGCGTCGGGTTGCGGCTCAGGTCCAGCCTTCTGAGCCGGGTGAGGGTGGACAGCCGGGCGGCATTCTCCGGGGTGAGGACGATGCGGTTGTTGCTCAGGTCCAGGTGCCGCAATTGCGCCATCGATTCGAGGGTCGAGGGGATGTCGCTGAGCACTCCGCCACGCAGGGACAGTTGCCGGACCTGGGGGAAGCGACCGAGAAACGCGTCCAGGTTGCCCGGCACACTCGACGGGCCATGGAACAGCGTCAACTCGCTGACGTGGCTGAAGTCCGCCGAGAGTATGGGCAGGGGCATCATGTCGCGCGCGGCAAACAGGCTGAAGTGGTAGCCGCCCAGTGACGAGGTGTAGGCCGGGGCCCGCTGCCAGCAGCGCCTGATGCTGTCGGCCACCTGGCTGCGCACCCGTTCGTTCTCGGTCGAGCCCGGCGCGGCGCCGACCCAGGCATCCAGCTCGCCGGACAAGGTGTCGTACTCGGCCTGCAACTGTTCGAGGCGCCGGACGGCGGCGCCTTCGTTCAGGCCGCGCAACCCTAAAAACGCCTGCACGGTCTGCCAGACGTTGTCCGGGAACAGCCGCTCGGCCAACTCGATGAAGGCTTGTGAACGCGAACTCGGCGACCCTGCTCCCACGCCCCGGCCACTGAGGGGGAAACCGACCCGGCCATCGGCCAGGCGCATCGGCGGCCGGTAGCCGGGGCGGATGGCGGGCAGGCCGAGCAGCGCTTCCAGTTCCCGGCGCGGCGGCAGCGGCTGTTGCAGCAGGTGCCGCCTGAGCCCTTCGGCCTCGTGGGTACCGGGAAAACCGAGGGCCTGGCGCTCGGCATCGGGCAGGGCGTGCAGGACGCTGGCATACAGGTCGTCGGCGGCGTGCAGGTCCTGGCCGCTCGCGTCGTAGGTGTCGTAGCGGCCACTGTTGCGCACCAGCACCTTGCGGATGCTGGCCGAAGCGTCGCCGAGGCTGTCGAGCAGGGCGCCGGCGAAGGTGCGCTCGCGTATTTCCAGGTGGACCTGCGCGGGCCAGCCCGGCAGCTTGCGCAGCAGGCGCAGGATCAGGCGGTCGCTGTCGGGGTTGTGCACGGAGGGCATGTACAGGCCCTCGATGGCACGCGTCAGGCGTTGCGCGCGCAGGTAGTGGCGGGCCTCCTCGGCCAGGCGCAGCGGCAGGCGCCGGGAGGCGAGCAGTTGCCGGATTTCGAGCGGCTGGGCGTGGTTGGCCAGCTCTTCGGCGATCGCCGTCGACAGGCCGGGAAAATCGCGCTGGATCAGGGCCGCGGCGGGCAGTGTCGACTGGGTCCGATAGCGGTAGTGCGAATCGAACAGGGCCTGCCGGCGCTCGATCGCCTGGGCCGCGAGCTTGCGCCGCAGGTTGGCGGTGCGGGTCTGGAGGCTGAACGGGCCGGCGCCGAATTCCTCGTCCAGCAGGCTGCGGATTTCGCTTTCGTCGAGGCCTTCCAGTACCTTGCCCAGCAGGCGGTTGGCGTCCAGGCCGGGCCATTGCAGATCGATGCGGCTGACCTGGGCGGGTTGGCCCACCGGGTATTCCTGTATGTGCGCCCGCTTGCGGTCGAGCAGGCGCAGAACCCGGTCTGGCGGCCAGACCGGTTCGCTGGTGAGCAGTTGCAGTTCCATGTGCAACTCGTCCAGCGAGCCGTCGCCCGCGCCGCCGCTGCGCAGGCGACGGATCAGGTTCGCCAGGTCCTGGTCGAGCCTGAAGCGGACCAGGCTGTCCTGCAACAGCGCCGGCGGCGCCTGCAGGTCCATGTGCATCCGCCGCAGGAGGCTGTCGTCGATGCCGCTGGCCTGCAGCACCCGTTCGGCGGAGCCGGGGTCCAGGCTGGCGGCGTCCGGGCCGAGCCGGGAGAACAGCTGGGGGCGTTGCCATTGCCAGGGGCGTTCGAACTCCAGTTGCCAGGCGCCCTTGCCGTTATGCCGCAGCAGCGGGGCATAGGCGTCGGGATTTTCGGGATGCCGCAGGTGGAAGCGATTGACGCCGTTGTCGGTGCCGAGCCGGTAGTGGTGGCCCTCCAGGCCCAGGTAGGCCGCCCCCTGCTGGTGGGTGAGGCCGGCGGCATCGGGCCGGTTCCCCGGGAGGTCGGGCAGGTCGTGCCGGTAGGGGCCCAGGTCGGGTTTCCACAGGGCCCGCTTGCCCGGCGCCGGTTCGATCGGGTGCAGCCCGCCGATGAAGTCCGCGCCCTCGAAATCGGCGTGCAGGGCGGTGCCCAGCCCGAGCAGTTCGAGGTTCAGCACCACGCCGAGGAAGCCGAGCACGGCCTGTTCCCGCTGATGGTGCTGCCATTGCTCGATGCCGTTGAAGATCTGCATGATCAGTTGCCCGCCGGCCACCGCCAGCATGGCCTCGCCCAACCCCGGTACCAGGAACAGCAGGTTCTCGGTCCAGCCCAGCAGTGAGGCGAGGCGCGCGTTGCGAGTCTTTCTGTCCTCGTCGTCGGTGGGCACGGCGGTGATCCGGGCGTCGTCGAGCCGCTTCACGGTCTGCAGGACGCAGAACTCGTCGAGGGGCGCGTCGCCCAGGGAGTAGGCTCGCAGGTGCAGGTCGGCATCCGCCGCCGGTTTGCGCTGGCCGCTGGCACGGTCCGGCGGGCTCAGGCGTTCGGCCAGGGCCTGGAAGAACACCGGCTGGCTGCGTACGTGCACGTAGCGCTTGAAGAAGGCCTGGTACCGCGTGCGGCGCAGCCGCTCCCGGAGGGCGTCGTGCACGGCCTGGCGCGAGGCGTACTGGCGCACGGCTTCTTGCGGGTCGTCGGCGAGGTAGAGCACGCAGGGGCTGGCCGCGCTGCCCGCCGGAGCCTGGCCTTCGATCAGCAGCACGCCCTTGAGCAGGGCGCCATGGCCACTGCCGGGGTTGGCGAAGTCGAGCAGGGTCAGGTAGCTGCAGGTGACCGGCTGGCCGTGCCAGGTGGCGCTGCGCGCCGGATCGAGCAGGCTCTGCAGCATCTGGTGGGCGGCCGGGTCCAGGTGCCCCTGCAACAGGGCGATCTCGGCCTGCAGCGCCAGTTCGTCGCGCTGCTGCTGTTCGAAGAGCTGGCGATAGCGGCCGGGTTGCCCCGTCTCGCTGGACAGCAGGTAGCCTTCGATGTGCTGCTTGTACTGGCCGCCGAGGTCGAGCTGGCGCGCCAGGCTGGCGAAGTCCCGCGGGGTGATCGCATGCCTGAGGGGCAGGGTGGTCTTGCGCAGGATGGCCGAACCGCGGTCGAACCCGAATGGCCCGGTTTCGCCGCGCTCGAAATTCTGCAGGGCCGCTTGCAGCAGGCTCTGGACGACGATGTTTTCCTGCCGGGGGCTGCCGAGGGTGGCGGCGGCCAGGATGTGTACGTGCCTGAGCCGGTCCTGGTGCACGTCCAGCCCGGGGCCGTAGTGGTCCCGCAGGGCCTGGGCGAGCCGCGGGGCGGCAAACTCGCTGACGCTCTTGAAGCCGTCGAGGTGTCGTGCCAGTGCGGTCCTGGAGGCCTGGCCGCGCTTGAGGCA
>NZ_AQOH01000375.1 GCF_000364705.1 Pseudomonas fuscovaginae SE-1 | reverse complement strand
GCGGGGAGCCAGGATGGCAGTTGCCCGATGATCAGGCGATGGTTGCGCGTCGAGCGCGCGAGCGGGGGAACGCGGGTGGGGGTGTCGGGGGCGTTGGGCATGGGCGGGTGTCCGATTCGTGGTTCGAATCGGACACACTAGGTGCGGCCCGGCGTGCGGATGCGGTAGGTATCTATGCGGCCGTGCAGGCGCTGCACAACTGGCGGAAGGCTTGCAGGTCGTCGGTCACCGCCTGCGCTTCGTACAGCGCGTCGCACAGGTTCGGCAGGTCCTGTGCGTCGCAGGCGTGCAGCAGCGAGCGCAGTGCCCTGGCCTGTTCGAAGCGGAGCAGGGCTGGCGCCGTAACATCATCTTTATCCGCGCTGGCAAAGTACTCTTCGTCCAGTTCCTGCGCCCTGCGGTCCAGCATCGCGCGCTCCTGCGGCGTGGCGCTGTAGCTGGCCGCCAGCAGGCGTTGCAGCGTGGCCTCGCCGAGCAGGTCGGCGACCCGGGCCTGGTGGCAGGCCCATTGCGCAATCGCGCAGGCGACCGGTTTTCTGCGGCTGGCCGGCAGGCTTTCGGCCCAGTCGACCAGGTCGGCTGCCACCGTGGTGAGTCGAGTGTTCATGTTCATACCTTTTTCAGTGGCGTCGCGGGGACGGCGTGGGCCTGTTCGATCAAGTGGGCGCAGGGGGCGCAGATGGGCCTGCCCGCGCCAATCACGGCGACCGTATGGCGGTTCTGGGCCGCCCATTCGAGAATGTCGGCTTCGGCGTGCAGATTGCCACGGATGAAGCGTTCCTGGGCTTTCACCTCGACCCCCCTGGGCAGGTAGCCGCGTGGGTTGCTGGAGGCGATGACGGCAATCTGCCGGCCTTCGGGGTCGTTCAACAGCGCCACGGCCATGGTGGTCTTGTCTCGGGTGTAGGAGGGCAGTTGCGCTTGCAGTTCGATGGCGCGGTGGGCCACGTGCTGCCTGGCCTGGGCCAGCGGCAGCGGCGCCGACGGGGTGGGTCTGGCGCGCTTGGCGGGCGGCTCACCGGCCGGCGTGAGCGAGGGCCCGCGGGAGGGGCCGGCGAGCTGTTGGCGGTTGGCCGCGTTGATCTTGAATTCACCGATGTCGGTCAGCCTGCCGGTGGCGTAGCTGAATTGCTTGAAGGTCTTCAGGTCGATGCGCCGGTCCAGGGCGAACCGGTGCCAGGGTGTCGCCTTGCGCTCGGCCCGGGACAGGTCTCTCCATTCGGTCAGCTCCTGGGCGGTGATCTCGTGGAACACCACGCCGTCGGCCTTCTCGACCCGAAACTGGCCCAGCGGCTTGAGTTCGCCGCTTGCCTGCGCTTCATCGGCGAAGACCCTGGGGTTGAGCCCGCGACTCAGGGCGAATGTCTTGCGGTCGGTCAGCCCGCGTGCCGGCTCGGGCATATCCCGCCAGTCGATCAGGTCGCGGGCGGTGAGGGCCTGGAAGGTTTCATCGCCATCCCTGATCCTGACCTCACCCGCCACCGTCAGTTCGCCGTTGGCCTTCGCATGGAGCTGGAAGTTGGGCAGGTCGATCTTGCGGTCCAGGGCGAACTGGTCCCGGGAGGTCTTTTCGCGCTCGGCCTTGGGCAGATCGCGCCACTCGATGATCTCCTGCACGGTCGACTCGTGGTACTGGACGCCCGCGGCCAGGTTGACCCTGTATGCTCCGAGTGGCTTGAGCGTGCCTTCGGTGGTGATGTACCTGCCGAAGAGGTTCGGGTTGAGGTTGCGTCCCGTGGCGAATCGCTCGCGGCTGGTCTGCTGGCGCTCGGATGCCGGCATGTCCCGCCAGGCCTCGATATCCTGGACGGTGATCTCGCGCAGGGTGTGCCCCTGCTTCTGCTTGAGCGCATGCTCGCCCACGGCACTCAGCGCGCCACCCGGCCTGCCGCCGCGGTTGACCAGGCGGGAGAAGGTCTTCGGGTTGAGACCGCGTTCGCGGGCGAAGCGGTACCAGGGCTGGGAGTGGCCGGGCGCCAGGTTTCGCCATGCCGTCAGGTCTTCCTGGGTGTGCGCGCGGAATGTGCGGCCTTCCGCCAGGTCGACGGCATATTGCCCTTCCCAGGTCAGTTCACCGTTTTTCCTGGCGTTGCGAATCAGGGTGCGCAGCTGGATACCGCGGTCCATCGCGAACTGGAACTGCGAGGTCTTGCCGCGAGCGGCCGGCGGCATGTCCCGCCACTCCTTCAGTTGCGCCACGGTGGGTGGGGTGAAGGTCCGGCCTTCGAATTCGGCCTGCAGGAACTTGCCCTCGTCGGCCAGTTCGCCGGTGGTGGACACGTATTCCCAGAGGCTTCTTGCCTTGAGCCCCTGGGACCTGGCGAACTCGGCCTGAAACTTCAGCGTGGCCTTGCTGCTATCGGCCTTCACGATGGCCTGCCAGCGCCTGATGATTTCGAAGGTGATCTTGCGTCCATTGCTGCCCCCGCCCCTGGGGCTGACGCGCCACCATACCCCGGCGCGGTTTTCCGCGGTCATCACGTTCCTGCCGCTGGCGGGGTCGATGATCTCCACGTAGTTGTTCTTGAGGTTGAAGTTGCCCTTGATCTCGTAGACTTTTTCGATGCGGGTGTCATCGGTGTAGTGGATCAGCCAGCGCTCGGTGTCCTGGCCCTGCCTGAGGTGGTAGATCGTCAGGTGGTCGTTGAAGAGATGGCGCCTGGCCTGGCTGATGAGCGCCTCGCCATCGTGGATGGCGTATTCACTGATATTGCCTTGCTGTGGCGGCCGGATACGGTTGGCGATGATGTCCCTGGCCGCCGCCAGGGTGTTGCTGGCCTTCGCCACCTTTTCGGCCGCCTCCAGGCCGGGCAGCGATTGCCAGAGTTCGTGGGCGCGCTTGCCGAACCAGTGCGTGCCGGGCAGGGGCACCGGCGACAGGTTCAGCAGGGTTTCGCCGGCCGCCTGGCTCAACTGCAAGCCACCGGCCCTCAGGCCCTGGCGAAACAGCGGGGACGCGGTGGCGCAAATCACCCCTTGCAGCCCACCGATCACGCTCTTGAGCGTGAGCCCTTGGCCGAGGGTTCTCAGGACCCCGGCCCGGGCCGCGCTCAAGGCCGTGGTGGCGAGCAGCGACACCGCCTTGCTGGCGTGGCCGGTGCCGGGCGCGAACAGCGTGCCCACGTCGAACAGTGCCGAGCGGTGGTCCTCCTCGCCGCGCTCGGCCACCGGCTTGTTGAAGTAGTCGTAGAGGGGGATCAGCGACCACAGGCTGAAGGTGGTGCCGCTCTGCCAGGGCGCGCGGCCTTTTTTCTCGACCTCGTGCGCGGCTTCCCAGTCCATGGGGTCGAGCCACAGGGGCCTGGCCAGCTGGCGGGCCAGTTTCCAGCCGGAACTGCCCGGGTCGAGCGGGTGGATGCTGGTGCGGCTGGCCTCGGGGCTGCCGTCCTGCCAGGCGCCCGGCACCAGCCCGATGCCCTCGACGGGCACTTCCTGGGCCGCCTGGCTGATCGCCTTGATGATCTTGCCGCCCACCTGCACGACGAGGTTGTATTTGAGTGCGGTGTCGAGCGGGCCACCTTCTTCGCTCTTTTCAAGCGCCTCGACGTTCTCCGGCTGTAAAAGGAAGGCGCCGGAGGCGGTTTTGCGGGCCGCCAGATAGAGCCGTGGCCGGTCTCCACCGGGCGCGATCTCCACCACCGCCAGCACGCCTTCGCGATACAGTTGCGCATTGCGCGACGACAACTGGTGCACCCGCCAGCGGTCGCTGTCGAGCCGCTTCAGCGTTTGTGCCGGCAACTGCCGCAGGGTCTGGGTGATCTGCATCTCGACCAGGAACAGGCGCTCGTCGGCGTAGCGGGTGACCTGCTGCCGGTAGCGGCTGACCACGGTCGCACGGCTCTGCGGGAAAACCCCCGCATCCTTGATCAGCAATCGCTGCGCGGCGGAGACGGTCCAGACCGGGTTGTTTCTTCTCACCACGTGGTTGGGCGAGAGGGCGAAGTTGAAATGGGTGTCCGCCTGTTCGGTGATCTGCACCCGCTCGTCCGGGTCGGCCTCCAGGTCACGCAGTGCCTGCCGGGCCATGGCCATCAGGTCCGGTGGCGTCCCGGCACCGAGGTGGTTGAGCAGGGACTGGTAGGTCTGCTCGGCCCCGTTCAAGGTGCCGAGCAGTTGCACGGCGTCCCTGGCTTCCCAGCTTTTCCCCCAGGCCTGGGTGGACTGCGCCATCAGCAGCCCGCTGAGGACACTGAGTTCATGTTCGTCGGTGGCCTGGGGCTTGGCGGTGTCCGGCAACAGGGCGCGGACCCCGCCGAGTCGTTCCAGTGCCCCGGCCAGGCCGACGACTTCGTCCAGGCTCCGGCCGAGGGTGGAGCGCGGCGCCAGCGCCTCGCACAGGCGCGTGGCATAGCGCCAGGTGATGGAGGCGGCGTCTCGGGCGTAGTCGTTGCGGATGCTCTCGACGTCCTTGAGAAACCACTCGGGGCGTTCGCGCTGCAGCAGCAGGCGGGCCAGGAACATCGCCTGCCGCGAGTCGTCGACGCTGCGTTGATCCAGCAACTGCCGGCTGATGTCGTCGAGGGCGTTGTCGCGCAGTTGCTGCCAGCCCTGGCCAGCCGCGACCGTCGGTGGGGCCAGCTCCCCAGCGGGTTGCCATGGGCCCGTGACGTCGGGCTCCAGCACGGACAGCAGTGCCTGTATCAGCAGGTGGGCCTGTTGCCCCGGCGAAACCGCGGTGTCGGGGTTGCCGGTGGCGATCTTCGCGGCCAGGGTCGAGAAGTGCGGCAAGGCACGCAGGAATTGATAGTCGTCGACGGCATTCCAGTGCGCCGGCAGGTGCGTCGAGCGCTCGGGGACGCCAAGGGCCGCCAGCAGCGACGAGGCCGTCGGGCGCCTGGACGCGGTGCTCTTCAGGGTGCCGGTGAGCATCGCCAGGTTGGTTGCCTGCCGGCCGTTGTCCGCCGGCAGCGCGGGGCTTTCCAGCACCGGCAGCCCGTCGCGCGGGAGCCGGCCGGGGCGCCAGTCCCGCGGGTTGTCGTAGGCCTGGGTCAGCAGCACCCGGGTAAACACGCCCGGCAGGAAGTCCATCCGCTGTTCGGTCATGCCCGGCGCGAGGAAGGCGGCGAGGGACGCCTGCCCGTTGTCGCTCGCCCAATCGGCGGCGAGCCCGGTGGCGAGCACCAGCCTGGAGAGGATCGTCCAGGCGGCCTCGGCCGACTGAACGGGGGTGCCCGCGATATCCGTCAGCTCCTGCTGGAAGGCCGGCCGGCGGCAGAGCATGGACAGCGTGGCGCGGGCCTCGTCGACCGTTCGTGTGCCGTCCAGGGCTGCGCGGATATCCGCGGGGATCATCAGGTTCAGCAGGTGGCCGGCATTGCTGATGGAGTAGTCGTATTGCCGGCTGGCTGCGGCCAACAGGGCGTCATTGGACAGCCCGCCGGCGAGTGCGCTGGCCTTGGCGCGGTGATCGTCCGATGGCGGGGGCGCCTGCAGGCTGTCGAGGTTCGGCAGCGAGAGGCCTGGCAGGTGCTGCAGCAGGGCGTGAGCCTGCCGGCAACGGCTGAGCGCAGGGGCGCTGATCCGCTGCCAGTAGGCACTGGGCCCGGCGTGTCTCTCGTCCTGCAGAAAGCCTTCCGGTAGCCGGTTTTCCTCGCGGAACGCGTTGCAGGCATCCTGCAGGTGGATCGCCGCATCGCGATAGATGACCAGGGCGGTACCGGCCTTGCCGTCCCGGGCGGTCTGCGCGAGCGGCTCGTGCGGCGGCGCCAGCCCGAGGGTCTGGGCCAGTGTGGGGGGATCGCTGAAGGGCGCGTGGCCGCTTTGCGCGAAGCGCTGGAAACGCCGCTCGCAGGTGGCCAGGATGGCTTGCGAGGTCTTCGGGCGAGCGCCGGCAAAGGTTCTTTGTCGCGCCAGCTTGCCCATCATGCCGTGGATATCGCTGTCGCTGCTGGCATTGACCCGGGCCAGGTCATGGCCGCTGGCGGGCAGTCTGCGCCAGTGCGCACGAAACAGCGGGTCGAGCAGCACGCGTTGCGCCAGGTCGGTGTAGGGGTATTCCCAGCGGCTGATGGCGTAGCGGTTCGTGGTATCGCTCAGGAACAGCGCCAGCGGGATCAGCATCCTCACAGGGGTGTCTTCGGCGTCCTTGCCATCGACGGTGACATGAGCCCCTGGATGAATCATCTGGCGGTGAGACTTGGCGGGTTGGCACAGCTTCGCGACGCAAGCGATCGCTTCGCGCTGGTTGCCGGCGCTGCGCAGGCACTCGTTGACGACGATAGACGTGCGCACGTGCGGCTCCAGGGCGAGCGCCAGCGCATCGAGGCCGTCGGTGAGGAGGTTGAGGTTCGCTTCGTTGAACAGGGCGAGGATGTCCTCGGGGACCGGCCCGGAGCCGGCCAGGCGCCTGGCCAGGTTGCCCCGGATCCTGTCGACGAGTTCGCCGGGTGGCAGCGTGGTGGCGTTTTTTCCGGAGGCGTCCTCACGGGCGAACGTGTCCGCGTAGGCGGCGCCGAGGCGTCGATGTTCGGTCAGGGTGGGGGGCAAGGCCGGTTCAGTGGCTGGGGGCGATTGAGCGGGTAGGGACATGAGCGTGGCTCCGATGCGTGGTTCGAATCGGGCACGCTAGGGCGCGAGCAATCCCGGCAGGCGGTAGATAGGTAGGGGATGCTGGCCTGTGCCTGGACTGTGGCCTGTTCGCGGGCTTGTGGGCTCGCCGCACCGTCGCGAACAGGCCGGCAGCCGGAAGACTTCGGCGGCTTGAGCCTAGAGATGGCTGATCGCAAGATCGCTGATGATGCAGATCGAGCCATCCTCGGCCGGCGTCGCGTCGGTGAAGTCGATCTGGTTGTACACGCCACCGTGGAAGTCGAATAGCTGGGTGTTCCAGCTGGCATCCAGTTGGAGGTCGCCCGAGATGCCCGTGGCGCCATTGCTGTCGACGGTCACGCGTACCACGCCCCGCGACGTCACATGGATCCTGACCCTGAACTTCGCGCCCAGCGGCACGCCCTTGAGCACCGTGCTGTTCACCGGATCCGGCTGGTTGTAGCTCTGGCGAAAGCCCAGGGTGATGTTGCCCTTGTTCCAGAACACCTTCACCGCCGGGCTGTCATCGCCTTTCACGTGCATTTGTGAAATGACGACCTTCTGCGCGGAGTTGACCTTGGTCACCGTCATTTCCTGATCGTTGATGTGCTCTGCCGCGCTGGTCAGTGACCAGTAGATCGACTCCTTCCATTCGCAGCGGGTGCGGTGGGTGCTTTTGCTCGCCGCCCCCTTGGTGGGGGCGTTGAACTGCAGCGAGCCGTCCGGCAGCACCTGGATCACGCTGGGAAACTGCGCGAGGGCCTGCGCGCCATTGAGTTCGAGGGCCACGGGGTTGGTGGCGGAGGTGGCGACCGGGGTTGCGATCGTGAGATTGCTGATGTTTACGGTCATGGTTGAGCTCCTTGACGATAAGGATCATCGGCCTGGCCGGATGGCCTGGCGACCTTGGGGCATAGCCACATGCCGCTGCCGCTCTCGGCCGTGGCGATGCTCAGGTTGTGACTCGCCCGTTGGCCGTACGCTCGATCAAGGCGACGCATGGACGGCCGTTTGTCGCAGGCAGTGGACATGCTGGTGAGAGTGGGTGCCGGGCGCCGCTGAGTGGGCTGAATGGCCGCCTGTGGCGGATCGCCAGCAAGCGGAGCGCCGCCCGGCCGGCTCCCACAGAGATTGCGTCAGGCTCGTATCTTGTGGGAGCAGACTCACCGTAACCCCACAGAGATCGCGCCTGGCTCGTATCTGGTGGGCGCAGGACTCACCGTAACGTCGGACCGCCGCGAAGAGGCCCTCAAGTCTTGCGCAGAACCATGGAATCTCCCACAAGGGGGCCCAGGCAGGAGGGGGCTAGCCCAGGCGCATGGACAGTTCGACATCCTCGGCGAAGGGCACGGACAGATAGCCCGAGCCGTCACCGCGGACCCGCGCCAGGTACTCGGGGCTGTAGTCGGCGTTGTCGGCGATGATCAGCGCGCCCGGCCTCAGGCGGCTTTCCAGCAAGGCCAGGATCTGCGGGTACAGTGCCTTGGCACCGTCGAGCAGGACCAGGTCGATCCGCTCCGGCAGGTCCGTCGCCAGGGTCTGCAAGGCGTCGCCCACGCGAATCTCCACCAGGTCGCCCAATTCACCGGCGGCGAGATTCTTCTTCGCCTGTTCCACCTTGGACGGCTCGAATTCGCTGCTGATCAGGCGTCCGCCGCCGTTATCGCGCAGGGCGGCGGCCAGGTGCAGGGTGGAAATGCCGAACGAGGTGCCGAATTCGACGATGTTCCGGGCGTTGCCGCTGCGGGCCAGCAGGTAGAGCAGGGCGCCGGTTTCCCGGGAGACGGCCAGCGGGAAGTCTTTCAACTGCGTGTAGAGCTCCAGGTAGTCGGTCTTGCTGCGCATCAGTCGGTCGCGCTCTTCGCCCGAGACACTGGCGAAGGCCGAACTGTTCATGGGCGAGCTCGCTTCAGCCTCGGTGAACAGGCGCTCCAGCAGGGCGGCGAGGGGGGCTTGGGTCAGGGTGCTCATGGGGTTTTCCTGGCGTGTTGGGTGAGTGGTTATAATGCGAATGAACCTTCGCATTTTCTATTCGCATTGCGAGCCATTCCCATGAGCGAACGCCAGAACCCGCGGATTACTTCACGCAAGGAGCCTCAACAGGCACGTTCCAATGATCTGGTGGCAGCCATTCTGCAGGCGGCTGTTCAGGTTTTGGCGCAGGAGGGCATGCATCGCTTCACCACGACCCGCGTGGCGGAACGGGCCGGTGTCAGTGTCGGTTCGGTGTATCAGTACTTTCCGAACAAGGCGGCGATTCTGTTTCGCCTGCAGCGTGATGAGTGGCAACAGACCAGCGCGATGCTTTGCGGCATCCTCGAAGACCGCGGGCATCCGCCACTGACGCGCCTGCGCCGCCTGGTGCACGCGTTTGTCCGTTCCGAATGCGATGAGGCCGCGGTGCGCGTGGCGCTCAGTGACGCGGCACCGCTGTATCGCGATGCCCCGCAGGCCCGTGAGGTTCGGGCGGCGGGCCAGCGTATCTTCGAGTGGTTTTTGCAGGAGACCTTGCCCGAGGCCTCGGCGGTCACTCGGGCATTGGCCTGCGAGTTGATCGGCATGACCCTCGGTTCCGTGGGCAAGACCTATTCGGAAAGCCCACGGACCGAGACTGAGATCGAGGTTTACGCCGAGGCCATGGCGGACATGTTCTGCGCCTACCTGAAAGGCCTCGGAGCGGTCGAGGACGCCTGAGCGTCAGGCTGCGTGGTCCAGTGTCGCGTCGTCGGCCGTTGTGTCCTCGGCGGCTCCCCGGTCCAGGAACAGGAACACCACCGCTGCCGTCAGCACCGTGATGAGGGTCAGTACCCACAGCAGGCTGCTGAATGCGGCACTGTAGGCGGCGGCCAGGACTTCACGCCCGGCATCCGGCAGCAGTCGTTCGGCGCCGGCCAGGTTGCCGGTGGCCAGGTGTTGCGCGGCGCCGGCCACATTGGCCAGGTCGCCATCCGCCGCCCCGGCCAGGTTGCCGGCGGTGTAGGCCGACAGCAGCGCGGTGACCACGGCGATCGCCACGCCTTCGCCGGCCACCCGGGTGGTGCTGAAGATGCCGGTCGCCATGCCGGCGCGTTCCTTGGGTACCACGCTCACCGCCATGCCATCCATCAGTCCCCAGGGCAGGCTGATGCCGGTGCCGATCACCAGCATCGGCCAGGCCAGTTCAGTGGCGCCGCCGCCCACCGGTACCTGGCCGAGCCAGTACAGCCCGGCGGCGCAGACCAGCAGGCCGGTGCCGGACAAGGTCGACGGCGACAGCCAGCGGCTCAGATGGCCGGCAACGATCGGCAGCACCAGCAGCGGAGCCGACAGGGCGATCAGCAGCCAGCCGGCGGCGATCGCACTCATGCCTTCGATACCGACGAAACGGATCGGCAGCAGAATCAGCAGCACCACGAACGAATAGGCCGGGGCGGCCGCGAGCAACTGCACGCCGACGAAACGCGGGTAACGAAACAGGCTCAGGTCGAGCATGGGTTGGGCCACGCGCTTTTCGATCGCGACGAAAGCGACGAAGGACAGCAGCGCCACGGCGAACAGTCCGAGCACCAACGGGTTGGTCCAACTGCTCTCCGGTACTTCGAGAATGGCGAAGGTGAAGATTCCCAGTGCCCAGGTGAAGGTCAGGGCGCCGGGCCAGTCGATACCGGCCGCGTCGGGATTGCGCGACTCGGGCATGTAGCGGCCGGCCAGCACCAGGGATATCACGGCCAGCGCGGTGATCAGCAGGAACATCAGTTGCCAGTTGAACGCCTCGATAATGGCGCCGGCCACCACCGGACCAACGGCCAGGCCGATGCCGAAGCTGGTACCGACGAAACTGAATGCGCGCAGACGGCCCGGGCCGTCGAACACCTGGGCCAGCGCCGACATGCCGCCGGAGAAGGCCAGCGCGGCGGCCAGGCCCTGGGCGCCGCGCAGCACGTCGAACAGCACCAGGCTGGGTGCGAAAGGCAGGATCGCGGCGAGGAGGGCGAAGGCACTGACACCGCCGATGAAGATCTTTTTACGACCATAGCTGTCAGCCAATGTACCGGCGAGCATCAGGCAACTGCCGAAGGTCAGCATGAAGGCATTGGTCACCCAGCTCAGTTCCATGGGCGAGCCGCCGAAGGATTGGCCGATGGCCGGCAGGGCGACGGCGGGGGCGGTGAAGTTGAAGGGCATGGTGATGGCGGTGATGCACACCGCCAGCAGGATCAGCCGTTGCTGCAGCAGTAGGGTGGACATGAAGTTGCATCCTTGTGTCGGGCCGATGGCGCACCCGGAGTTGAAGGTAACCACGTCGACTCTCCGGTGGTTTACCGTGGTCGACAGAACGTGCAAGGATGATAAGGAACGGGTAATCGAGTTAAAAACGGTAAGAATTCCGCCTATAACGGAATAAAACGATCGAATGGGAGGGCTGGTGGACCGACTCAGTGGCTTGATGTCTTTCATCCGCACAGCGGAACTGGGCAGTTTCGTCGCGGCCGGCCGAGCGCTGGGGTTGTCGGCGTCGGCCGTGGGCAAGGGCGTGACCCGGCTCGAGCAGCAGTTGGGCGTCCGGCTGTTCCAGCGTTCGACCCGCAGCCTCAGCCTGACCGACGAGGGCCGGGTGTTCCAGGAGCGCTGCCGACGTATCCTCGATGAGCTGGACGATGCCCAGGCGACCTTGTCGCAGTCCACCGAAATCCCGCGCGGGCGCCTGCGCGTGAGCATGCCGGCGGCCAGTTACCACCTGTTCCAGACGGTGTTGATCGCGTTCATGGAGGCCTATCCCGAGATCGAACTGGACCTGGATTTCAGCGACAAGCTGGTGGATGTGATCGAGGAGGGGGTGGACGTGGTCATCCGCAGTGGCGAGCTGCCGGACTCGCGCCTGATGCACCGCCCGTTGCCCGGCGTGCAGCCGGTGCTGTGCGCGGCTTCGTCCTATCTGGACCGGCATGGCGTGCCACAGACCCCGGCCGAGCTGGACGGCCACCTGGCGGTTCGCTTTCGCTACTTCAAGAACGGCAAGTTGCTGGACTTCCCGCTGCTGCGCGAGGAGGGTGCACGCGAGCCGCGGACCCGCACGGTGATGGTCAGCAACAACATGGAAATGGTCCGGGCGGCGTTGCTCAAGGGCTTCGGCCTGGGCACCCTCCCCGATTTCCTGGCCCGCGAGGCCCTGGCCGACGGCTCGCTGCACTGCCTGCTGCATGGCTACCTGATTCCCCCGGACACGCTGAGCATCGTCTGGCCGTCGAGCCGGCAACTGTCGCGCAAGATCCGCGTGTTCGTCGACTTCATGTGCGAGCGGCTGGAGCAGGAAGCCACGCTGATGCGGGCGACCCTGGCACAGGACTGTCTGTACTCACGCAGAAATGACAATTCAACGGTGCGCTAGGGGTTCGTACCCTGGCACGCCAACGCTTTACCCATTGGAAACCAAGGAGTACCGAACATGAGTGATTCATCGGATTACCAGCCGCCCAAGGTCTGGACCTGGGATACCGAGAATGGCGGCAAGTTCGCCAACATCAACCGGCCCATCGCCGGCGCGACCCATGACAAGGAGCTGCCGGTCGGTCGTCACCCGTTGCAGTTGTACTCCCTGGCCACCCCCAACGGGCAGAAGGTCACCATCCTGCTGGAGGAATTGCTGGCGCTCGGGCACGAGGGGGCCGAATACGATGCCTGGCTGATCCGCATCGGTGAAGGCGAGCAGTTCGGCAGCGGTTTCGTCGCGGTGAACCCGAACTCCAAGATCCCGGCGCTGCTCGACCGCAGCGGGGCCAAGCCCATCCGGGTGTTCGAGTCCGGGGCGATCCTGCAATACCTGGCGGAGAAATTCGGCGCGTTCCTGCCGAGCGAGCCGTCGGCGCGTGCCGAGTGCCTGTCCTGGCTGTTCTGGCAGATGGGCAGCGCGCCCTACCTGGGCGGTGGCTTCGGGCACTTCTACGCCTATGCACCGATGAAGATCGAATACGCGATCAACCGCTTCGCCATGGAAACCAAGCGCCAGCTCGACGTGCTGGAACGGCAGTTGGCGGTCACCGAGTACATCGCCGGCAATGAATACACCATCGCCGATATCGCCATCTGGCCCTGGTACGGTGGCCTGGTGAAGGGGCGGCTCTACGAGGCGGCAGAGTTCCTGTCGGTACACGAGTATCCGAACGTGCAGCGTTGGGCCGAGGCCATCGATGCTCGTCCCGCGGTACAGCGGGGGCGGATGGTCAACCGTGTGTCCGGGGAGCTGTCCAGCCAACTGCGCGAGCGGCATGACGCTACGGACTTCGATACCCGTACCGAAGACAAGCTGGCTGCCGCTCGGGCTTGACGGCATGCCCTTCGGGGAAAACCTTTGCTCGCCCGGGTGGGCGAGCAAAGGGTCAAGCGACCTCGGTCAGCCCGAGGTACAGCGGTGGGTCAAAGCTGGCATAGCGCCAGGAACCGTTCGAAAGCGAGGTGCACGTAGGGCAATGCCACGCTGAAGGCCACGATCCCCAATTGCCATTGGATGAGTCGGTTTTTCGAATTGAGACCCCGGATGGCGGCCTCCAGACGAACACTTCTCTCGTCGATGATCTCCTCCAACTGATCGACCGGCCCAACGTCGGGAAGGTCAGGGACTTTCCTTTCGGTTGCACCGCAAGGATCGCCGGCCGCTGTCTCCCTCGACCAGCGGAGTTCGTTGAACTGCTCGCCGATGAAGGTGTGGATAGCGGCGATCTGCTCGCCTTGCCGTTCAAGCCGGCTCTGCACTTCCTTACCCTGTTCCTTGAGTGCTTTATGGATATTGTTAAGGGAGCCACGAAACTCGCTTCCTACATCCGTAATCGACTGTTTCAGGTGTTTTTCAGTGTTTTTCAGGTCTGATGTGAACGCTGCCAGCAGTTCGTGCAGCGAGGCTTTTGCATCCATGGTGTCTCCTTTTCATTCGCGAACGACGCAGACACCGCCTGACGGCAGGGGTCTCCGTCAGGGGGGATGTGGTGTATTCGGTCGGCGAGGGTATCGACGACCGTTCGCGCTTCCGAATACTGAGCGAACTTCAGGCGATCAATACGCGTAGGCGTACCGTGGCCTCAAGGATCGCGACCACGTGGGCAGGTGCTGTCGACGACAGCGAACCAGAGCAGATGATTGCTCCGCTGTGGCGGGGTGGGCTAGTCGGTGATTTCCTCGCCTCGGCTGGGAAAGGGCCACCCGGTTTGTCCGTAACCGTTGGCTTGCGCAGGGCTGCGGGATATGTCCGTCAATGCCGTTCAGCCAGCCCCGACAAGCCCGGCGGCGGCGTCTTCATTGGCCGGGCCTGGCGCGCCCGAAAGGATTTTTTCCACGTACTGCGCCGGTGTACTGCCCAGCAGGCTGCGGAACATGTAGATGAAGGCGCTGGAGCTGCGATAGCCGAGGGCCTGGGCCACTTCGTTGATCGAAACGCCTTGTACCAGGCGGCAGATGGCTTCGTCGACCCGCACCTGCAGGCGCCAGTGGTGGAAGGTCACGCCGGTTTCTTCCTTCATCCGTCGGGCCAGGGTACGTGAACTGGCGCCGATGCGTTCACCCCATTGCTCGAGGGTGTCGTTGTTGTCCGGGCTTTGCAGGATGGCATCGCAGACCCGCCGCAGGCGCCGGTCGAGCGGCATGGGCAGGCTGTTGGTCTGGCGCGAGGCCTGGGCCAGCAGGTGCACCAGCAACCCCGAAGCCTGCTGGCGGGGTGTTTCGGCCAGGCTCGGGTTGTCGTTGAGCATCAGGATCAGCTCGCGCATCAGCGGCGTCACGGTCAGCACGCAGCATTCGTCCCAGCGCCAGGGCACCGCGTGCGGGTCGAGATAGACCGAACGCATGGAGATTTCCCCGACCATCTGCACTTCGTGAGTGACCCCGGCCGGTATCCACAGCGCACGCATCGGTGCGAGGGTCCAGGCACCGGTTTCGGTGCTGACGCGCATCAACCCCTTGGGCGAGTACATCAGTTGGATACGGGCGTGGGAATGGGGCTGCTGCCTGGCGCCGGACGCATAGTCGTAGGCCCGCACGACCAGCGCTGGAGCGTCCTCGGGAAACTCGCGGTGCTGGTTCATGGCCGCTTTTTGTGCGGATGGCCCATGAGCGGCAGAAATGCGCCAACTCTGTCCTTTCATCGATACAAGTTGTCCTGAAGCTCAGTAAACAGACTGGCAAAATTAATGCAAACCAATCGCATTTACAATAACTTGAGCCAACAACTTACATGAGCAGAAGTATGACTGAACGCTTTGCGCATCTTCCCCTGGCGACTGACCGGAACCACCGCCTGCCGGCGTTCAGGCCGCTTCTGCTGGCTCCGCTGGCCCTGGCCGTGGCGGTCGGGCAGGCCCAGGCTGCGCCCCAGACGGTATTGCCGCAGACCGAGGTGGTTGGTGACCAGCTTACACAGGAGGCTGCCACGACTGAAGGCTCGCAGAGCTACAAGCCGTCGCTGGTGACGGTTGGCAAGGTACCGGCGCAGCCCCGGGATGTGCCCGCCTCGGTGACGGTGATCAGCCGCCAGCGCATGGACGACCAGGCCATGACCACTGTCGACGAGGCCCTGCGCAATACCCCCGGGATCACGGCGGTGACCTACGGCGACGGCACCAGCTACTTCCAGTCCCGTGGTTATGCCGCCGAAGTGCAGTTCGACGGCCTGCCGGCGAACAACGGCCTGCAATACCTGCCGCAGTTCGACCTGGCGCTGTATGACCGGATCGAGGTGTTGCGTGGGCCGGCCGGGCTGCTGCAAGGCTTCGGCAACCCGGGTGGCACGGTCAACCTGGTGCGCAAGCGCCCGCAGGATGTTTTCAGCCTCACAGGTTCGGTTTCGGCAGGCTCCTGGGACAACTACCGCACCGCCTGGGATGTCACCGGGCCGCTGACCGACAGTGGCAACATCCGTGGCCGACTCGGCTTCAGCGGCCAGGACCAGCGTGGCTTCCAGGATGACGGCAAGACCGGGCAGGGCCTGATCTATGGCTCGCTGGCCTTCGACCTTGATCCGGATACCGAACTGACTGTCGGCATGGCCCAGCAGAAGATCAACCTCAATGGCCTGGACTATGGGCTGTCGACCTTCAGCAACGGCAGCTTCGTCGATGGCAAGCGCTCGGGCTTCTACGGCACCGACTGGAGTTATGCCGACACCGACATGACCGAGATCTATGCCGACCTGGTGCACCTGTTCGGCAACGGCTGGCAGAACCGTACGGCGGTCAACTACCGCACTTCGGAAATCACCTCCAAATATGGCTACATCAATGGCCAGGTCAACCTCGACCGTACCGCCAACTATTGGCTGCAACGCCAGCAGGACCGCTACCGCTGGGTGGGTGTGGATTCCTATGTCAATGGCCCGTTCGAACTGTTCGGCCGTACCCATGAACTGATGCTCGGGGTCAACTACGCCGAGAGCCACCAGCACAGCCTGTCGGGCGGGACCAGTGGCGGGGTGGTCGACATCGATAACATCGAGGTGACCAACCGCGATATTCCGTACCGTTCCGGTACCACTTCCGATACCAGCCAATATGGTGTCTACGGCCAGGTGACCTTCAAGCCGCTGGACGACCTGTCGCTGATTCTGGGCGGTCGCCAGAACCACTACGAAAGCTCTCGCCAGAGCCTGCTGCCGTCGAACGGGGCGACGGTCAACGACCCTGACCAGAACAAGTTCACCCCCTATGCCGGGGTGGTCTACAGCCTCAATTCCTGGTTGTCGGCCTACGGCAGCTACTCGGACATCTTCACCCCGTCGCAGGCGTTCCAGACCACGGCCAGCGGCTCGGTGCTCAAGCCGCGGACCGGGCACCAGGCTGAAGTCGGCCTGAAGGGCGAATTCCTCGACGGTCGATTGGGCGCAACGCTGGCGGTGTTCCAGATCGACGACCAGAACCGGCCGGTCGCCGACGACGCCAACCCCGGGCGCTGGCTGGCCCAGGGCAAGGCACGCAGCCGTGGCTTCGAGGCGGAAGTCACCGGCAAGGTACTGCCGAACTGGGACGTGCAGGCTGGCTACACCTACCTGCAGACCAACCTGCTGGGAACGGCGGCGGCCGGCTCCAATGGCATCCAGGACCCGGAAGAGCCCAAGCACCTGCTCAAGCTCTGGAACACCTACCACTTCGAGGACGGCCTGCTGAACAACTGGCGTGTCGGCGGGGGTATCCGCGCCCAGAGCAAGACCACGCGTAACGAGGTCAGCTACCAGGGCGGTTACGCAGTGCTCGATGGCCTGGTCGGCTACAAGGTCAACGACAACCTCGACCTGGCGCTGAACATGAACAACCTGCTCGACCGTACCTACTACGCCCGGGTACCGGCCAGCTATTACGGCCTGTACGGCGATCCACGCAACGCGACCCTGACCCTGCGAGTGAAATACTGACCGCCCATGACTTCGACTCGAACCTCCGATCCATCCACCCCCGGCCAGCTCCACTGGCCGGGATCCGGCGGGACGCCGTTCGCCTTGCTGCTGGGCCTGCTGCGGGGCTCGCGCCGGCTGTTGCTGGTCGCGGCGGCGGCGAGCCTGGTTGCCGGTTTTGGCAGCGCCGCGCTGGTCGCATTGATCAACCAGTCGCTGTCGACCCGGGGTGATGAACTGGGTGAATTGGGCTTGCACTTCATGCTGGTCGGCATCGGGGTACTGGCCTTGCGCCTGCTTTCACAGACGCTGTTCATGTACCTGGGGCAGCGGGCCAAGGCCAGCGTGCGCCTGCGCACCATCGGTCATATCGCCAACGCGTCCTACGCCCATCTGGAGCGCCATGGTGGGGGGCGGCCGCTGGCGGTGCTCACCGGTGACCTGGACACGCTGGTGGTGCTGTTCATCAACCTGCCGACGATCATGATGCAGAGCACGGTGATCATCGGCTGCCTGGCTTACCTGGGCTGGCTGTCCTGGCAGATCCTGCTGTTCGCGCTGCTGGCCGTGGCGGTTGGCGCGGCGGGTTTCCTGTTGGTCAACAGCCGGGCACTGGAGCACCTGCGCGGCTCCCGCCAGCGCGAGGACGACCTGATCCAGCAGTTTCGCGCGCTGTTCGACGGGGCCAAGGAACTCAAGCTGCATCGGGCCCGGCGCCAGACCTTCGTCAACGACACGCTGGCGCCGCACATCGAGTCGGTGCGGGTGCAACGTACCCTGGGCTACGTGCTGTTCAGCGCCGCCTCGAGCTGGGGCAACCTGGTGTTGTTCGCCTTCATCGGCCTGACCCTGTTCGTGCTGGCGCGCAGCTACGGGGTCGACCAGCAGGTGATGTCCGGCTACGCGATGATCTTCCTGTACATGATCCTGCCGATCGAAGGGCTGTTGGCGGCTTTGCCGACAGTGGGTTCAGCGCGTATCGCGCTGGAGCGCATTGCCCGACTGGAGGAGCAGTTGCCGCTCGAGGTCGCGGGTGAGCAGGGCGCCTGCGCCGGCTTCCAGCGCATCGAGCTGCGGGGTCTGACGCACCGGTATTTCCGTGAGAAGGAAAACAGCTACTTCATGCTCGGCCCGATCGACCTGGCGTTCGTGCCGGGACAGGTCAGTTACCTGATTGGTGGCAACGGCAGTGGCAAGACCACGCTCGCCAAGCTGCTGGTGGGGTTGTACGAGGGCGAGGGCGGCAGTGTGCTGCTCGACGGCCAGCCGGTCGGGGCGGGCAATCGTGACGCCTATCGCCAGCGTTTTTCCACGGTGTTCAGT
Organism: Pseudomonas fuscovaginae SE-1; assembly: GCF_000364705.1. Classification (GTDB taxonomy): domain Bacteria; phylum Pseudomonadota; class Gammaproteobacteria; order Pseudomonadales; family Pseudomonadaceae; genus Aquipseudomonas; species Aquipseudomonas fuscovaginae_A. The sequence continues at coordinate 20,371 of NZ_AQOH01000375.1, read as the reverse complement.
GACTTCTTCCTGTTCGATACGCTGCTGGGGGTGATGCCGCCCCATCTGGAGTCCCAGGCTCGGCGGCTGCTCAAGGAGCTGCAACTGGAGCACAAGGTGAGCATCGAGAACGGCGCCTTCACCACGCTGAACCTGTCCCAGGGCCAGCGCAAGCGCCTGGCGTTGCTGGTGGCGCTGCTCGAAGACCGGGCGTTCTATGTGTTCGATGAGTGGGCGGCCGACCAGGATCCAGCGTTCAAGGAGGTGTTCTACCGAACCCTGTTGCCGGACCTCAAGGCCCGGGGCAAGGCGGTGCTGGTGATTACCCATGATGATCGCTACTTCGCCCTGGCCGACCGTTGCATCAAGCTCGACAGCGGCCAGGTGGTCGCCGATATCCCCGGTACCGTCAGCCCAGAGGAGCTGTCCGTTCGATGAACATGATTGAGCCAGGCGTCGCCGCATCCGCTGGCAGCGACGAGTTGTACCGGTTGCGGGGTGTCAGTGCGCGGGTCGGCTCGCGCACCCTGTTGCAGCCGATGGACCTCTCGCTTCGGCAGGGGCGGATCTATGGGCTGATCGGCCACAACGGCTCGGGCAAGTCGACGCTGCTCAAGCTGCTGGCCCGCCAGCACCCGGCCAGTGCCGGGCTGCTGCAGTTGGGCGGCAAGCCGGTGCAGGGCTGGTCGTCACGGGATTTCGCCCGGCAGATCGCCTATCTGCCCCAGCAACCGCCAGAGGTCGACGGCCTGCTGGTGCGCGAGCTGGTGGCCCTGGGGCGTCATCCATGGCATGGCGCCCTGGGACGTTTCGGCGCCGAGGACCGGCAGTGGGTCGAGCAGGCCATGCACGCCACCGATGTCGCGCAGCATGCCGAGCGCGCGGTGGACAGCCTGTCCGGTGGCGAGCGCCAGCGCGCCTGGATCGCCATGCTGGTGGCGCAGAACTGCCGTTGCATGCTGCTCGACGAGCCGACCTCGGCCCTGGACATCGGCCATCAACTGGCGGTGCTCGAGCTGGTTCGCTCGCTGTGCCGACAGCGTGGCATGGGGGCGGTGATCATCCTGCATGATGTGAACATGGCCGCCCGTTTCTGTGACGAGATCATCGCACTGCGCGAGGGTCGGCTGCAGTTGCAGATCAACGCCGAACAGATGCTGCACGAAGATCATCTGCAGCAGGTCTACGGGGTGCCCATGGGCGTGCTGTCGGACCCGGCCAGTGGCCGCCTGATCGGGTTCGCGCGATGAGTGCCGGATTCAATCGCCGGGCCTTCCTGCAAGGCCTTGCCGCTGTCGTTCCGGCCTGCGCTGTCGCTGGTGCCTGGGCAGAGGCCTGGGCGCCGGTGTATTCCAGGGTCGTGCCGTTGAGCTGGGAACTGGCCGAAACAGTGTTGGCCCTGGGGCAGGTGCCGATCGCCTTGCCCTTGCCGGACTGGTACCGCCGGACCATCGTCGAGCCGCCGTTGCCGGAGGGCGTGATCGATGTCGGGCTGTTGTACCAGCCCAGCTTCACGCTGCTGGGGCAACTGCGGCCGGACCTGCTGATCCTGACGCCGGGGCATGTCGGCCTCAAGTCGATGCTTGAGCGTCTGGCGCCGACGGCCACCTTTGGCGGCTACATGAGCGCGGCACAACCTTACCCCGCCTTGCAGCAGGAGACCCGGCAGATGGCCGCGCTGCTCGCCTGCGCCGCCAGAGGCGAGGCGTTGGTCAACGACACCGAACAGTTGCTGGATACGGTTCGCCAGCGCCTGGCCAGCCGGCCGGATCTGCTGGCTCGGCCGGTGCTGGTTGCCGATGCGGTGGATGAGCATCACCTGCGGGTGTATGGCGCCGGCAGCCTGTTCGACACGGTGCTGTCGCGGATCGGGGTGAACAATGTCGCGCATCCGGGTGATGCCGCCGCCACTCCTTGGGTGAGCAACTCGGCGGGTTATGCCTTGGTGCCGCTGCAACGCATCGCTGCGCTGCCCGAGGTCAATTTGCTGTTGGTGGGGCCGTTGGCGCCTGGTGTCGACATGGCGTTCAGGCGCAGTCCGGTGTGGCAGGCATTGCCTTGCGTGCGTGACCGGCGGGTGGCGCTGATGCCGGTGATCGCCCCCTATGGCGGACTGGTTTCCCTGCAACGCTTCGCCCGTGCGGTCGAGGCGGCCCTGTACCCAATGGCCCATCAGGAGCCTGCGAGTGTCTAGTTTTCGTTTGTCGTTTATTCCGCGGGGCTGCCTGCTGCTGTTCGCCGTCCTGTTCGCCCTGGCCGCGGGGCTGGCACTGTGGCAGGTGGGTGCGACCCTGGGCGGTGCTTCCTGGCTGTCGGCGTTGCTGAGGCCGGACCCTGCAAACCTGTCCCAGGTCTTGTTGCATGAGTCGCTGTTGCCCCGGGTCGCCATGGCTCTGCTGTGCGGTGCCGCCTTGGGCCTGGCCGGTACGCTGATTCAACAGGTGCTGCGCAATCCCCTGGCCGAGCCGATGACCCTGGGCATTTTTCCGGGGGCCTATCTGGCACTGGCGCTGTACACGCTGTACGACGGCGGGGCGGCCGGACGCGAACTGGTCGCGCTCGTCGGCGGCGCACTGGCCGTGCTGGTGGTACTGGCACTGGCCTGGCCGCAGCGGTTGTCGCCGATGGCGGTGATCCTCTGCGGCATGGTGGTCAATCTCTATTGTGGTGCGGTCAGCCTGGCGATCGCGCTGGTGCATTTCGACTTTCTGCTCGGCTTGCAGATCTGGGGCGGTGGTTCGCTGGAGCAGGCCGGCTGGCAGCCCAGTACGCATCTGCTGGCCGGGTTGGCTGGCTCGTTCTTGACCGTGTGGTGGATACGCCGGCCACTGGCGTTGCTCGACAGCGGTGAAAGCACGGCGCGCAGCCTGGGCGCCAAGGTGGAGCGAACCCGGCTGGTCGCGCTGCTGGTAGCCGTGGTGCTCACCGCGTTGGTGGTGGCCCAGGTTGGCGTGATCGGCTTTCTCGGCCTGGCGGCACCGGCCCTGGCCCGTTTGCTCGGGGCTCGGACCCTGTACCAGCGGTTGTTCTGCTCGGCCGGCATCGGTGCGGCGATTCTTTGGGTCACCGACCAGGTGGTCCTGCTGATCTCGACCACCCAGGTGTTCTCGGCGCACCTGATTCCCACCGGCACGGTCACTTCGCTGCTGGGCGTGCCGTTGCTGGTCGCCCTGTTGCCGCGTCTGCGCAGCGGTATTTCCAGTCAGTGGAAACCGGCTTGGCCGATGGGCTCAGGTTTTACTTTCCGGCGTTGGCTGTGGCTGGCGGGGCTGCTGGCGGTCGGGCTGTTCCTGTCGCTTGCGGTGGCGCGGGGCCTGGATGGCTGGGCCATCGCCAGTTGGACCGAGGTTCAGGGGCTGCTGTTCTGGCAGGTGCCACACACGGTGCTGGCCATGGCGGCGGGCGGCCTCCTGGCGCTGGCGGGCACCTTGTTGCAGCGAGCCACCGCCAACCCGATGGCGAGTCCCGATCTGCTTGGGGTCAGCTCCGGTGGTGCATTGGGTATCGTCGTCGTGGTCTTTGCCGTCAGTCAGCCGACACCGGCGCTGCTGTTCACGGCCTGCCTGGCTGGCTCCCTGGCGGCGCTGGGCGGCCTGCTGTGGTTGGGACGGGGTACCTTCACCCCGCAGCGCCTGCTGCTGATCGGCGTAGCCGTCAGTGCCTGGTTCCAGGCGATGGTCAGTGCGACGCTGGCCAGCGGCGATCCGCGTGCCGCCCTGATGCTGCAACTGGTGACCGGCTCGACCTATTACATCCCGGCAGTGCTGGCCTGGGCAGCGGCAGGCGTGCTGGTGCTCGGTTTGTGCCTGGCGCCGCTGTTCTCACGCTGGCTCCAGGCGTTTTCGCTGGGCGAGGGGGCGGCGGCGAGTGTCGGCGTGCCGGTGGCCCGGGCGCGTTTGCTGATCCTGCTGTTTGCCGGCGTGCTCACCACCATGGCTACGCTGCTGGTGGGGCCGCTGTCCTTCATCGGCCTGCTGGCGCCGCATATTGCTCGTCTGGCCGGTGCCCGGCGGCCGCTGCAGCAGCTATGGGTAGCGGCGCTGCTGGGCGCGGTGCTGATGATGGTATCGGAATGGCTCGGCCGGCAGATGATCTTTCCCCAGCAGATGCCGGCGGGGCTGGTGGCGACACTGCTGGGCGGGCCTTACCTGGTGCTGTTGATGCTGTCCCGGCGCAGGCAGTGACCGGCTCGCTCAGAGCCTGAGCCATTCGTCGCTACTGTCATTTCTGACAGTAGCGAGTGAGGCTGATAGGCCGTGAAATAGGAACAGCGAACGGCAAGCGATCGCGCTGCTGATTTTTCCCATTCAGTCAGAGGAGGTTGCCATGGAGAACTATGTGATCCATTTGTTTGACGGCAAGCAGAAATCAACTCGACATATATCCTTCGATCGCTTCATCAATATCGGTGACAGCCTGAGGTTTGACGCGATTCCGGAAACTGCCTTTGTGGTTATCGATAAAACTTTCGTCGTTGACTTTGACGACAAGGTTGTCCGCGTCGATCTCCAGACCCGGCCGAAATCCTAGCGGGGAGTGCTCGGATCGGGTTTGCCTGCTCTCGGGCTGGCTGGCTTTTCCGCCAGTTGAGCCAACTCGTTTTCGGCTTCCAGCAATCTGAGTTCCAGCGCTCGTTTTGAGGCTCGCTGTTCCTTGCTGCTCAGCTTGAGCGACTCGGTTTCCTGCTGCGCCACCCGCAGGCGTTCCTGGAGGAGGGTGCGTTCGCCTTCCAGCGTGGAGAGGCGGCCCTGTAGCAGTTCTTCGCGCTTGGCGCCCTTGTCCAGTTGGGCTTCCAGCTTTCTTGCCTCTTTCGCCGCGTTGCGGCTTTCCATCAGCAACCGCTCGTTGTCGCGATGCAGTTGGGTGATTTCATCCTGACGGACCAGGGCGTTCTGCTGGGCCTGGCGCAATTCCATCTGCACCTGCTGCAACTGCCCCTCATGGCGCCGCTGTTCCTGCTCGCGCTGTTCGCGGGCGGCGTTACGGAAATGCTCCAGGGCGTCGCGGGCGTGCTGGTGCTTGTCCTCCAGGGAGCGTACCTGCGCTTCCTTGTCCGCCAGGCGCAGTTCGTGGTCGCTGCAGGCCTGGCTCAGGCCGGCGTTGCGGGTCTGCTCGGTCTGCAGCATCGAGCGGGTGGTGTGCAACTGCTCGCTTTCCTGGGCCAGGGCCGCGGCCTGAACGTCGTAGTTCAGTTGCAACTGCTCCAGCGTCTGGGTGAGGGCGCTCAACTGCTCCTGCCACTGGTTTTCCTGCAGCCGATGCCGGGCCTGTTCCAACTCCAGCGGCTCGCGCGCCTGGTCCTGCAGGCGGCGGGCGAGGCGGGTGATCAGGTCGGTGAGTTCGTCATCCAGGTGCTCGCCGGCGGCGGCCTGGCGCTGGTCGCTCTCGTCCAGCTCCTTCAGATAACGATGGATGGTGGTTTTCGAGCCGGTATTGCCCATTTCGATACGTACCGCATCGATGCTGGGGTATTCGCCGCGGGCGAGGATCGCCATACGGGCTGTTTGCACCACCGCCTTGTTCACGCCGCCGCGAGCCATGTTCTCTCCTACGATTTCGTACTGTGTTACGTAGCATGTAAATACGTAGTATAGATTGAAAAAATGCAAAGCGATATTCTGATTTTTTCACATGGGATATAGTGGTATTACCCCGTGTGAGAAGCGCTTGACGCATTCCAGCGTGGTTTTTCCGTACACCTGCCGGGATTTCTGCCCATGAGCGAGCTGGATCGCTACCTGCACGCCGCCACGCGAGACAACACCCGTCGCAGCTATCAAGCGGCTATCGAACACTTCGAGGTCAGTTGGGGCGGCTTCCTGCCCGCCACCAGCGACAGCGTGGCGCGTTACCTGGCGGCCCATGCCGGCGTGCTGTCGATCAACACCCTGAAACTGCGCCTGTCGGCCCTGGCCCAGTGGCACAACAGCCAGGGTTTTGCCGACCCGACCAAGGCCCCGGTGGTGCGCCAGGTGTTCAAGGGCATCCGGGCGCTGCATCCGGTGCAGGAGAAGCAGGCCCAGCCGTTGCAGTTGCAGCACCTGGAGGCGGTGGTCGCGTCACTGGAGCAGGAGGTGCAGGCGGCGCAGGCAGTGGAGGATCGGCCACGGCTGCTGCGTGCGCGGCGCGACCTGGCGCTGATCCTGCTGGGGTTCTGGCGCGGCTTTCGCAGCGACGAGCTGTGCCGGCTGGAGGTGGGTCATGTGGTGGCCCAGGCGGGCGCCGGCATCACGCTTTACCTGCCGCGTAGCAAAAGTGACCGTGACAACCTCGGGCGCACCTACCAGACGCCGGCGTTGCAACGGCTTTGTCCGGTGCAGGCCTATATCGAATGGGTCAACTGCGCGGCCCTGGTTCGCGGGCCGGTGTTTCGTGCCATCGATCGCTGGGGCAACCTGGGCGAGGAGGGGCTGCACGCCAACAGCATCATCCCGCTGCTGCGCCAGGCGCTGGCACGGGCGGGGATCGATGCCGAGCACTACACCAGTCACTCGCTGCGCCGCGGCTTCGCGACCTGGGCCCATCGCAGTGGCTGGGACCTGAAGTCGCTGATGAGCTATGTCGGCTGGAAGGACCTGAAATCCGCCATGCGCTACGTCGAGGCCAGTCCGTTCGAGGGCATGAGCCTGGCCGTAGAGAAGCCGGTCCGGCAGGGTTCATAAGATTTCTTCTATTAATACAGCGGGCTTATAGCGAAAACCAATCGCGAGCATCAGCTTTGCCAATGAGCCAGATCGCAAAAGAATGGCTAGGATTCTCCCATCAACTTCACAACCCCTGACGGAGAGTCAACGATGCCTATCATCAACAGCCAAGTTAAGCCCTTCAAAGCAACCGCCTTCAAAAACGGTGAATTCGTCGAAGTGTCGGACGCTGACCTGAAAGGCAAGTGGTCTGTCGTGTTCTTCTACCCAGCCGACTTCACCTTCGTTTGCCCAACCGAACTGGAAGACCTGGCTGACAACTACGCTGAATTCCAGAAGCTGGGCGTCGAGATCTACAGCGTTTCGACCGACACCCACTTCGCCCACGCTGCCTGGCACAACACTTCGCCAGCCATCGGCAAGATCAAGTACACCATGATCGGCGACCCGACCCTGGCCATCTCGCGCAACTTCGACGTGCTGATCGAAGAAGCTGGTCTGGCTGACCGCGGTACCTTCGTGATCAACCCTGAAGGCCAGATCAAGATCGTTGAAATCAACGATGGCGGCGTAGGCCGTGACGCTTCCGAGCTGCTGCGCAAGATCAAGGCTGCCCAGTACGTGGCTGCCCACCCAGGCGAAGTCTGCCCAGCCAAGTGGAAAGAAGGCGAAGCCACCCTGGCTCCGTCCCTGGACCTGGTCGGCAAGATCTAAGTTCTTGCGATAACGGCCTGCGCGACGATCATGCTGCGTTAAAAACAGGCTCGGAATGCTCATGTAGGTGTCCCTACACTCCGCTTCCTCGCCTGTTTTTGCCTTGCCTGATCGCCGCTCGGCACGTTATTGCGAAGAACTAGCGACCATGAGTCAGTCGAGGGCGGTCATCCGCACTTCATAAGTCAGCCGCACCGCCCAATAACGCCCGGGTGGTATCCACCTGGGCGTTGTTATTTCTACCGTATTGAAAAAGGGAAATCGCCCGCATGTTGGACGCCAATCTTAAAGCCCAGTTGAAGTCGTACCTGGAACGGGTTACGCAACCAATCGAGATCGTCGCCTCCCTCGATGACGGCGCGAAATCTCGTGAAATGCTCGAGCTGCTCCAGGAAGTGGCCAGCCTTTCCAGCCATATCACCTTGCAAGACAACGGCACCGATGCGCGCAAGCCATCGTTCTCGTTGAACCGCCCGGGGGCCGATATCAGCCTGCGTTTCGCCGGTATCCCCATGGGCCACGAATTCACTTCGCTGGTGCTGGCGCTGCTGCAGGTCGGCGGCCACCCCTCGAAGGCCAGTGTCGAAGTGATCGAACAGATCCGCTCGCTCAAGGGCGAGTTCAACTTCGAGACCTATTTCTCGCTGTCCTGCCAGAACTGCCCGGACGTGGTCCAGGCGCTGAACCTGATGGCGGTGCTGAATCCGAATGTGCGTCACGTCGCCATCGACGGCGCGCTGTTCCAGGATGAAGTCAACGATCGCAAGATCATGGCCGTACCGAGCATCTACCTCAACGGCGAAAACTTCGGCCAGGGCCGCATGGGCCTGGAAGAGATCCTTGGCAAGCTCGATACCGGGGCTGCCGAGAAGCAGGCGGAAAAACTCAACGCCAAGGAGGCCTTCGAAGTTCTCGTGGTCGGTGGTGGCCCGGCCGGTGCTTCGGCGGCGATCTACGCGGCCCGCAAAGGCATCCGTACCGGTGTGGCGGCTGAGCGTTTCGGTGGCCAGGTGCTGGACACCATGGCGATCGAGAACTTCATCTCGGTCCAGGAAACCGAAGGGCCGAAGCTGGCCCGGGCCCTGGAAGAGCACGTACGCCAGTACGACGTCGACGTCATGAACCTGCAGCGGGCCAGCGCGCTGGTGCCGGCGAAGAATGCCGGGGAGCTGCACGAAGTGCGCTTCGAGAGCGGTGCCAGCCTCAAGGCCAAGACCGTGATCCTTGCCACCGGCGCCCGCTGGCGCGAAATGGGTGTGCCGGGCGAGCAGGAATACAAGGCCAAGGGCGTGTGCTTCTGCCCGCACTGTGACGGTCCGCTGTTCAAGGGCAAGCGTGTCGCGGTGATCGGCGGTGGTAACTCCGGTGTCGAGGCGGCCATCGACCTGGCCGGTATCGTCAGCCATGTGACGCTGCTGGAGTTCGACAGCAAGCTGCGCGCCGATGCCGTGCTGCAACGCAAGCTGTACAGCCTGCCGAACGTCAAGGTCATCACCAGTGCGCTGACCAGTGAAGTGAAGGGCGATGGCCAGAAGGTCACCGGCCTGGCCTACAAGGATCGCGATTCGGGTGAATTCCACACCGTCGATCTGGAAGGGATCTTCGTGCAGATCGGTTTGCTGCCGAACACCGACTGGCTCAAGGGCACCATCGAGCTGTCGCCACGTGGCGAGATCATTGTCGATGCGCGCGGTGAGACTTCGCTGCCGGGTATCTTCGCGGCCGGTGACGTCACCACGGTGCCGTACAAGCAGATCGTGATCGCGGTGGGTGAGGGGGCCAAGGCCTCGCTGAGTGCCTTCGACCACCTGATCCGGACTTCGGCTCCGGCTTGAGAGTGAATGGTCGACTGCGGCGCAATCGCCAGCAAGCCGGCTCCCACGAAGAGCCTGTGCGGCCTTTGATGCGGATGTAAAAAAGCCCCATGGATCTGATCCATGGGGCTTTTGCGTTACAGCGCCTTATTCGGCGTCTGTCAGCGGTGCTGGCTGGATGATCTCGACCCAGTAGGCGTCCGGGTCCTTGACGAAGGCCAGGTGTTTCATGCGGCCGTCGCTCAGGCGTTTCTGGAATTCGACGCCCAGGGCCTCGAAGCGCTCGCAGGCGGCCCGGATGTCCGGTACCGAGACACAGATGTGGCCGAAGCCCCGTGGGTCGGTGTTGCCGTTGTGGTAGGCGAAGTCCGGATCGTTTTCGGTGCCGTGGTTGTGGGTCAGTTCCAGGATGCCGGGAATCGACTTCATCCATTGCGTGCGCTCGGCCGCGTCGGCCGGGATCTGCGCCTTGTCGACCAGTGCGAGGAAATACAGGCTGAATTCGGCCTCGGGGAAATCACGCTTCTCCACCAGGGAGAAACCCAGCACCCGGGTGTAGAAATCCAGGGACTTGGTGATGTCCTTGACGCGCAGCATGGTGTGGTTGAACACGAAGCCCTGGGTGGCGCTGTCGGGTTGGGCGGTGACGCCGGGGAAGGTGTTCAGGTCGTGCAGGCTCATAAGCCCTCCGCGAAGATGGTGGAACGGCGGTCGCTCATTGGACCTTGTGGGAAAAGGATGATACGGAAACCGGATTCAAGCTCCAAATCCGTTCGATCCGCATTCTGGCGCGCCGTTCAAAACGAAAGGTAATAGCCGGCTACTTCAGTCGCTTGGGAAGTTATATGAGGAGGTGGCGGCAAATATCGAGGGCATAAAGAAGCCCGCCGAAGCGGGCATTGGGGCGCTAGTCCTTTAGCAGCCTTCATCCTGTAAGAGTTGATGTGAAAAAAATGTGAAAGATGAAAAATACCGTTTTTTATCCGACCGACGTAGAGCGGTGAGACTGTTCACTCGGGAGTGTGGGGAATTTTTTACAAGCAGGTCAGGTTTGATGACGTTAGTCACCAGCTTGCTGGCAAACTGTCATTAATCGGTGGCGGATGAAAGTTTCGACCGGATTGAACTCTTTTGAACTATGTCTGTCGCAAGTGGATATCTGTCTGATGCTCGTGCTGCGAGTGCGGCGGGGATTGCAATAGCGCGCGTGGCGCACCATCGATGGGATAAACTTATATCCATGAACAAACCCTGCATGAGCAGGGTTTGTTCTTTATAGACCGGGCAGTCAGCTGCGAACCCAGGTATCGACGGTGGCGGCACCGTATTGTTCTTTCCAGGCCTTGAGGCCACGGTGATTGCCGCCCTTGGTTTCGATCAGTTCGCCGGTGTGCGGGTTCTGATAGACCTTGACAACGCGGGCGCGGCGCTGCTTCGGCGCCTGGGCGGCCTTGCCGAGGCTGGCATGCGGGTCGAGGATGGCGATGATGTCCCGCAGGCTTTTGCCGTAGTTCGTCATCAGGTCATTAAGCTTCTTCTCGAACTCGATTTCCTTCTTGAGCCCGGCATCGTTCTTCAATGCTTCCAGCTGGGCGAGTTGTTCTTGAAGGGCTTTTTCTGCGGCACGGAACTCAGCGAGTTTGGACAAGGTTTTTACTCCAGTGGTCTATGGGGTTGCGGGCAACCTGTAACGAAAGAGACAAGCCGGCGCTTGCAGTCGATCCGATCAGGCGTTGTCGGTAACGCCCGGAATGCCGCGGATCATTATTGATAAGCCAGAGGCTTTCCCGTCGATTTACTGCAGGCAGGAAAAGTGTAGTAGTTATTTGTCCAAGAGTAAATCATATGTCCGCGGTGGCAGATGTTACCGGGATTGAAACGTTATCTTCATGGTGGCTACTAATCACCAGTCTGACGTTTCAGGTCATTGAGGAAGTCCGCCGCCGGCAATGGCTTGCCAAACAGATAACCCTGCAGGAAATCCACGCCGCGGGCGGCCAGATAATCGCGTTGCTCGGTTGTTTCCACGCCTTCGGCGACGATGCCCAGTTCCAGTTTGACGCTCAGTTCGATAATGCTGTCGAGGATATGCCGTGACAGCACATCGGCACCGATCATGGCGACGAAACTCTGGTCGATCTTCAAATAGTCGACGTTGAACTTGCGCAAGTAACTCAGGCTGCAATGGCCGGTACCAAAGTCGTCGATGGCTACCATCACGCCCAGCTCGTGCAATTGTTCGAACAACTGGTGGGTGACCTCGCTGGGTTCGATCAGCTCCCGCTCGGTCAGCTCCAGCACCAGCCGGACCTGGCCGGCAGCGAAGGCCGCCAGGAAGTTGCGGCAGTCCTGCACCAGTTCCAGGTCGTGGCAATGCTGGGCGGTGATGTTCACGCCGACATGAAAACCCGGCTCCAGCGACGCCGCGTGGGGGGCGAGGAGGGCGGCGGTCTGTTGCAGCAGCGAGCGGGTCATCGGCACAATCAGCCCGCAGTGCTCGGCGAAGGGGATGAACAGGTCGGGGCGTACCAGGCCTTCGCGGGGATGGTTCCAGCGCATCAGCACTTCGAGGCCGGACCACTGCAGCGTGCCGCTGCGCACCACCGGCTGAAAATACGGGATGAACTCTCTGGCCTCGAGCGCCCGTCGCAGTTCGTTGCTCGGCGCGCCCGAGCGTTTCTGCAGCCAGCGGGTGGTGATCCCGGCCAGCAGGCCGAGGATCAACAGCAGCGCCAGCAGCTCCCGATACTCCTTGACCAGATAGCGCCAGGTCTCGCCCTCGGCAAAGCCCGCGTTGACGCTGAACGGGAAGCGGCTGGAGCGCAGGCTGGTACGGGCCACGGCGAATGCCGGGGCCTTGCCGCCCATGATCTGGCCCTGGCCGGAAGTCCAGGCATTGCCGACCTGCAGCACCAGGCCGGTCTCGCGACCCATCAGGTGCAGCAGGTTGCTCAGGTGGTAGCCGTCGATGCTGACGATCGCCGCGCCATCGCCTTGGGCCAGCCGATAGGCCAGCAGCGAGGAGCCGGGCGTCACCGTGTTGCCCTTCATCAGCCAGAGGCTGCCGGCGACATAGTCGGCCGGGTTGACAGCTTCCTGGTAGGCCCCGAACAACGACGTGCAGTACATATTGTCGTTCCAGGCCAGGTTGGCGGCGCGTACGTACGGGCGGCGGGCGACCTGTTCGCGCAGGGCCAGTTCCGCCTGGGCACAGGGGCGCCCGGCCAGCGGCAAGATGGCGTGGGCGGCCAGTTCGGTGTTGTCGAGCATCAGCTCGAACTGCTTCAGGACATCCTCGGCGGTTTCCCGGGCCTTGGCGTTGAGTGCCCGGTCGGCCTGCCAGTGCAGGATGGCAATGCCCGAAACGATGGGCAGCAGGCCGATCAGCAGATTCAGCCCGTAGCGGGCAGGCCAGGGTCGGCCTTTGACGGTCAGTGGCATGAGCAGACCTGTGTGGACAGGGGAAGCGATGGCTGGCACGGCTTCTGGCAGGATAGTCGGGGCTGATGCATTCGCGCCTTCAGAGGTTGTTGCAGGGGGTTGCCGGTTTTCCTGCGACCGCGCAGGAAATGAAAAGTGATACGGACAAAACGTTTTACGCCATGTAGAATCTACTTACGCATATAAGAATAATGTCTTCTGGCGACAGAAGCCTCGCCCTGAGAGACTGGGTTGCAATGAAGATACTCGGGTTCAAACTGATCTACGGCGATTTCCTTGCCCGCAGCGTGCGGGGCATTTCCTGTGCGCCACCCGCAAGCCTCCGCATCGACAGCAACTAACCGACCGTTACTTGATTGACATGATGAGGCGCCACCATGGCAGATATCTTTGAAAACCCGATGGGCCTGATGGGCTTCGAGTTCATCGAATTCGCATCGCCGACCCCGAACACCCTGGAGCCGATCTTCGAGATCATGGGCTTCACCAAGGTCGCGACCCACCGTTCCAAGAACGTGCACCTGTATCGCCAGGGCGCGATCAACCTGATCCTCAACAACGAACCCCACAGCGAAGCCTCGTACTTCGCCGCCGAGCACGGCCCGTCCGTCTGCGGCATGGCCTTCCGGGTGAAGAACGCGCAGAAGGCCTATTCCCGTGCCCTGGAACTGGGTGCCCAGCCCATCCACATCGCCACCGGTCCGATGGAACTGAACCTGCCGGCGATCAAGGGCATCGGCGGCGCGCCGCTGTACCTGATCGACCGTTTCGGCGAGGGCAGCTCGATCTATGATATCGACTTCGTCTATCTCGACGGCGTCGACCGCAACCCACAAGGGGCGGGCCTGAAGATCATCGACCACCTGACCCACAACGTCTATCGCGGGCGCATGGCCTACTGGGCGAACTTCTACGAGAAACTGTTCAACTTCCGCGAGATCCGCTACTTCGACATCAAGGGCGAGTACACCGGCCTGACCTCCAAGGCGATGACCGCGCCGGACGGCATGATCCGTATCCCGCTCAACGAGGAGTCGTCGAAGGGCTCGGGGCAGATCGAAGAGTTCCTGATGCAGTTCAATGGCGAAGGCATCCAGCACGTGGCCTTCCTCACCGACGACCTGGTCAAGACCTGGGACGCGTTGAAGAAGATCGGCATGCGCTTCATGACCGCGCCGCCGGACACCTACTACGAAATGCTCGAAGGCCGCCTGCCGAACCATGGCGAGCCGGTCCAGGAGCTGCAATCGCGCGGCATCCTGCTGGACGGCGCCTCGCAGGAGGGCGACAAGCGCCTGCTGCTGCAGATCTTCTCGGAAACCCTGATGGGGCCGGTGTTCTTCGAGTTCATCCAGCGCAAGGGGGATGATGGTTTCGGCGAGGGCAACTTCAAGGCGCTGTTCGAATCGATCGAGCGTGACCAGATTCGTCGTGGTGTGCTGACCACCGAGTAATCCCTGCTTCCCGTAGGCGCCGGACCTGTGGGCGCCGGCGGTCCGGTTTATCCGCGAAGCTTTTGGCGGTCTCAAGGGCCTCTTCGCGGATAAATCCGGCTTCCACTCTCATTGGAGTATTTCCTCAAACCTGGCTTCCGCCCGGTGGACCTCTCAGCCAAACAGCCCCGCCGCAATATTGATCGAAAACCCCAATATCGCCGTATTGAACAGAAATCCGATCAACGACTGCGCCAGCACCACCCTGCGCATCGCCTTCGTCGCCACCCCGACATCCGACGTCTGCACCGCCACCCCAATGGTGAAAGAGAAATACAGGAAGTCCCAGTAATCCGGATATTTCTCGCCATCGGCAAAGCGCAGCGGCGGCTCATCCGCGTCCGACTGATAGAACTGCCGGGCATAGTGCACACTGAAGATCACCCCGATCAGCAGCCATGACCCCAGCACCGTCAAACCGGTAAAAGCGTAGTGCCAGGCCCGGGCATGTGCATCCAGATCCTTGCCGCCCGCCAGCTCGAAGGTAATGGCCGCCAGGCTGGCAATCGCGGCGATCGACACGATCAGCAGCACCGTCCCGGCATTCTCATCCTCGCGCTCGACGAAGCGCTGCACATCGTCCGGGCTGGAGCGCATCGTCAGCCACAGCATCATGACCAGGTAGGACCACACGGCGCTGTTCCAGCCAATGAGGACCTTGGTCAGTACCGGGCTGATCGGTACCAGCACGCCGGCAGCCAGGCCGAGGAGGGTGGCGATGGTCAGGCGGGGATGGGTTCGGGCGAGATGGGGCATGGGGGAGGGCCTGGAAGTTTTTTGAATTGCCTGCACATTAGCAGGTGATGTCACTTAGAACTCGGGTTCCTTGTTCTGTCATATCCACACAGTTATGACCCGGTTCCTGTCGCCTGTAGCGTAGGGCTCTTTGCCACTCCCGAAGAAATACCGCGAACTTGCAGTAAAAACAGCGAAATCACCCGATAAATAATTTGAAAATCAATCGCATTCACCCGAGGTTTTTTCC
The DNA here is from genome assembly GCF_000364705.1 of Pseudomonas fuscovaginae SE-1. GTDB lineage: Bacteria > Pseudomonadota > Gammaproteobacteria > Pseudomonadales > Pseudomonadaceae > Aquipseudomonas > Aquipseudomonas fuscovaginae_A. The sequence goes on along the minus strand of NZ_AQOH01000375.1, from coordinate 5,301 downwards.
TTTATCTGTCACCGGAAGTTGAGAACTTCTGCTCCATGGCCTCAGCCCACAAGTCGTCTGGAAGCAAGGCGACGCATCGAGCGCCATGGCGTCACGAACGAGCAACCTCAACGTACGAACACGACGAAAGGAGATTCTTCATGTTTAAGCGCAACGCTCTGGCAGTTTCCCTGACTCTCGCCGCCCTGTGCACCGCTCAGGCCGCGATGGCTGATCTCAACGGTGGCGGTGCCACTCTGCCACAACCGCTGTACCAGACTTCCGGCGTGCTGACTGCCGGTTTTGCTCCTTACATCGGCGTAGGCAGCGGCGCAGGCAAGGCAGCCTTCCTGAACAACGATTACACCAAGTTCGTGGCCGGCGTGACCAACAAGAACGTACACTGGGCCGGTAGCGACTCGAAGCTGAGCCAGGCTGAGCTGGACGGCTACGTCTCCGCCCACGGCGCTGCCTGGGGTCCACTGATCCAGGTTCCATCGGTGGCCACTTCGGTCGCCATTCCTTTCAACCAGGCGGGTACCACCAACCTGAACCTGAGCGTCGATCAACTGTGTGGCGTGTTCTCCGGCCGTCTGAAAACCTGGGATGACGTAACGGGTTCCGGTCGTACCGGCGCGATCAAGCTGGTCTATCGCAGCGAAAGCAGCGGTACCACCGAGCTGTTCACCCGCTTCCTGAATGCCAAGTGCTCCGAGACGACCGAAGGTGGCAAGTTCGCTATCACCACCACCTTCGGCAGCAGCTTCTCGGGTGGCCTGCCGGCCGGTGCCGTATCGGCAACCGGCAGCCAGGGTGTCATGACCGCGCTGAACTCCACCGCTGGTGGTATCACCTACATGAGCCCGGACTTCGCCGCCACCACCCTTGCTGGTCTGGATGACGCCACCAAGGTCGCTCAGATCAACGGCCTTTCCCCAGCGCCTGCCAACGTTTCGGCCGCTATCGCTGCCGTACCGGTTCCAGCCGCCGCCAACCGTTCCAACCCCAACGCCTGGGTACCTGTCTTCGCCGCTGCCGCCAGCTCGACTGACCCAAGCGTCGTGGCCTACCCATCCTCGGGTTACCCCATCCTGGGCTTCACCAACCTGGTCTTCAGCCAGTGCTACGCCGACGCCACCCAGACCAGCCAAGTCCGTGACTTCTTCACCCGTCACTACGGCTCCACTGCCGCCACCAACAACGACGCCGCCATCACTGCCAACCGTTTCGTGCCGCTGCCAGCCGCATGGAAAGTGGCCGTTCGTGGCAGCTTCCTGACCGCCACCAGCGCTCAGGCCATCGGCAACACCAGCGTCTGCAACACCATCGGTCGTCCGCTGTAACCCTCGCTTCAACGACTGGCGATACCCGATCAGCAACGGCCCTGCCGTTGCTGATTTTTTGCGTGCGGGAGCACGACTCCCATCAGATGAATTTTCCATGACAGAAGTTCGGTCGCGATCTTCTGTAACCGCCTATCCGGTATGAGCAACGCCCCGTCACACATCGGGTCACGCGTTGCAGCCCTTTGCACGATTTGAAAAGGATGGAGTGATGCTGCGCTGCAAACCCTCGGCAAGACTCAACGCCCAGCGTCACGACGACGTATCTGCGATCCTGCGGCTCAAGCCCCTGGCCCACGCCATTGCCTTGTTGATGGTGGCCGGCAGTGCCCAGGCGGAGACGGCGTTCAGTTCGGCCTGGTTCACCAACAAGGGGGCCAACCTTTCGGCCACCGCGGCGCGCAACAACAGCGGGCAGATTCCGGGTCTACCGACCCTGGCGGAGCAGACCCGTGCCAACCAGCAACTGCAGCGCTCGCTGAGCAATCTCAACAGCACCGTGGCCGCCATCGCCGCCCAACAAGCCGCGCAGGCCGCCGGTCGCCAGGCGGCACTCGGCCAGTTGGGCAACATTCCGGATGGCCTGGGCAAGGGCGGTCTGCAGGTTGACAACAGCCTGACGCAAGGTTGGCTCAACGCCAAGGCGCCGACCCAGACCCAGTCCGGCGGCAAGACCACCGTGACCATCGAGCAGACCGCCGACAAGGCGATCCTCAACTGGGAGACCTTCAACGTCGGGCGCAACACCACGGTGGATTTCCAGCAGCAGTCGAACTGGGCGGTGCTCAACCGTGTCAACGACCCATTGGCGCGTCCCAGCGAGATCCAGGGCCAGGTCAAGGGCAACGTCACCGTGATGATCATGAACCGCAACGGTGTGGTGTTCAGCGGTTCCAGCCAGGTCAACGTGCGCAACCTGGTGGCCGCCGCCGCGACCATCACCGACGAGCAGTTCACCCAACGCGGGATCTATGTGGACGCCAACGGCACCCAGCCGACCTTCACCGATGCCGCAGGCAAGGTCGAGGTCCAGCGTGGCGCGATCATCCAGACCCTGGCCCCTGGCTCTTCGACCGAGTCCGGCGGCTATGCGCTGCTGCTCGGCTCCGAGGTGGAGAACGCCGGTACCATCGTTACCGCCAAGGGCCAGACCACCCTGGCGGCAGGCGACAGCTTCTACATCCGCCGGGGTGTCGGCACCAGCGGCAACCAGCGTTCGACCACCCGTGGCAACGAGGTGGCGACTTCGCTGAAGGCTGGCAGCACTGCTGGCAAGGTGACCAACAGTGGCCTGATCATGGCCTCCACCGGCGACATCACCCTGACCGGGCACCAGGTGCAGCAAAATGGTGTGGCCCTGGCCAGTACCTCGGTCGACACCCGTGGCACCCTCCACCTGCTCAACTCCGCCACCGATACCACCGGCAGCGTGACCCTGGGGCAGGGCAGCACCACCGCGATCCTGTTGGAAAACACCGATGCCACCGCCCTCGACAGCCAGCGCAACAACGGCCTGAACGGTCTCGATGGGTTGCCGAACACCCTGGTCACCGGGTTCTTCAACAACCTGAGCACGGTCAGTGACCGTAGCGACCAGTCGCGGATCGAGATCGTCAGCGGCGGCAATGTGGATTTCCAGAACGGCTCCATCACCCTCGCCACCGGCGGCCAGGTGGCGGTCAGCGCCGGCCGGCGCAGCCTGGTGCGCGACGGGGCGGTGGTCGACGTCTCTGGCGCGTTCGGCGTGAAGGTCTCGATGGAATCCAACAACATCAAGATCAACGTGCAGGGTAACGAGCAGCGTGATGCGCCGGTCAACCGTGACGGCGGCAAGCTGATCAACAACGATGTCTGGGTCGATCTGCGTGAGCTGGTATTCGTCCCGGCCGGCACCAACGGCTATGCCACCGATCGCTGGTACACCGCGGGCGGCCTGCTGGAAGTGGGCGGGTATCTGGGTACCCAGGGCCATAATATCGGCGAGTGGATGGCTCAGGGCGGCACACTGAACTTTACCGGCAAGGATGTGGTGACTCAGCAGGGTGCGCAACTCAACTTGTCCGGAGGTACCGTCGACGTGCAGTCCGGTTATATCCGGCAGACCTGGCTCAAGGGGCCCGATGGCCGCCTGTATGAGTTGTCCAAGGCACCCGGGGATATTCTCTACTCCGGGATCTACAAGGGCTTCGAGTCCACAAGTGCCCGCTGGGGCCAGACCGAGTACTTCTACAACCCGATGATCGCCCAGCAGCAGCGCTATGAGTCGGGCTACACCGTGGGCCGTGATGCCGGCAAGCTGGTGATCGGTACCACCAATGCCGTGCTGGAAGGCCAGATTGTCAGCGAGGTGTTCAAGGGCGATCGGCAGAACCAGGCACCCAACCTCAATCTCGATGGTTACCAGCAATCGCGCAACGCCGTTGCCCAGCGGGCGCAGCTGATATTCGGCAAGTACACGCCGATCTATGACAAGACGACGGGGACCTTGCGCTATAGCCTGGATGCCATGGCGGACCAGGTACAGATCGGCGAGGGTGTCGAGCGGATCGCCGCCGGACTGGACCTGGACACTGCCTTGCCCGCCAATCGCCAGGGCACGATGTACCTCGACAGCGACCAGCTCAACGGCTTCCAGCTCGGCGCCATCAAGGTGGCGGCCAAGCAGCAGATCCAGATCAACGGTGACCTGACAGTAGGCAATGGCGGGGATATCACCCTGTACGGGCCGCAGGTGCGGGTCAATGCCAACCTGACAGCCCATTCCGGCAGCCTGCGCCTGGGCAACGTGCTCAATCAGGTGAGCTCGGCAAACCCGACTCAGGGCCTGATCGATCAGATCATTCAGCCTCCGACCGGCCAGAAGGCCGTGGTTGATATCGCAACAGGCATGAAACTCGATACCAGTGGACTGTGGAGCAACCTGGCACTGGATGGCGACAACAGTCGGTTGCCCTATATCAATGGCGGTTCGGTTTCACTGCGTAGCTCTGGTGACGTGATGTTTCGGGCTGGCAGCCTGGTCGATGTATCCTCGGGGGCCGCTATCCTCAACAATCGCAAGCTCAGCGGTGGCAAGGGAGGCGATGTCACCCTCGCTGCCAACCTGGGCAACTCCACCGCCGTGGGCAACCTGACGCTCGACGGCGAACTGCGTGGTTACGGCGTCAATGGTGGCGGCACCCTGAAACTGCAGGCCGGCAAGGTACAGATCGGCAACAGCCCGATACCGACAGCTGCCGGTACCCTGCAATTGGCTGGCGACTTCTTCAACAAGGGGTTCTCGGCCTATGACATCACCGGCAATCAGGGGCTGACGGTCACCGACAATACCCAGGTCGCTGTGACCATGCCGGTCTATCGGTTTGGAGAGCAGGCCGGCGATACACCGTCCGGAGCCTCTCCAGCGACACTGTTGGAGCGTTGGACACCGGAGCTTTACCAGAACGACGCCGCCAAGGGTGTGCTGACACAGCGCAATGGGGCCAGCCTGAGCCTGAACGCCGGCACCGCTCAAAGCGCTGCGGCGGATATGGCCAGTACGGCCTTGACCGTGGGCCGTGGCGCGGTCATTTCCGTGGATCCGGGCCAGTCCATCGCACTCGGCAGCATTGGCCAACTGACCTTGGACGGGACGCTCAATGCCTGGGGCGGCAAGGTCAGCCTGGGTGGAATCAAACCGGCCGATCAGGATGTCGACAAGGTCAATGCCATCGGCCACGGTCGCTCCATATGGCTGGGCGAGCATGCCTTGATCGATGTCGCCGCGCGCGCGGCGACGGGTACCGATGCGGGTGGCAGAACCTATGGCATGGTGCGTAATGGTGGGCAGATCAGCATCGGTGGTGATCTGGATCCGGTGACCGGTATCGCCAAGGCTGCGGATCTGTTCGTGGTAGTGCGGGAGGGGGCCAGGCTGGAGGCATCCGGCACCCAGGCCATGCTCGACGTGCCGGGGCAGGGCCGCACGCTGGTCGCCAGC
>NZ_AQOH01000374.1 GCF_000364705.1 Pseudomonas fuscovaginae SE-1 | reverse complement strand
GCCGGTGCGGCGGGCGGTAGCCTGTCGGTGGCTCTGGAAACGCCCGGCTACCTCAAGAGTTCGGTCACCGACCGGGTGCTGCCGGTTCGCGACCTGGTAGTCGGCCAGACCCGGCAGTCCGTTGTCCTGGCGGATACGCCCGAGGACGCTGCCGGCTCGTTGTCCTATGGCCACGGTGCACTGGGTGTGGACCAGGTCGGAGCCGGTGGTTTCGACAATCTGGCGCTGCTCAGTAACGGCCTGATCAGTTTCGACGGTGACGTCTCGTTGAACATGGGGCAGAGCCTGCGGCTGTATAGCGGGGCCCTGGCGATGACCGAAGGGGCCGCCGATCGCTCGCATGTGAACCTGTCGGCTCCCTATCTCTTGCTGGGCGGCCTGCTGGCCAAGCCCGACTCGCGCGACCTGTACACCAGCCCCATACTGCCTGCCAAGGGTAACCCCTCCCAGCGCGCGACCCAGGCGATCTTCACCACGAACTCGTCGATGCTTGATGTGCGCGGCAGCGTGGTCTTCGGTACCAAAACCAGTATTCGCCAGGCAAATGGGGCGCTGGCCGACTTCGAGCGTCGAGGTTTTGACCGGGTTGACCTGAACAGTCAAGGTGATCTGCGCTTCCTGGCCGGTACCGTGGAGGATGCGATCGTCAGACGTATCAATACACAGTTGCTGACGCAGGGCGACATGACGCTTCGCGCAGCGCAGATCTATCCCGGTACTGGCGTTGGTGCACGAGTCGTGGCCGGCCATGGCTGGGGTCAGGACAGCAATGGGATGCTGTTCGACCCCGCTCGCACCCTGACCATTGCCAGGACTTGCGACGCAGCGCCGGCCATTCCCTATTCGGCCTTCGGTTATCTGCAACTGACGGCAGCGAACATCGTGCAGGGCGGGGTGGTCCGCGCGCCTTTGGGGTTGCTCGAGATTGGCACTTCGGCTCCAGACAGCCTCATCGGCCGTACCGCCAGCGTCAAGCTGATGCCGGGCAGCCTGACTTCGGTCAGCGGCAAGGGTCTGGTTCTACCCTACGGTGGCACCTTCGATGGTCAGACCTACCGTTACGCCGGCAAGGAAGTGGTGTTCCTGGGGCAGGGCGGAACACCGACGAACAACGCCGGGTTGCAGGTCGGTGTCTCCCTGGGCGGCCAGTCCGTTGCGGTACTGCCTGACGCAACGCTGGACCTTTCCGGTGGAGGCGACCTGCTGGGTGCCGGTTTCATCTCTGGCCGCGGCGGCTCCACCGATGCCCGCTTCAACCCGTTGGTGCAAATCGGTGCGGACGGTACGTTCACCCTGCCGGGCCTGGCGACCAACCCCATCTATGCCATCGTTCCGGGCGTGCAGCCGGGATATGCTCCCATTGCTCCCGAGGGGGGGGGGTCGATCCGGTGCTGGGGCAGCAGATCACCATCGGCACGGGCGTCCCTGGCTTGGCGGCGGGTACCTATACCCTGATGCCTTCGACTTATGCCCTGTTGCCAGGCGCATTCCGTGTCGAACTCAATGGTTTGGCCAGCGGCGGGTCGACAGGCATCACCCAGTTGCTGAACAACGGCTCATGGGCGACTTCGGGTCGACTGTCGATCGCAAACACCGGCATCAACAATGCGGTCGCCAGCCAGATCATCCTGACCTCTGGCGACGTTCTGCGTCGATATTCACAGTACAACGAGACCAGCTACGCCCAATTCGCACTGGCGGATGCCGCACGGCTGGGTGTACCCCGGGCCATGCTGGCGGCTGATGCCAAGACACTCAAACTGGATCTGCTCAAGGGTGGCGCTGAGAATGCCTTCTCCTTCGAGGGTATCGGTAAGTTCGAGGCGGCGTCCGGTGGTGTTGGTGGCTCGGTTGCGGTACTGGGCAACGGTGGCGCGCAGATTGAAATCATTGGTGCCGGGCAACAGGCCACGCCCCAATTCGATGGGGTGACCCTTGATGCGCAGAGTCTGAACTCCCTGGGGGCTTCTCGCCTGACCATAGGCGGCCTCGCGACGGTCCTCTACGGCCAGGGCGGCAATATCATTACCATGTCAGGCACCTCAAGAAGCATTGTCTTGCGTGACGGTGCCACCTTGTCCGCGCCTGAAGTATTCCTGGTGAGCAGCACCGGGGACATCGTTCTGGAGCAAGGTGCCTCGATCAATGCCCTGAGGCACGGTAATGCAGCCTATGATGCGCGGGACGGCTTCATCTACAGCGTTGCCAACATGCTGGCAGTGTCCAACGGGTTGCTGAATGTTCAGTTACTCGAAGATACCCAAGGTGGCGGTATCCTGATTGGCAAATGTACCAGCGCACCCTGCTCGGGGCATACTGAACTCTATTCGCAAGGTAGTATCGTTGCGACAACCAGTGGCGACTTCCAGTTGGATGACCAGGTTCGCTATGGGACTCGTCACCTGACACTCGCCTTGAACAATATCAACGTGGGCAGCCCCGAGGCCCTGCTGGGGGCGGCAACCGGCGGCCGGCTGCCTTCCGGCCTGACACTCAACCAGGCTGTGCTCGATCGTTTGCTCAAGGGCGATAGCCAATATGGCGCTCCAGCCCTGGAAACCTTGCAGTTGTCGGCCCGTGATGCGTTCAACTTCTACGGCACCACGACGCTCGATACCTATGACGCACAGACCGGCAAGTCGCGCCTGAGCAATCTGATGCTGTCCACTCCGGCCATCTATGGTGCGGGTGGCGCCGCAGATGTGGCGACCATTCATACCGCCAACCTGATTTGGCAGGGTTCGGACAAACCGGCCGGTTCGGTGATCGCCGGTGGTGCGGGAACCGGCAGCGGACGCCTGGATATCAACGCCGAACGCATCGAGTTCGGTTACGGCGACTTCGCCCAGCCCAATACCGTGAAAAGCTTCGACCGCCTGGTACTGGGTTTCACCAACGTCAATCTCAATGCCAGCGAGCGCATCACCGCCAACCACAAGGGCAGTCTTTCGGTCTACCAGAGCCAGGGGGCCTACGAGGCGGGCAAGGGCTTCCAGTACAGCGGCGGCAACCTGAACATCCTGACGCCACTGATGACCGGGGAGGCGGGTTCAGTGAACCGCATCACCGCCGGTGGTGCGATCGATGTCTCGTCGTCGGGGGCCGTCGTTGGCGAGGTGAAGGGGCAGGGCGCCGAGTTGGCCCTGCAGGGCAGCAGCATCCGCCTGGCCAGCGCCGTGGTCCTGCCCAGCGGCAAGGTCAGCCTGGGGGCGACCGGCGATGTGGTGTTGACGGATGACGCGTTGATCGACGTGGCCGGGCGGGCCATCGTCTTCAACGATGTGACCAAGTACGGCTGGGGTGGCAGCGTCAAGCTGGAAAGCCGCACGGGCAATATTCACCAGGCGGCAGGTTCGCGTATCGACCTGTCGGCCAAGTACAACCAGGCCGGGAACTTGAGCGCGGTGGCACTGGATGCCTCGGCGGGTATCGTGGACCTGCAGGGGCGCATCCTGGGCTCCAGCAGCGGCTATTACGACGCGGGCGGCACCCTGATGCCTTACACGGCTGGGGGTGTCGAGATCCAGGCTCAACGACTGGGTACGACCGGGACGCTCGATGAGCAGTTCGCTGCCCTCAACCAGCGTCTGAACGACGGACAGGTGACGGGCTCGCGCAGCTTCCAGCTCAAGCAGGGTGACCTGACCATTGGTGATGGGCTCAAGGCCGGTGACGTGACCGTCTCCATCGATAACGGCAGCCTGCGGGTGAGCGGCACCATCGATGCGAGCGGCGAGCGGGTCGGCAGCATTCGTCTGTCGGCGAAAAACGGCCTGACCCTCGACGGCAGCGCGGTGCTCGATGCCCACGGCACACGCCTGCGGGTCGACAGCTACGGCAAGATCATCGACTCGCCGAACCGGGCGATCGTCGAGCTCAATTCGGGTAATGGTCAGTTGACCCTGGGCAGCGGGGCGCGTATCGACCTGCGCCACGGCACCGATGTGGCCCTGGGCAGCCTGCCGGGACAGAACGATGGCCGCGCCCGCGGCACCCTGGAGCTGAACGCGCCTCGCCTGGGCGGCGTCACCGGCGGCGATATCGCCATCGATGCCAGCGGTCCGCTGACCCTCCAGGGCGCACGCTCGATCGCCGTCAACGGTACCTGGCGCTATGACGATGCGGCCTACGGCACAGATCCGGCGGCCAGCGGTCGCCCGTACCAGATCATCGACCAGGCCTACCTGGACGCCAAGCATCTGCAGAGCACCGCGTTCATCAATGCAGCCCTGGCCAATACCAGCCTGATGCAGGGCAAGCTGGCGGGCCTGAACAACGCCACCTACGCCGATGCCTTCCATCTGCGTCCCGGCGTGGAGATCGTCAGCGCGACGCCGGACGGCGACCTGGTGGTGCAGGGCGATATCGACCTGTCGGGTTATCGCTATGCCAGTGCAAACCCGAATACACAGAAGACCGGTGTCTACGGTTCTGGTGAAGTCGGCAGCCTGACCTTCCGGGCCGGTGGCGACCTGAACATCTACGGCAGTATCAACGATGGTTTTGCGCCGCCGCCGGCGACCCAGGACGACAAGGGCTGGACCTTGCTGCCTGGCATCGACATCAACGGAGGGGATACCGTCGTGCCGGGGCCAGGGGTGACCTTGGCTGATGGCACGGCCTTCCCTGCCGGCGTTACGCTCAACTACGACTTGCCGATAAAAGGCTTGCAACTGGCATCAGGAATCCGCTTGCCAGTATCGGCGACACTGGATCAGGCCCTGTCGCTACCCGCAGGAACCGTGTTGGCGGCGGCGGTACGCGATGCATCAGGCAATATTCTGTTCGCCGCCGGTACGTTGCTGAGCCAGTCCCAGACTCTGGCGGCGGGTACACAGCTGGATGCCGGTAGCATTCTTCCTGCGGCGGCCAACTTCCGGAGCCTGACCTGGCCCAAGGGCGTGCCCTTGCCTGGGGGTGCCGGTACGAAGCAGACCGTTGTCCTGAACGGGAATCAGGTGCTCTCCCGTGGCGCCCTGATTCCTTCGGGTACCGATGTGAAACTTCTGACTGGCGTGGAATCGATACAGCTGCGTCCTGAGATCGCTGGGCGTCAGGGGCAGATCTGGGCCGTTGCACCGATGCTGGCTGAAGGTTCGCAATCCTGGTCGTTGCGCCTGGTCGCAGGGGCCGATACCGAGGCGGCCGACAGCCGCATCGTCCAGCCGCATCCGGTCAACGGTGACTTGCATCTGGCGGACACTCACTATGGCATGTTCGGCAAGGCCAAGGCCGGCGGCTATGTCTGGACCGAGGAAGGCTCGTTGAACTGGGCCGGCGATACCAGCCTGGTTGGGCAACCCATCGATTTCGATGCCATTGGCTATCCGGAGCTGTGCACGGATAACCCAACGTTCTGCAAGGCCGCCACCAGCTATGTCTGGACCGAGGAGGGCTCGCTGAACTGGGCTGGCGATACCAGCCTGGCCGGACAACCCATTGACTTCGATGCCATCGGTTACCCGGAACTGTGCACGGACAACCCGACATTCTGCAAGGCGGTCGGTCAGTCCGAGTTGGTTGCCGGTAGTCAGCGTTTCAGCGTGATCCGTACCGGTGCGGCAGACCTGGCGTTGCTGGCAGGCGGCAATCTGAAAATGGATTCGCTTTATGGCGTCTATACCGCCGGTAACTCCTCGACCACCACCTCAGCTAATGATCCTTATAACCAGGCCAGGGCGCGAGGCGCGAACGGGACGGTTCTCGGTGACGCCTTTGGTGGCTACGAAGAGCTGGTCAATGGTAGCGCGGCCAGCGTCTACCGTGCCTGGTATCCGGATTTCGGCGGTAACCTGACCCTCAAGGTGGGGGGCGATCTCACCGGCAACATCATGGACCGTGTTTCGACCGGTCTTGGTCGGCCCAACCCGGGTGACCTGGGCTACAACACCGCCAACGTCGGTAACTGGCTCTGGCGCCAGGGCAATGGCGACGTCAATACAGGTGGGCAGGTACAGCCAACCGCCTGGTGGATCAACTTCGGTACCTATACCAACACGGCCGCCCTGGGCGGCAGCAGCGCCGACCAGATGGTAGGTTTTACCGGATTCGGCACCTTGGGTGGCGGGGACGTCGATGTCCAGGTGGCGGGCGATGCGGGGATATTGACCCCGATGTCCGGATCAGCGTTCGCAACCTCGGTCAATCCACGTAGTCAGGGTCTGGTTCTCGTGGTTGGCAGCACCGGGCGGGTCGCCGCTGATGGCAGCGTGAAGATGACCGGTGGCGGCGATATGAATCTGCGGGTGGGCGGGGCGCTGAACCCTGCCAGCAGTATTGTCGCGGGGCAACAGAATGGGATGCTGGTCGACCTGCGTGGACACGTCCAGCTGGAAGGGAGTTCACTGGGTACCGTTGCGCAGATCTACGGCATCAGGTCGACCTCCCAGGCGCCTGGTGAGGTTCGAGCCTTTGATATCACACGTTCTACCCGAGCTATTTCGGCCGGTGGCATTACCTTGGTTCCCGGTGACGCCACGTTCAACCTTTCGACCCAGGGTGATCTGGTCGTACAGAATGTGCAGGATCCCGGCAGGGTCTCCCCGATGAACTCCTCTCCTTTCAGTCGTGGTGGCGTCAATGGCATGGGGCAGAGCTGGTTTACCCTGTGGACCGGGCATACGGCAATTGACCTGTTCTCGGCGGGTGGCAACCTCACCCCATATACTGATGGGACGGCAACCGATGCCGCAGTCGTCTATCCGTCGGTCCTGCGGGCGACTGCGGCCGGTGGCAGCCTCTACTATGGCAAGGCTGCGACCAGCGAGTCGAAAGACCTCGAGTACAAAGCCCCCTTGCTGCTGGCACCGTCGGTGAACGGCGAACTGCAGTTCTTGGCTGGCGATTCGATTTATGCCAGTGGATTGAGTGTCACTCGCTCCGGTGCGGCGGTTGAAACGATGGCTACGCCTTGGCGCCCGGCATTCGCGGGGGTGAGCAATGACTCCCTCGGAACCCTGATCCCCGACGGCAACAATCTGTCGGTGGATGGCAATATCGCCAAGATATCGTCCTCGAACTTGCCGCTATTCGTCTTCGGACCGGGCAGTGCCTCCGATGCCATTGCCGCAAACGGCCTTCCTTCACGCTTCTATGCGCTCAGCGGAGACCTGTTGGGTGTCACCAGCGGCCGAATCATCAGTTTCCAGGAGGGTACTCCACGCCTCGGCCAGATCGGGTACGAAGGCGCCGGTCCGGTCTGGATGATGGCCGGTCGCGATATCGTCAGCAGCGGCACCGCGTTGGGCAGCAGTGATTCCGGTATGAGTGATGTGAACAAATACACCAGCACCGGCAACCTGTTCGTGCACAACGACCCGAACGATGTCTCCATCGTTTCCGCCGGCCGCGACATTCTCTACAGCAACTTCACGGTGGCCGGCCCCGGCACCCTGGAGTTGACGGCCGGGCGCAATATCCTGATGGAAGACAAGGCCAGCATCACCAGCATCGGTGCCGTGGTGCCCGGCGACAGCCGTTCGGGCGCGAGTATCGTGATGCAGGCCGGCTTCGGCGCGAACGGGGTGGACTACCTGCGTTTCGTCCAGACCTACCTGAACCCGGAAAACCTGGCACAGGCCGGCCAGTCGCTGAGCGGCGGCAAGGTGGCCAAGACCTACGAGGCCGAACTGATCGACTGGCTGACCGAACGCTACGGCTTCAGCGGCAATGCCGAACAGGCACGGGCCTATTACGCGGCGCTGTCTCCCGAGCAGCAACGGATTTTCGCCCGCGACGTCTACTTCGCCGAACTGAAAGCGGCGGGGCGCGAGTACAACCAGGCCGGCGGGCCGCGCCAGGGCAGCTACCTCCGCGGTCGCGAGGCCATTGCACGGCTGTTCCCGCAGACCGACGTGGCGGGCAATCCGATCACCTACCAGGGCGATATCACCCTGTTCGGTGGCGCCGGGGTGCACACCGACTTCGGTGGCAATATCCAGATGCTCACGCCGGGCGGTGGTCAGCTGTTCGGTATCGAAGGTGTTGCGCCGCCCGCCACGGCCGGGGTCATCACCCAGGGGGCTGGCGATATCCAGCTGTACTCCCTGGACAGCATCCTGCTGGGCCAGAGCCGGATCATGACCACCTTCGGCGGTTCGATCATGGCCTGGTCGGCGGCCGGCGACATCAACGCCGGGCGCGGTTCGAAGACCACCGTGGTCTACACGCCGCCCAAGCGGGTCTACGACAACTGGGGCAATGTCACCCTGTCGCCATCGGTGCCGAGCACCGGGGCCGGGATCGCGACGCTCAATCCGATTCCGGAGATCGCTGCGGGCGACATCGACCTGATCGCGCCGCTGGGGACCATCGATGCCGGCGAGGCGGGGATTCGTGTTTCGGGCAACGTCAACATTGCGGCCTTGCAAGTGGTCAACGCGGCGAACATCCAGACCCAGGGCAAGACCTCGGGTGTGCCGATGACCACCGCGATCAACACCGGGGCCATGACCTCCGCCAGCTCCGCCGGCGCTGCCGCCTCCCAGGCGGCCGAAGATGCGGCGCGGCAGCAGCAGGCCGCGTCGCGGCAGGACCGGCCGTCGATCTTCACCGTCGAGGTCCTGGGTTTCGGTAGCGAACCGGTGACGCCGAATCGCGAAAGCGCCAGCCATACGCCGGCCTACAACCCGAACAGCCCGGTCCAGGTCCTGGGCGCTGGGCCCTTGAGCGAGCAGGCCAGGCTGCGCCTTACCGACGAGGAGCAGGGCAACCTGACCTTGTAGACGCTTGATGTTCCTCCTCTCGGGCGGCCTTGATGGCCGCCTTTTTTTTGCGCGGTCCGTTTTTTCGGGCGCTGCGCGAAGTTCTTGGCGACCTCAAGGCCGTCTTCGCGGGCAAGCCCGCTCCTACAAGGGCCGTGCGGGTCTCGGAGCGGGTTCATCACCGCTTTTGCGCCCCATGCCTCCTGCGGAATGAAGCTTTTGTGACAAAAGTTCGGTAGCACAAGGCCAGCCCTGTCTTGGTTATGTAGAGCGGGCAAGGGGGCTTCGGCCCCGTTTCCAAAGGTTGCAGGGAAGGCTGGAGGGGAGGCTATGGGGACTATGGAACGCTACTCGAAGGTAGGCATGCAGGAGCTGGACCAGCGCCTGTCGAAGATCGTCGAAGCGGCGCGCAAGAAGCCGGTGTCGGTCTATCGCTACGGTGCGCCGTGGGTCTGGATCGTGTCCCAGGAAGACTGGCAGGGCGCGCTGAAGGAGGTCTCCAGCTACATCCCGCCCGGCCATTCGCTGGTGCTGCTGCGGCCGCGGATCGATGACCTGCTCGACGAGCACCGCGACGTCCTGCTGGCAGCCGCTGCCGAGGCGAAGATGCTGATCGCCCCGCGGACGGTCATGCACATCCTCCTGCTGCAGCTGCTGTATTCGGTGCCCGGTGAACAGCAGCTGTACGAGCAGCTCAACTACAACCTGCTGTTCCGCTGGTTCGTCGGCCTGGACCTGAACCAGAAGGTCTGGAGCTTCAACGTCCTGAGCAAGGACATCGCCACGCTGCTGGACAACCCGCGGGCCGTGCTGCTGATCCAGAAAATCGTCGGTGAACTGTTCTGCGGCGCCTTGCTGCAGATGCCGGAGTTCTCCCTGAACTTCGCCCTGCTGCATACCTGGCTGGCACGGCATCCGGCGGTCGCGATCACCAACAACTGAACAAATGCCAGGGGCGCCAGCCCCGGCCATGAAGCCCCGGCAGCGCGGGGCCATTTCTTGAATCAAGGGGGCGGTGTGGAGCATCTGTTCTTCAAAGAGACGGCGCGACCGGCAGGGGCACGACGTGCCTGGCCGGTCGGTGCGGGCCTGGTCCTGGCCCTGCTGGCCGGACCACTGGCTGCCGAGGAGGCACCGGTGGCCCGTCTGGTGGACGTCAACGAATATGTCGTGCGCGGCAATACCGTGCTGCAGGCCCGGGACATCGAGGAAGCGGTCTATCCGTTCCTCGGTCCGCAGAAGGCCCTGACCGATATCGAAGGCGCCCGTGATGCCCTGCAGAAAGTCTACCAGGCCAAGGGGTACCAGTCGGTGTTCGTCGAACTGCCCGAGCAAAAGGTCGAGGGCGGCATCGTCTTCCTGCAGATCAGCGAAACCAAGGTCGGCCGGGTGCGCGTGGTGGGCGCCAGACACTATTCGCCGGTGGAAATCCGCGAGGAGGTGCCGGCCCTGAAAGAGGGCGAGGTACCGGACTTCGCCAAGGTCCAGAACGAGCTGGCGGCGCTCAACAAGGGCGCGGGTCGCCAGGTCATGCCGCTGGTGCGCGAAGGCCAGCGGCCCGGCACCATGGACGTCGACTTGCAGGTCGAGGACCAGAATCCCTGGCACGCCAGCCTCGGCCTGAACAACGACTACAGCGCCGACACCGAGAAACTGCGTGCGGTCGCGTCCCTGGGCTATGACAACCTCTGGCAACTGGGGCACAGCGTTTCGCTGACCTATTTCACCGCTCCCGAGGACCAGAGCAACGCCAAGGTCTGGTCCGGCTCCTACAGCGCACCGCTGAGCGAGCGCTGGACCTTGCAGTTCTCCGGCTACCAGTCCGACAGCAACGTCGCCACCATCGGCGGCAGCAACGTGCTCGGCAAGGGTCATTCCTATGGCGTCTCGGGCATCTACTCGCTGCCTTCCAGTGGCACCTGGGCCAACTCGTTCTCCATCGGCGTGGACTTCAAGGATTTCGAGGAAGAGCTGAAGTTCGGCAGCAGCAGCGACCAGATCCCGCTCAAGTACGCGCCGCTGACCTTCGGCTACAACGGCTATCGCTATACCGAAAGCTCCCAGCTCGGCCTGGGCCTGAACCTGGTGGCGGCGACCCGCAGCTTCTTCGGCTATGGCAGCGACTCCGACGAGTTCGACTACAAGCGCTACCGCGCCAGCCCCAGTTTCACCGTGCTCAAGGGCGACCTGAACTACACCTACACCTTCGCCAGCGACTGGCAGTCGGCGTCCAAGGCGGCGTTCCAACTGGCCTCCGGCCCGCTGGTTTCCAACGAACAATTCTCCGCCGGTGGCGCCACCTCGATACGCGGCTACCTGGCCGCCGAGCGCTCGGGCGACAACGGCATGTTGTTCTCCCAGGAACTGCGCACGCCATCCCTGGCCAAGTTCCTCGGCAGCTACGTCAAGGAGTGGCGTTTCTACGCCTTCGCCGAAGGCGCACGGCTGACCCTGGAAAAAGCCCTGCCCGAGCAGGAGGACGAATACAGCCTGGCCAGCGTCGGCCTGGGCACGCGCGCCAGCCTGAGCAAATGGCTGTCCGGCAGCCTGGATTGGGGCTACCCGCTGCTCGACGGCCCGAACACCCAGAAATACGACTCACGTTTGCACTTCAGTGTGCAGGCGACTTTCTGACCCTTTACTGACGGAGAACCACCGCATGTCACGCTTAATCGTGTCCCTGTTGATCTGCCTGGGCTTCGTGCTCCCGGCCACCGCCCAGGCCTGGTGGCAGGACGACTGGCACTACCGCAAGCAGATCACCGTCGACACCACGCCCCAGGGCGCGGCCATCAACGAGGCCCTGGGCCGCACCAGCCTGCTGGTGCGCCTGCACACCGGCAACTTCACCTTCGACGGGGTCAAGGAAGACGGCTCGGACCTGCGCTTCATCGCGGCCGACGACAAGACCGTGCTCAACTACCAGATCGAGAGCTTCGACCCGCTGATGGGCATGGCGCTGATCTGGGTCGATGTGCCCAAGGTCGAGGGGGGCCAGCGCCAGGACATCTGGATGTACTACGGCAACCAGAAGGCCCCGGCCACCAGCAATGGTCAGTTGGCCTTCGAGCCGAACTACACCGCGGTCTACCACTTCGATGGCGCGCCGGGGACGCCGGCGAAGGATGCCACGGCCTTCTCCAACAACGCGCAGAACGCCACCGGCAGCCGCATCGAT
>NZ_AQOH01000373.1 GCF_000364705.1 Pseudomonas fuscovaginae SE-1 | reverse complement strand
CGGCGGCGCCTTGCAGTTCAGCGGCCAGCCGCTGCTGCTGCCGGCCAGCCCTTCGCTGCAATACAACGCCGGCGGTGCCTTCACCCTGAGCGCCTGGGTCCGCCTGGACCAGGCTTCGGGCGATCAACTGCTGATGGCTCGCCGTGAAGGCGGCCATGCCTTCCTGCTGGGTGTCAGCCAGGGCACGCCGTTCGTCGAGGTCAACGGCCAGCGTGCGGTATCGACTCAACCGCTTAACCCTGGCCAGTGGCAGCACCTGGCGCTGACCGCCCAGGGCAGCAAGGTCTCGGTGTTCGTCAACGGTCGTGAAACCGCCAGCCTGGCCCAGGAAGTCGCGGCCTTCAATTCGCCGATGGCCATCGGCGGGGATCTGCCTGCCGTCGACCCGGCGGCCGCGCCGAGCGCCTTCGCCGCCTTCAACGGTGCCATCGATGAGTTGCGCCTGTCCAAGGTCGTGCGGCCTGCCGCGGTGTTGCTGGCCGATGCCACGGCCCAGGGCGCCGAGTCGAAGCTGGTCGCCTATGGCGCCGACGAGGAACAATCCGGTTTCGGCTTCGGCAGCCTGGGCTTCCTGCTCAAGTCGGTGCCGGCGGACGCCTGGGTGATCATCGCCATCCTGGTGCTGATGATGCTGCAGTCGTGGGTCATCATGATCCGCAAGAACCGCGCCCTGAGCCGCGTCAGCCGCGCCAACGAGGCCTTCCGCGAGCAGTTCGCCCAGGTCGGTACGCGCCTGGAGATGTTCGCCGACGACCAGGACCTGGCTCGCCGCCTGGAGCATTCCTCGCTGTGGCGCCTGTACCTGGTCGCGGTCAAGGAGATCCGCACCCGCCGCGCCCAGGGCGCCGATACCTCGTCGGTCTCCGCAGCCACCATCGAGGCCATCCGCTGCTCCATGGACGGTGTCCGTACCCGGGAAAACCAGCAACTGGGTTCGAAACTCTCGACCCTGTCCAACGCCATCGCCGGCGGCCCGTACATCGGCCTGCTCGGTACGGTGCTGGGGATCATGGTGGTGTTCCTCGGCACGGCCATGGCCGGCGACGTGAACATCAACGCCATCGCCCCAGGCATGGCTGCAGCCTTGCTCGCCACCGCCATGGGCCTGTTCGTCGCGATCCCGGCGCTGTTCGGCTACAACCGCCTGATTACCCGCAACAAGGAAGTCAGCGCCGACATGCGGGTGTTCGTCGACGAATTCATCACCCGCCTGGCGGAAATGTACGGCGAGGGCCAGGTCCACGACGCCGCTCGTGGTCGGGGTGGCCAGTCCGGGCAGCAGGCCGGCCAGCATGCCATCGACCTGTTGTCGGTCTAAGGGGAGGGAACTGCCATGGCTTCCGTAAACGCCTCCCATGACGACGATGAAGATGCAGCCGTCGACAGCATCAACATCACGCCCCTGGTGGACGTGCTGATGGTGGTGCTGGTGATGTTCATTCTCACCGCCACGGCCCAGGTTTCGGGGATCCAGATCCATTTGCCCAAGGCCAGTGCCTCGGTGTCGCTGTCCGAGGCCAAGACCAAGGCCATCTCGGTCAACGACGGTGGCCAGGTATTCCTCGACGCCTATCCGGTGACCCTGCCGGAGCTGGAGGAACGCCTGCGCATCGAGAAGGCGCAGAACCCGGACTTTCCGATCATCGTGCGCGGTGACGCCACGGTGCAGTACCAGAAAGTGATCGAAG
The DNA here is from genome assembly GCF_000364705.1 of Pseudomonas fuscovaginae SE-1. Classification (GTDB taxonomy): domain Bacteria; phylum Pseudomonadota; class Gammaproteobacteria; order Pseudomonadales; family Pseudomonadaceae; genus Aquipseudomonas; species Aquipseudomonas fuscovaginae_A. The sequence goes on along the minus strand of NZ_AQOH01000373.1, from coordinate 1,021 downwards.
TGCTCGACCTGCTGCGGCGCCTGGAGCTGTCGCAGGTCGGGCTGGTCACCGGCAAACCGAGCCAGGGCTGACCATGACCGCCAAATTACCGATCAGCCCCGCGCCCGTGAAGAAGTCGCCGCTGCGTCCGCTGAAGTGGGGCGCCGGGTTGCTGCTGGGGGCCGCCGCCGCGTGGTTCCTGTGGCAGTGGGCGCATGACATGAGTGGGGTCCGACGCGAGGCGCCGAAGGTGCCGATGATCATCCCGTTGCCGCCTCCGCCACCCCCGCCGCCGCCTGAGCCGGAAAAGCCCAAGGAACCGGATCCACCGGTGGAAGAGAAAGTGCCTGAGCCGACGCCCGAGCCCGAAGAGGTCAAGCCTCAGGAAGAGGCGCCGCCGTCGCCGGCGGACGACCTGGCCAACCCGATGCAGATCGACGGCGACGCCCAGGCCGGCAACGACGGGTTCAACGTCGGTGCGGGCAAGGGCAGTGGCATGGCCGGCTCCGGCGGGGGCGGGCTGGGGACGGGGACCTACAAGCAGTACCTGGCCGTGACCCTGCAACGCCTGCTGCGCGACGACCCGGACCTGCGCCGGCTGGCGTTCTCGGTACAGGTCGATTTCTGGCTCTCGGCGGACGGCGATGTACTCAAGGTGGCCATGGTCAAGGGGACCGGCGAGCCGAAGGTTGACGAGCGGATTATCGCGTCCCTGCAGAACGCACCGCGTTTCAAGGAGCGCACACCGGCTTCATTGACGTTGCCCATTCGCGTATCGCTCAAGGGCCGACGCCCGGACTGATCGAACACTTTCACGCTTTTCAACAGGAGTTGTGTGCAAATGATTTCCAACGTGAATCGATTGACCCTGGCGGTCGGCATGGTCATCGCGACCCTGGTCGGCCAGGCGGTGGCGGCACAGCCCGCCGCGCCTTCGGAGAACGCCACGATCAATCTGATCCGCCTGCTGGTGCAGCAGGGCGTGCTCAAGCAGGAACAGGCCGATGGCTTGATCGCCCAGGCCGAAAAGGAAGCGGTACAG
>NZ_AQOH01000372.1 GCF_000364705.1 Pseudomonas fuscovaginae SE-1 | reverse complement strand
GGGGCCCGCCGCACCTGCGGCTGCACCGGGAGAGGTGCGGGTACAGTATGTGCCGGCGATCGTTCGCGATCAGATTCGTGACCAGGTCAAGGCCGAGGTCATGGCGACCGCCAAGCAGGAGAACTGGGCGCAACCCAACACCTTCCCGGACTGGGTCTCGCGCATCACGTTCGACGGCGACCTGCGGGTGCGGGACGAGTCGCGCTATTTTTCCGGTGGCAACAGCAACACCCTGGTCGACTACGCCAGGATCAACAGCGGTTCGCCCTATGACGTGAACCGCAACAGCAACACCCAGTTCCCGCCGTTGCTCAACACCCGCGAGGATCGCGAGAACCTGTTCCGCCTGCGCGCCCGGCTGGGCATGAAGGCGGTGCTGACGCCCGAATGGATGGCCGGCGTGCGTATCGGCACCGGTTCCGACAACAGTCCGGTCTCGACCACCCAGACCCTGGGTGGCGGCTTCGCCAAGAAAAGCATCTGGCTCGACCAGGGCTATGTCAGCTGGAAGCCTTCCGACAACCTGACGGTGACCGGCGGGCGTTTCGCCAACCCGTTCTATTCCACCGACATGATGTATTCCAACGACCTGAACTTCGATGGCGTGGCGGCGGTGTTCAACCACAAGCTCAACAGCCAGTGGGGGCTGTTCGGTACCCTTGGGGCGTTCCCGGTCGAATACACCTCGGACGCGGAAACCAGCAACGGGGTCGACAAGGCCGACAGCCAGAACAAATGGCTGATCGGCGGGCAGATCGGTGCCAACTGGAAGATCAACGCCGACAACAGCCTCAAGGGCTCGGCGGCCTACTACAGCTTCAACGATATCGAAGGCAATCGTTCCAGCCCCTGCAAGCCGTGGGACGGCCAACCGGGCTGTGACACCGACGGTACGCGCCTGGCCTTCATGCAGCATGGCAACAGTGTGTTCCTGCTGCGCAACATCACGCCGAACCCGACCAACCCGAACCTGACGCCGCAGCCGCAATACCTGGGCCTGGCCTCGGAATTCAACGTGCTCGACCTGAACCTGGCCTGGGACACGCAACTGCCCGAAGACTTCAAGCTGCGCAGCCAGGCCAACTTCATTCACAACCTGGCGTATGACAAGGGCGAGATGCTCAAGCGCTCCGAAGGCCAGATCGTCAACAACATCAACAGCAACGGCGAGTTCGAAAGCGGCGGCAGCGCGCTGATGATGCAGTTCACCCTCGGCAATGCCCTGGAACTGAAGAAGAAGGGCGACTGGAACCTCTACGCCGGCTACAAGTACATCCAGCCGGACGCCTTGCCGGACGGTTTCAACGACTCCTCCTATCACCTGGGCGGCACCAACGCCAAGGGTTACTTCATCGGCGGCAACTACAGCCTGGACAAGAACATCGTCGCTTCGGCCCGCTGGTTGAGTGCCGAGGAAGTCTATGGCGATCCGTTCCAGGTCGATGTCTTCCAACTTGAGCTGAACACGCGCTTCTAAGCACGAAGGAGAACTCCCATGAACGGGCGAATCCCGGCAGCGTTGTGCCTGCTGACCGTTGGTCTCTTCACTGCCCACGGCGCCAGCGCCGAGGGCATGGAAGAGCGCCTGCGGACCCAGTTGCGCAGCACCACCCAGCAGTTGCAGGCGCTGCAAAGCGAGCAGGCCCAGGCCAGCGCGGCACGCATCGCCGCCGAGAACCAGGCCAAGGCGGCCCAGGCGCAAATCAGGCAGTTGACGGCCGAGCTGGCCAAGGCCAAGGGCCTGAGCGAGCAACTGGTTGGACAGCAGCAGGCCCTGCAGAGCCAGGCGCAGGCTTTCTCGGTGGCGGCCAACGAGCAGTTGGGCAAGTACAGGAAAGCCTATGACGAGCTGCTGGTGATGGCCAAGGCCAAGGAGGCCGAACGCGCCAAATTGCAAGGACAGTTGGCCGAACGTGACACACAAGTGCGGCAATGTTCAGCCAAGAATCAGCAGATGTACGGGATCGCCAAGGAGATCCTCGCCGCCTACGAAAAGATCGACGTGGCCGAGGTGATGAAGATTCGCCAGCCGTTCGCCGGCAGCGCCCGGGTCAAGTTCGAGGAAATGGCCCAGGCCTTCGGTGACGATCTCTACAAGAACCAGTTCGATGCGGCCCACGCATCCCTGAATCCATGACACAAGGAAGAACATCCATGAACGAACAACTGATCGAGCAAGTCACTCCCGACAGCCTGACCGAACTGCTGCAAGGCGCCGGCTACCGGGTCAACCGCACCGACCAGAACGGTATCGTGCAACTGCTCAGCGCCAGCCAGGGCATCGGCTATGCCGTGCGCTTCGGCAATCCCTCGGTGCAGGAGGGCGGTTATGTCGATTTCACCTACAGCTGCGCCTTGCGAGTGCAGGGCGAACTGCCGGCCGGCCTGGCCGAGTTGTGGAACGCTTCGCGGCGTTTCGCCCGCTTGTCGGTGCAGGGCGAGTTCCTGGTGATGGAAATGGACGTGGTGGTCGCCGCCGGTGTCAGCGTCAACTACCTGCGCGCCAACCTTGAGCTATGGGACCGCCTGCTGCAGGAGTTCATCGTCTACCTGCGTGAGTACAGCCAGCAGGTCGCGCAGTTGCAGGCCCAGGCCCCAGTTCAGACTCAGGCCGTGGCCGAGTCGGCGGCACGCGAGGAGGAGGCGACCCTGTGAAGAAAGGCAACCTGCTGGCCGGCGCGGGCGCGCTGGCCGTGCTGGTCGGGGCTGTCGCCCTGGCCATGCGTCCGGGTAACGACCCGGTGGCGGCCGTACAGCCAACACCGGCCGTTGTCGCCTCGACGACGAATGCGCCGGCGGTAGCCCGGCTGGGCAACCAGCAAGTGGCCCCGGAGGAATTGAAGGCGCTGCTCGCGACCTTGCCAGCGGACTCTCGGGAGCAATTGCGCAGCAACCGCACTGCCCTGGAGAGCTGGATCCGTACCCGCCTGGCGGAGAAGGCAGTGCTCGAACAGGCGGACGCCCAGGGTTGGCGCCAGCGTCCGGAGATCGAGCAGCAGACCCGCGCGGCGACCGAGCAGATCGTGTTTCGCAACTACCTGGCCTCGGTCAGCCAGGTGCCGGCGGACTACCCGAGTGCCGAGGAGCTGCAGCAGGCCTACGACAGCGGCAAGTCGCAATGGCAGACGCCGGCGTTGTATCGGGTCAGTCAGATCTTTCTCGCGGTGTCCGAGCAGTCGTCCCTGGAAAGCGTGCGCAAGCAGGCCGTGGAGTTGAGCCGCAAGGCCCAGGCCGCGCCGGATGAGTTCGCCGCGCTGGCGAGCCAGTACTCCCAGGACAGCGAAACCGCCAGGCGTGGCGGCGATACCGGGCTGCAACCGCTGCAGCAACTGGTGCCGGAAGTGCGCGGGGCGTTGTCGCGGTTGAAAGTTGGCCAGGTGGCGGACCCGGTGCAGAGCCCGGCGGGCTTTCACATCGTCAAGCTCACCGAGCTGCAGCCCTCGCGCACGGCCACCCTCGACGAGCTGCGCGACCGCTTGCGTGAAGCCCTGCGGACCCAGCGTCAGCAGCAGATTGCCAAGGCCTATCTGGAGGGCATGCTCAACACCGCGACCTTGAGCATCGATGGCGCGGCCCTCAACCAGGTGCTGGAAGAAAAACACTGACGGGAAACTTGCCATTGGATGGTTGGGCGCCGAGAGGCGTCGACAGGGAGTCTGAATGATGTCGTTGAATGAATCGGCCCAGCGCATGGGCGACATGGAGTATCACGGCCCGGTCGAGACGCACGGGGGCTGGTTGGCGCTGGCCGAACGGATCGAGCCGGAAACCGCTCAGTTCTTTCTCGCCAGCGCCCGCTGCGGTTGCTTCATGCAGGCGGCGCGCAGCCTGAATATCAAGTCGACCCAGTTGCGCAAGCAACTGGCATTGCTCGAAGACCAGCTCGACCGGCCGTTGTTCGTCTACCAGGGCAGTGCCCTGAGCCTGAGCCGCGAAGGGCAGCAATTGCAGGCGCAACTGATCGCCCTGGCCCATGAGCGGCGCTTGCCGGTGATGGAGCAGCCACTGGTCAGGCTGGCGATTGCCGAGTCGATCCTGCACGATATCCTGGGCCGCGACCTGATCGCTCTGCTGCGTCGCAATGCCAGCGTACGGCTGGAGATCATTCCGGTGGACAGCGTCCTGTCGTTGCAGGCGCTGAGTGCCGAAGTGGTGGTCTGGCTGTCGGGCGACGACTCGCCACTGCCGGGGCCGAGCTTCGAGATCACCCCGGCGCAGGCCCTGGCGCGGCTGGAGTACCTGCCGTATATCGCCAAGCGCTACTCGCGGGTGGCGGTGCGTCCGGACTCGCTGGAGGACCTGGAGGACTACATGCTGGTGCAGTGGCAGCAGGACCGTCAGATCGAAGGCTTCCAGGCGTGGAACAGCGTGCTGGAGCAACGGTTGGCCGGTGTGGTGCAGGTGCATTCCTACGAACTGATGCTGGAAATGATCCGCTGCGGCGCCTGCATCGGCCTGCTGCCGCGCTACATCAGCCGTTTCGACCGCGGCCTGGCGGCACTGCCCGGCCTGTTCGACGGCGGCATGCAGCGGCGGGCCTGGCTGGCGACCCAGCGCGGGGCGCAGGACAGGGCGGAGGTGCAGATGCTCGTCGAGCTGATCCTGAATACCTTCCGGGAGCGGCGGGAGTGGTTTGAGTAGGTATACACTGGGCGGCCTGGCCATTTTTCAAGGAGAAGAAGACGATGCCCACCGAGACGCCCGCCATCCTCATCGAACGTTTTCGTGAAGCCCACGTGGACGGTATAACCGCGCTCTACAACGAGCCAGCGGTGTGCCGTCAGGTCTTGCAGATGCCGTTCCAGTCGGCCGAGGTGTGGCGTCAGCGACTGCTCCAGCGCCAGGGTAATGAGCGCCTGGTGTCGTTGGTGGCCGTGCATGACGGGGTGGTGATCGGTAGTTGCTCACTGGAGCAATACGAGCGCGTACGCCGCAGCCATGCGGGGAATGTCGGCATGGGCGTGGCGACGGCCTGGCAGGGCAAGGGCGTCGGTTCGCGTTTACTGGCGGCAGTGCTGGAAGTGGCGGATAACTGGATGAACCTGCAACGGGTCGAATTGAGCGTGTATGTCGACAACCAGGCGGCCCGGGCCTTGTACCGCAAGTTCGGCTTCGAGGAGGAAGGGGTGATGCGCGCCTATGCGATTCGCGATGGGGTGTTGACCGATGCCTTGAGCATGGCCCGGCTTCGGCAGCTGTAGTCGCTGGTTTCTCCTGTGGGAAAGAGTGCACCTGTTCGCGGATGAATCCGGCTCCCACAGGGTTTAGCGTCGATCACAAAACGTGTGTTCGTCGCGGTGACTTGTGGGAGCCAACTGTCTTTGATTCATCACCGATGAGCGGTAGAACAGGCTCCCGGGAATTACGGCAGGCGCCGCAGAACCGTGGGAGCCAACTGTCTTTGGCTCCTTGCTGATGAGCGGTCAAACAGGCTGGTCACGCCACGGTGTGCCATCGCGCACCATGGCGTTCAGACGTACTAGCAGCACCCGCATACAGGCCACCAAGGCTACCTTCGCGCACTTTCCTGCCGCACGCAGCCGGGCATACCGTGCTTTGAAATCTTCGTTATGACGCACCATCACCAGCGTACACATGTAAGCCGCACGCCGCACTTTGGCACGACCACCATAGATACGTCTTTTGCCACGTTTGGCACCGCTGTCATTGTTGTAGGGCGCTACTCCAGCCAGGGCAGCCACCTGCGCCCGGTTCAGATCGCCCAGTTCGGGGAGATAGCAGAACAAACTGGCGATGGTCACAGGTCCAATGCCTTTGACTGCGTGCAGTCGCTCCATTAGCTCTGCATCAATATGGCGGGTTTTTTCGGCAATTTGCCTGTCTGCCTTGTTGATCAACATCTGCAGTATGGCGTTCAGCTCTTGGTACGTGTTCAGCACCTCAGGCGACTGTGCCTGCTGAATACGTCGGCGGTTGTCATCGCGCTGGTGGACGAGCACTGCTCGCTGATTGACCAGTTCGGCCAGTTGCTCACGGGCCTCATCGGGCATGACCAGGTTCTTTTCCTCCAGAGCCGAGGCGAACATGGCCAGCATTTGTGCGTCGATCGGATCAGTCTTCGCCTTCTTGCCCATGGCTTGTGCAAAGTGGCGGGCTCGGCTGGGGTTGATGCGCTGGACCTTGAAGCCAGCATTAGCCAGCAGTTTTACCGAGAGTTTCTCGTAGCCACCGGTAGCTTCGACCAGGACACGTTCGACCTGGCAAGCTTTGAGGTGATTCACTGCCGTGGCCAGCCCCTCGGCAGAGTTGGGCAAGGTGAAATTGTTGGACGGTGGAAACAACGCGATTTCCAGGGTGGCCTTGGAAACATCAATTCCGGCATAGGCAGTCATGAGTAAACCTCCTAGGCTTAAGGGTGAGAGGTCACTCTGGTCTGGCTCACGCTTGTTGTTCGAGGTTGGACTCAGTCAACTGTTCGAGCTTGGAACCAGAGTGAGAAGAGTGGACGGCAGCTAGGCTCCCACACGTGCTCCAGGGCACCGCGGATTATCAGCTTGCCATCCACCCTCTCACTTCTGATTTTATCTGCCCTAAAGACACAAGCAGGCTTTACCGAGGCGTCGGACCGCCGCGAATAGCCCTCAGGCCTTTGCGAAACCATAGAGCCTCCCACAGGCGTGGTGTCAGCCCAGTGGTATCAGTTGTTGAAATTGCAGGCGTCCGACAGCTTGCGATAGCTGACATTCTCGGTCTTCCCGGCCTTGTCGATGAACTTCATGTCGGCATTGATCACTTTGCACTGCGTGGTGGGTTGCTCGGTCATCGAGATGACCTTGTCGATGTTCAGCGGCATGCCGTAGTGGTAGGGAACGGCCTGGCTGTCGCTGCCGGTCGGGCTGGCCTGGGCCACCCCGGCCAAGGCGCTCAGGGCCAGGGCGGTGGTGACCAGCAGGGTACGAACTTTCATGGTCTTTCTCCGAATCAGCTTGGATTTCGTTCCAACGCCAACGCGCTGAAGCTGCCGCGCGAGGCGGCATAAGGTATTTGCGCTGACGCGGTCGATGTCACTTTCCATGGGTGCGATTAACGCTTAATTAAGTGCAGGGCTTTTTATTAGGCTGCTAACTAAGTGCTCGTTCGACACTGATCGGCGTGCGAAAGTTAATGTCAAAAACACATCACTCGCTGATAGAATCCGCCATCGACTGTCGAGAGGGTCAAAAAAACGACAGCGATTACGACATTCGATGCGGGGAAATCGGCATGGCTAAAGGTTTTGCGCTGTACATGGCCGGCATGGCCGCGGTGCTGCTGGTGTTCGCCGTGGCCCTGGTGGCGGTGCTGCAGTAATCCGTGGCAGCCGGGTTCGACCCGGCTGTTGCGATCTCAGCGGCGGGCGCTCAGGGGCCGTACGCCGACCGGGAACAACTGGTCGGTCAGTTCCTTGAGCTTGTTTTCGGCATTGATGAACTTGTCCATGCGAAACGAGCCACTTCTTGAGTTGTAGGTCGCCGAGCCGACTTCCCGGCCGAACTGATAGACCTTGATGTCCACCTCCGACAGATACAGCGCCATGTCCCAGCTCCAGCGCCCCAGAAGCGTGCTGCTCAGGGGGCAGTTCCGCGGGTTGCTGACACTGGGCAGCACCTCCACCGTGAAACCCTTGGCTTTCAGGGCATTGGCATAGGCATCGGTAAACGACTCGCGCACGCCATCGGCCGGAATCACGCAGATCCGCGCGGCGGGGTTGGCGGCGAAGTCCACCGGGGTGACTTGCTGCCTGATGCTGCAGCCGGTGATCAGTGTTGCGAAACAGAACAGAAGCAGCAAACGCATCGCGACATCCATGTAGGCCCGCAAGGGCGGTGGGAAGAGAGGGCCGGATGCTAGCTGTTTGCTGGCGTGCTGCAAAGCAGAAGCCGCTGCGCTGGTCCGGATTTCGTGTTGCTTCTGGCGGCCCATTCGCGGGCAAGCCCTGCTCCTACAGGGTGTACACCAGATTTGCATACGGCAAAAACCGATGGGAGCAGGGCTTGCCCGCGAGGCGCTTGATCTTCGCTCCTGCACCGCCTTGGGGCCTTGGCACCCACCCGCGTTGCCTTCCGTAGCACTGGCCCACGCGCACCTTGTGTAACCGGTTTCCTGCAGAAAAACCTATCTCTCTGATTTTCCTGAACTTTACCAGGCCGGTTAACGACCGCGATTTCCTGTGGCACACTTTCTGCTGTCTATTCCGTTGTTACATACCAAGTTCCGTTATAACGGAATACACATCATCGGAGTGCAACGTCATGCAACGCGTACCTTCCTTGTTCAAAGCCTGTGCTTTCATTCTGGCCGCCACGGCGGTTGCGGTCGGGACGGCCCAGGCCGCCGACAGCAAGCTCGACAGCGTGCTCAAGCGCGGTCACCTGGTCGTCGGCACCGGCAGCACCAACGCGCCCTGGCACTTCCAGGGCGCCGACGGCAAGTTGCAGGGCTTCGATATCGATATCGGCGCCATGATCGCCAAGGGCCTGTTCAACGACCCGAGCAAGGTCGAGTACGTGGTGCAGTCGTCGGATGCACGGATTCCCAACCTGCTGACCGACAAGGTCGACATCAGTTGCCAGTTCATCACCGTGACCGCCAGCCGTGCCCAGCAGGTGGCGTTCACCCTGCCGTATTACCGCGAAGGGGTCGGCCTGCTGCTGCCGAACAACAGCAAGTACAAGGAGATCGACGACCTCAAGGCCGCCGGCGACAAGGTCACCGTGGCCGTGCTGCAGAACGTCTACGCCGAGGAGCTGGTGCACCAGGCACTGCCCCAGGCCAAGGTCGACCAGTACGACAGCGTCGACCTGATGTACCAGGCCGTGAACTCGGGACGGGCCGATGCCGCCGCCACCGACCAGTCCTCGGTCAAGTACCTGATGGTGCAGAACCCCGGTCGCTACCGCAGCCCGGCCTACGCCTGGAGCCCGCAAACCTACGCCTGTGCGGTCAAGCGCGGCGACCAGGACTGGCTGAACTTCGTCAACACCGCCCTGCATGAGTCGATGACCGGTGTCGAGTTCCCGACCTATGCCGCTTCCTTCAAGAAGTGGTTCGGGGTCGACCTGCCCACCCCGGAAATCGGTTTCCCCGTCGAATTCAAGTGATCCGTCAAGGGCTGGGCGCCTTCGCGGCGCCCTGTCGAAGGTACCGTGAACCATGAACTATCAGTTGAATTTTGCTGCCGTCTGGCGCGATTTCCCCAGTTTGCTCGCGGGGCTCGGGCTGGGCCTGGAACTGGCGCTGGTGTCGATCGCCATCGGCTGCGTGATCGGCCTGATGATGGCGTTCGCCTTGCTCAGCAAGCATCGCACTCTGCGCACGCTGGCCTCGGTGTACGTCACGGTGATCCGCAATACGCCGATCCTGGTGCTGATCCTGTTGATCTATTTCGCCATGCCGAGCCTGGGCATCCGGCTGGACAAGATCCCCTCGTTCATCATCACCCTGTCGCTGTATGCCGGTGCCTATCTGACCGAAGTGTTCCGGGCAGGCCTGCTGAGCATTCCCAAGGGCCAGCGTGAGGCCGGGCTGGCAATCGGTCTGGGCGAGTGGCAGGTGCGCGCCTATATCACGGTGCCGGTGATGCTGCGCAACGTGCTGCCGGCGCTATCCAATAACTTCATCTCGCTGTTCAAGGACACCTCCCTGGCGGCGGCCATCGCCGTGCCGGAGCTGACCTATTACGCCCGCAAGATCAACGTGGAGAGCTACCGGGTGATCGAAACCTGGCTGGTCACCACCGCGCTCTACGTGGCTGCCTGTTACCTCATTGCCCTGATGCTGCGTCAGCTCGAACAGCGTCTGGCGATTCGCCGCTAGGAGCCTGTCATGTACGAATCCCCCACCTGGCTGCATGAGTTGTGGGTCGCCCGGGAGCCGCTGTGGCAGGGCTTTTTGACCAGTGTGCAGTGTTCGGCCCTGGCGATTGTCTGCGGCACCTTGATCGGCATCGTTGCCGGGCTGGTGCTGACCTACGGCAATGTCTGGATGCGCCTGCCGTTTCGGCTGTATGTCGACCTGATCCGCGGCACGCCGGTGTTCGTCCTGGTGCTGGCCTGCTTCTACATGGCGCCGGCCCTGGGCTGGCAGATCAGCGCGTTCCAGGCCGGGGCCTTGGGCCTGACGCTGTTCTGCGGCTCGCACGTCGCGGAAATCGTCCGTGGCGCACTGCAGGCCATTCCCCGTGGGCAGATGGAGGCCAGCCAGGCGATCGGCCTGACGTTCTTCCAGGCCCTGGGCTACGTGCTGTTGCCCCAGGCGCTGCGGCAGATCCTGCCGACCTGGGTCAACTCGTCCACCGAGATCGTCAAGGCCTCGACCCTGTTGTCGGTCATCGGTGTGGCCGAGTTGCTGCTCAGCACCCAGCAGGTGATCGCCCGGACTTTCATGACCCTGGAGTTCTACCTGTTCGCCGGGTTGCTGTTCTTCATCATCAACTACGCCATCGAACTGCTCGGTCGGCACATTGAAAAGCGGGTGGCGTTGCCATGATTGCGACAAACGACAAGCAAGCACTGCTCAGCATTCGCGGGCTGCACAAGCAATACGGCCAGCTCGAAGTGCTCAAGGGCGTCGACCTGGACATGCAGCGTGGCAACGTGGTCACGCTGATCGGCTCCAGCGGTTCGGGCAAGACCACGCTGCTGCGCTGCGTGAACCTGCTGGAAGAGTTCCAGGGCGGGCAGATCACCCTCGATGGCGAGTCCATCGGCTACAGCGAAGTGGACGGCAAGCGCGTTCGCCATCCGGAGAAGGTCATCGCCCAGCATCGGGCCATGACCGGCATGGCGTTCCAGCAGTTCAACCTGTTTCCGCACCTGACCGCGTTGCAGAACGTCACCTTGGGCCTGCTCAAGGTCAAGAAGCTGCCCAGGGACCAGGCCGTGGCCCTGGCCGAGAAATGGCTGGAGCGGGTCGGCCTGTTGCAGCGCCGTGATCACTATCCGGGACAATTGTCCGGCGGCCAGCAGCAGCGGGTGGCGATCGCCCGGGCCATCGCGATGAACCCGAGCCTGATGCTCTTCGACGAAGTGACCTCGGCACTCGACCCGGAACTGGTCGGCGAAGTGCTGGCGGTGATCAAGGGCCTGGCCGAGGAGGGCATGACCATGCTGCTGGTCACCCACGAGATGCGCTTTGCCTTCGAGGTCTCGGACAAGATCGTTTTCATGAACCAGGGGCGCATCGAGGAACAGGGACCACCCAAGGAACTGTTCGAGCGCCCGCGGTCGCCGCGCCTGGCGGAGTTTCTCAGGAACACCCGTTTTTAACCTTCATTCAAGGAGCACATCATGAGCATTACTCGTTACGGCACTGGCAGCACCGCGGGTGGCGGTCAGCCGCGTCCCTTCGCACGGGCCGTCGAAGCCGATGGCTGGCTGCACGTGTCCGGCCAGGTGCCGGCGGTCGACGGTGAGATCATCAGCGGCGGTATCGTCGAGCAGACCCACCAGACCATGAAGAACCTGATCGCGATTCTCGAAGAGGCCGGTTATGGCCTGGAGGATGTGGTGCGGGCCGGGGTCTGGCTGGAGGATCCACGGGACTTCTGGAGTTTCAACAAGGTGTTCGCCGAGTACTTCAAGCCCGAGCATGCGCCGGCGCGGGCCTGCGTGCAGGCGAGCATGATGGTCGACTGCAAGGTCGAGATCGACTGTATCGCCTACAAGAAGAAGTGAGCCCCTAACGATCGCCGCGACACTCTGGGTAAACTCCCCGGCAATTTTTCAATGGGATTGCACTGATCATGACCGAAGACACCATCAAGCGCCGCGCCAAGGGACTGGACCGGGCGTTCGATATCCTCGATTACCTCAAGGAGGTCGGCCAGCCACTGCGTCCCAACGATATCGCCGGGGGCATCGGCAGCCCCAAGTCCACGGTCTACGAGCTGGTGGCGTCGCTGCTGGAACGGCGAATCCTGGAGCCGGTCGGCAAGGAGGGGCATGTTTACCTCGGCCGCCAGTTGTACTTTCTCGGCCAGGCCCATCTGCGTCATTTCGACCTGAGCCGCGAGGCCGACCATGCCTTGCAGGAGATCGTCAGCCAGACCCGCGAAACCGCGCAGATGTGCCTGCTCAACGGACGCAAGTACACGGTGGCGCTGATGAAGGAGGGCGAGCGGCACTTCCGTATTTCCTCGGATATCGGTGAGAACGCGCCGATTCCCTGGACGGCCTCCGGGCGCCTGCTGCTGGCGCATCTGAGCGACCAGCAGATCGTCGACCTGATCGACCCCGACGATTTCATCCTGCCCGATGGCCAGCGCCTGCCGCTGGAAGTGTTTCTCAAGGAAATCCGCCAGGCCGGGATCGACGGGTTCTTCTCCTTCGACAGCGTTGCCGACACCTTTACCCATTGCTTCGCCGCGCCGGTCAAGGACGAGCGCGGCGTCTGCATCGCCACCCTGTGCATCGTCGCCCCGAGGGCGGATGCGAAGAACAACTACCACGACTATCGCCGGGTGCTGATCGACAGCGCGAACAACCTGGCGCGTCGGATCAACGATTAGCAGCGGCTGCCCGCGGCCGCCTCCATAGGAGTCTTGAACATGCCTGTGAACCTTCCCCTGGTGGAAAAAGGCGCGGCCGCGATCGGCGCCCAACTGGTCAGCGACGTCAGCCTGCCGGCGCTGGTGCTGCACCGTGAAGCGCTGGAACACAACATTCGCTGGATGCAGGACTTTGTCCAGCGCAGCGGCGCCGAACTGGCGCCCCACGGCAAGACCAGCATGGTCCCGGCGCTGTTCCGGCGCCAACTGGACCAGGGTGCCTGGGGCCTGACCCTGGCCACCGCGGTGCAGACCCGTGCCGGCTATGCAGCCGGTGTACGGCGGATATTGATGGCGAACCAGTTGGTCGGCACCGCGAACATGGCGCTGGTCGCCGACCTGCTGGCCGACCCGGCGTTCGAGTTCCATTGCATGGTCGACCACCCGGACAACGTTGCCGACCTGGGTGAATTCTTTGCCGGCCGTGGTTTGAAACTCAACGTGATGATCGAGTACGGCGTGGCCGGCGGTCGCTGTGGCTGTCGCAGCGAGCAGCAGGTGCTCGATCTGGCCCAGGCGATCCAGGCCCAGCCGGCACTGGCGTTGACCGGTATCGAAGGTTACGAAGGGGTGATCCATGGCGACCAGGCTGTCAGCGGGATTCGCGCCTTTGCCGGTTCGCTGGTGCGCCTGGCGGTACAGTTGCAGGACAGTGGCGCCTTCGCCGTCGCCAAGCCGATCATCACCGCCTCCGGTTCGGCCTGGTATGACCTGATCGCCGAGGAGTTCAAGGCGCAGAATGCCGACGGGCGTTTTCTCAGTGTGCTGCGGCCCGGCAGCTACGTGGCCCATGACCATGGGATCTACAAGCAAGCGCAGTGTTGCGTGCTGCATCGCCGTGCCGACCTGGATGAAGGCCTGCGTCCGGCCATGGAGGTCTGGGCCCATGTGCAATCGATGCCGGAACCGGGGTTCGCGGTGGTCGCCCTGGGCAAGCGCGACGTGGCGTTCGATGCCGGACTGCCGATGCCGCTGTTGCGCTACAAGGCCGGAGTCGTGCCGGCGGTGGGCGAGGATGTCAGTGCCTGCCAGGTCACGGCGGTGATGGATCAGCATGCCTTCATGACGGTGGCGCCGGGCTGTGAGTTGCGGGTCGGCGATATCATTTCCTTTGGCACTTCCCATCCGTGCCTGACCTTCGACAAGTGGCGGGTGGGCTGCATCGTCGATGAGCAGTTGACGGTGATCGAGACCTTCGAGACCTGGTTCTGACTTGAGGTCGTTTCGCGGATTCATCCACGAAGGGACCGGACCTGACACCACGAGATTCCTTGCATGAGCACATTGACCCTGCCGCCACCGCGCATCGCCCTGATCGGCGAGTGCATGATCGAACTGCAACAACACGCCGATGGCAGCCTGCGGCAAAGCTTCGGCGGCGACACTCTGAACACCGCGGTGTACCTCTCCCGCGAACTGGCCGGGCGAGGCTCGGTGGATTACGTCACGGCACTGGGCGACGACAGCTTCAGCGACGCCATGTGCCGGATCTGGGCCGAGGAGGGCATCGGCCTGGGCCTGGTCCAGCGCCTGCCCGGTCGTTTGCCTGGTCTTTACTGTATCCAGACCGATGAGCGCGGTGAGCGGCGTTTCCTCTACTGGCGCAACGAGGCGGCTGTCCGCGATTGTTTCACCGCTGCCACCGCCGCGCCGGTCCTGGCGGCGCTGCCGGACTACGACGTGCTGTATTTCAGCGGCATCACCCTGGCGGTGCTCGGCGAGCTTGGCCGGGAAAAGCTGATCGCGGTGCTGCGCCAGGCGCGTGAGGGCGATACACGGGTGGTCTTCGACAACAACTACCGGCCACGCTTGTGGGCGAGCGTCGAGCAGGCGCGGGCGGCTTACCGTTCAGTGTTGCCCTATGTCGACCTGGCCCTTTTGACCCTGGAGGACGAGCAGGCGTTGTTCGGCCACGTCGATGCAGGCGCGGTGTTCGGCGCATGCGAGGCATTTGGCATTGCCGAGGTGGTGATCAAGCGTGGTGCCCAGAGCTGCCTGGCCCGTTGCGAAGGCGAGGCGTTCGAAGTGCCGGCGCAGCGGGTTGAAACGGTGGTGGACACGACCGCCGCAGGTGACTCGTTCAGCGCCGGGTACCTGGCCAGTCGCTTGACCGGTGGCGATCCGCAGGCGGCGGCACTGGCGGGGCATCGCTTGGCGAGTCGGGTGATTCAGGTGCGCGGGGCCCTCATTCCCCGAGGCTGATCCAGAGGCCGTGAGGTTCTTGCCGGCCTCTTCGCCGATTTATCGGCGAAGAACGATAACGTGCTCCACGTTCAGTCGCGATAGAACACCTGCACCAGGTGGTAGCCGAATTTGCTCTTGATTGGCCCGTGCACGGTGCGCAGCGGTTTCTTGAAGATCACCTGATCGATGGCCCCCACCATCTGCCCCGGGCGAATCTCGCCCAGGTCGCCGCCGCGCTTGCCCGACGGGCAGGTGGAATGCTTCTTGGCCAGCACGTCGAAGGCCTCGCCCTTGGCGATGCGCTGCTTGAGCTGTTCGGCTTCCTCGGCGGTCTTGACCAGGATGTGACGGGCTTGGGCTTTCATGGGCGGGTTACCTTGGAACGCTGGGGCGCGCGATTATGCCTGAAATCAGCTCGAATGACCGATCATGTCGCGCACCCGGTTGGCCAGCAGGTCGAGGGTGAAGGGCTTGGCGATCAGGTCCATGCCTTCCTCGAGAAAACCCTGTCGTTCGGCGGCCTTCTCTGCATAACCGGTCATGAACAGCACCTTGAGCCCGGGGCGGTGCTGGCGGGCGATTTCGGCCAACTGCCGGCCGTTCATGCCCGGCAACCCCACGTCGGTGACCAGCAGGTCGATGCGCAGCGACGATTCCAGCAGCGGCAGGGCCGTCCGGGCATCGGCCGCCGGGTGGACGGTATAGCCCAGCTCGTCCAGCAGATTGAGCACCAGCATGCGTACCGCCGGGTCGTCCTCGACCACCATCACCGACTCGTCGGCCGCCGCGATCGGCGACTGCGGGCTGTCCGGCTGCGGCGTCGTCTCGACGGCCTGGGCGTGGTAACGCGGCAGGTAGAGGCGCACGCAGGTGCCCTCGCCGGGCTTGCTGTGCAAGGTGACATGGCCGCCGGACTGCTGGGCGAAGCCATAGATCATCGACAGGCCCAGGCCGGTGCCCTGGCCGATGGGCTTGGTGGTGAAGAACGGGTCGAAAGCCTTGGACATCACCGATGGGCTCATGCCGGTGCCGTTGTCGCTGACGCCGATCATCACGTAGTCGCCGGCCTTGACCGGCTCCACGGTACTGATATCGCTGCCGTCGAGGTAGCTGTTGGCCGTCTCGATCAGCAACGTGCCGCCGCCGGGCATGGCGTCGCGGGCGTTGATCACCAGGTTGAGCAGCGCGCTCTCCAACTGTCCGGCGTCGGTGTTGACCGGCCAGACGTCCTGGCCGAGACGCACCTGCAGTTCGATATGGGCGCCCTTGGTGCGGCTGAACAGTTCCTCCAGCGATTGCACCAGCTGGTTCGGCTCGATGCGTCGGCGGTCCAGCGATTGCCGACGGGAGAACGCCAGCAGGCGGTGGGTCAGGGCGGCCGCGCGCTGGGCGGAGTTGACCGCGGCCTCGGCGAAGCGACCGATCTCGGCGCTGCGCCCGGCGGCGATATAGCGCTGCATCAGATCGAGGCTGCCGATGATGCCGGTGAGCATGTTGTTGAAGTCGTGGGCGATGCCGCCGGTGAGTTGGCCGACCGCTTCCATCTTCTGCGCATGGCGCAAGGCGTCCTCGGCGCGCTCGCGCTCGAACATCTCGTTCTGCAGGCGCTGGTTGGACTCGGCCAGCGCCTGGGTCCGCTGGGCGACCCGTTCCTCAAGGGTTTCATTGAGGTTGCGCAGGGCTTCCTCGGTGCGTTTGCGCTCGCTTTCATCGCTGACGAAGATGTAGAAGCCGTTCACCGCCCCATCCTGGCCGTAGCGCGGCAGATAGCGCATGTTGGCATGACGCATGTTGCCGTCGCGATAGGGCGTGTCGAGGCTGAAGCTGCAGGCCTTGCCCGCCAGGGCGCCAGCGATATGCTCGGCACGCATGGCATAGGCCTCCTCGCCCAGTACCTCGCGCAATGTCTTGCCATAGAGCTCTTGCGGCGTCTTGCCGAACCAGTCGAGATAGGCGCTGTTGTTCAGGCGAAAGCGTTCTTCGCGGTCGACATAGCTGATCAGTGCCGGTACGGCATTGATCACCAGTTGCAGCTCGGTCTGGCTCTGGCGCAGGGCCTGTTCATTGTGTTTGCGTTCGGTGATGTCCAGGGCGGCACCGACGAAGCGCTGGGCCCGGCCGTGAGGCCCCTGGTAGCAGCGCCCGCGGGCGAATACCCAGCGGATCTGGCCGTCGGTCAGTACCCGGTACTCTTCGGCGTGTTCGGTGTTGTTCTCCAGGCAGTGCTTGATCCCGCGTGCCACCAGCCCACGGTCTTCCGGATGCACGCTTTCCATGTACACGC
The DNA here is from genome assembly GCF_000364705.1 of Pseudomonas fuscovaginae SE-1. GTDB lineage: Bacteria > Pseudomonadota > Gammaproteobacteria > Pseudomonadales > Pseudomonadaceae > Aquipseudomonas > Aquipseudomonas fuscovaginae_A. The sequence continues at coordinate 3,527 of NZ_AQOH01000372.1, read as the reverse complement.
TCAGGGGCGTCTGCGCCGCCAGCGCCGGGTCGACGCCGTGCAGCCGGGCGAACCGCGCGTCGGTGACGAAGCGGTCCTGGTCGATATCCCAGTCCCAGGTGCCGAGGGTGCCGGTGGCGGCCATGGCCAATTGCAAGCGTTCCTCGCTGTCGTGCTGGGCCTTGATACTGGCTTCGGAGCGTTGCTGCAGTTCCAGGGCGCGCAGGCGTCGTTCATTGACCTCGATGGCGGTGACCAGCACCCCGGCCACCGCGCCCGACTCGTCGCGTACCGGGCTGTAGGCCAGGTCCAGCCAGAGGTCGGTATTGCCCTCGGGCCGCTGCAGGATGAACTGCTGCTCCGCCAGGTCGACGCTACGTCCCTGCGCCACGGCCTGCAGCAGCGGTGCGCTAAACTCGAGGTATTCCGGCCAGGCCAGCTCGAACGGTTGGCCGAAGGCCTGGGGATGCTTGTTGCCGGAGAGCCGGGAGAAACTGTCGTTGTAGATCTGTACCCGCGCAGGTCCCCACATCAGCAGCATCGGCATGGGCGAATGGACAACGATATCGACGGCGGTGCGCAGGCTCTGCGGCCAGTCCGGTTGTGGACCGAGGGCGGTTCGGGACCAGTCGAGGCGAGCGAGCAGGGTGGCGACGTCGGTGTCGTGGGGCATTCCGTTCATAAACCTGCCTTGAAGGTGAAGCTTTGGGTTGCGTGGCGGAGCATTATCCCGCCAAGCTGTAGATCGTTGCCAATCTGAAATGACGCCTGGTCGAGCATTTCAACCTCATTATTCGACTGTATTGCGGACATCGTTGCCATGGAAATCCACGCCTTATTGAAACTCCTCGCCGCCCAGGACGGCTCGGACCTGTACCTGTCGACCGGGGCTCCGCCCTGCGCCAAGTTCAACGGCGTGCTCAAGCCGCTGGGCACCGACGCGCTCAAGGCCGGAGAAGTGGCGCTGATCGCCGAAGGTATCATGGACGCCGAACAGCGCCAGCAGTTCGACCGAGAATTGGAAATGAACCTGGCCTTGTCGTTGCCGGGCGTCGGGCGTTTCCGGGTCAACATCTTCAAGCAGCGCAACGAAGTGTCCATCGTCGCCCGCAACATCAAGCTGGAGATCCCCCGTTTCGAAGACCTCAAGCTGCCGCCGGTCCTGCTCGATACCATCATGGAGAAGCGGGGCCTGGTGCTGTTCGTCGGCGCCACCGGCTCGGGCAAGTCGACCTCCCTGGCGGCGCTGATCGACTACCGCAACCGGCACAGCAGCGGTCATATCATCACCATCGAGGACCCGGTGGAGTATATCCACCGGCACAAGAAGTCGATCATCAACCAGCGCGAGGTGGGGGTCGACACCCGCAGTTTTCATGCCGCGCTGAAAAACACCCTGCGCCAGGCCCCGGACGTGATCCTGATCGGCGAGATCCGCGACCGTGAAACCATGGAGCACGCCCTGGCCTTTGCCGACACTGGGCACCTGGCGATTTCCACCCTGCACGCCAACAACGCCAACCAGGCGCTGGACCGCATCATCAACTTCTTCCCCGAAGACCGCCGGCCACAGTTGCTCAATGACCTGGGCAACAATCTGCAGGCCTTCGTCTCCCAGCGGCTGGTGCGCACCACCGACGGCAAGCGCCGGGCCGCGGTCGAGGTGATGCTGGGCACGCCGACGATCCGCGACTTCATCAAGCGCAACGAGTTTTCCGAGCTCAAGGGCATCATGGAGAAGTCCGAGGTCAGCGGCATGCTGACCTTCGACACGGCGCTGTTCAATCTGGTGGTGGAGGGGGCGATCGACGAGGAGGAGGCGCTGAAGAACGCCGACTCGGTGAACAACCTGCGTCTGCGCCTGAAGTTGCATCAGGACGGCGCGACGGTTCAGCACAAGACACCCCCGGCACCGCCAGTCGCCACGCCGGAGCCGGACGTGAAGGACTGGGGGCTGGTCGATGACGGTGACTCGCCGCTGCGCTGAGCGGGTGTGGGGAGCGGGATTCGCCCAGGCAGCCTCGGTGGTTTTTCCCGCTCTCAGACCACCTGGTGACGATGGGGCAGGTCCGGGCCGACGCGGCTGCAGGTGATGGCGGCGGCGCGGACGGCGAACTCCAGCATCGCCTCTATCTGTGCCTTCTCCAGGCACTCAAGGCCCCGCACCGAATCCAGTTGCTGCTCGGTCAGCCAGGCGATCAGCGCCGCCTGGAAGGTGTCGCCGGCACCGACGGTATCGGCCGTGACGACCTCGCGGGCCGGTACCGACCAATGCCCATGGCGGCGACTGTAGACGTTGGCGCCCTGGCGGCCGCGGGTCAGGAACACCAGTTGGCAGCGCCGTTCCAGCCATTGCCGGGCGACGTCCTGCGGTTCGCGATCGGGGTAGAGCAGGTGCAGGTCTTCGTCACTGACCTTGATCAGGTCGGCGTGTTCGGCCAGGGCGGCGATGCGCTGGCGCCACAGCTCGATGTCCGGTTGCGGGTTGAGGCGCACGTTGGGGTCGAGGGTGATCAGCCGGCGGCCGCTCTCGCGACGGACCAGGGCCAGCAGGGTATCGGCGATCGGCTGCACCACCAGCGAATAGGAGCCGACATGCAGGCCGCGTACCGCCTCGTCCAGCGGCGGCAGATGTTCCGGCAGCAACTGGCGGTCGGCACAGCCCTCGCCACGAAAGCTGTACCGGGGTGAACCGTCGGCCCCCACCGCAACCATCGCCAGGGTGGTCGGTGCTTCGAAGTCGCGCAGGTAGTCGGTGCGCACGCCTTCTTCCTGCAGGACCTGTTGCAGGCGCCGCCCCAGGTAGTCATTGGACAGCCCGGCGAACAGCGCCGATTCCACGCCCAGGCGGCGCAGGCCCACGGCGACGTTGAACGGCGAGCCGCCGGCGATCGCCTTGAAATTGACTTTCGCGGTTTGCCCGCTCGCGTCGGGCTCGCTGAAGAAATCGAACAGTGCTTCACCACAGACCAGATACATGGATGCTCACTCTTGAAGGGCCGCGACCTGTTGGCGGTAGCGGTGATAGATCGGTTGATAGGCGCTGACATGGGCCGGGACCGGCCGGGTTTCGCTGCCGCTATCGAGACGGACGCAACGCTCGCACAGTTCGGCCAGGCCGTGAAGGGCTCCGGACTCGCACCAGGCGGCCTGGATCGCCGCGCCGAGGGCAGCGGCCTCGTTCTGTTCGGTGCAGATCACCGGGGTGTCCATGATATCGGCGACCATCTGCCGCCAGACCGGGCTTTTCGCGCCGCCGCCGATCAGGCGGATGCTCTGGCCCTGCAGGCCGTTGCCGCGTAGCAGGTCCAGGCCATAGCGCAGCCCGAAGGTGGTGCCCTCGACCACGGCGCGGCACAGGTTGGCCTGGGTCAGGTTGGTCAGCGTGAGGCCCAGCAGGCTGCCCGTGGCCTGGGGCAGGGCGGGCACCCGCTCGCCGTTGAGGAACGGCAGCATGCTGATGCCCTCGGCCCCGATCGGGGCTTGCGCCACCAGGGCATTGAACTCGTCGAGCTCGAGCTTGAACAGCTCGCGCACCGCGCCGGTGG
>NZ_AQOH01000371.1 GCF_000364705.1 Pseudomonas fuscovaginae SE-1 | reverse complement strand
GCGGCAGCCAGCCGCCGCTGGAGGAGCAGAAGGCGGCGACCGCGGCGTCCGGGCTGACCAGCGGCTGTCCGGCATAGGCGTAGACCGTGCCGGACGAGCCGAGGCTCATGGTGATCACACCGGGGCGGATGTTGCCGGTACCGATGGCGCCCATCATGTTGTCGCCACCGCCGCTGGCGACCAGGGCCTGGGGGTTGATGCCCAGTTGCCGGGCGATCTCGGGCAGTATCCGGCCGACCGGTTGGCGGGCCTCGATCAGATCCGGCAGGGCGTTCTGCAGCCGGCCACTGGGATCGATATGGTTCAGCAGCGATAGATCCCAGCAGCGCTGGCGGACATCGAAGTAGCCGCTGCCGGAAGCATCGCCATATTCGGCACAGGCGCGACCGGTGAGCCAGTGGTTGAGATAGTCGTGGGGCAGCAGAATGTGGGCGATGCGGGCGAACAGGTCCGGGTGGTATTCCCGGGTCCAGAGCAGCTTTGACACGGTATAGCCGGGGGCGATCACCAGGCCCAGTCGCTCCAGCGAGCCTTGTTCGCCGCCCAGGTAGTCCAGCAACTGCCGGTTTTGCGGAGTGCTTTCGGTGTCGCACCAGAGTTTCGCCGGGCGCAGGACCTGGCCCTGTTCGTCGAGCAGCACCAGGCCGTGCTGCTGGCCGGACACGCCGATGCCGAGGATGGCCTGGCCGTCGACCTGCGCGGCCCGCAGGGCCTGGTGGGTGGCCTGGGTGAACGCCTCCAGCCATTGCCGGGTGTCCTGTTCGCGGCGGCCGTTGGCGCCGCTGATCAGCTCGTGGGGGGCGCTGCCCTGGCCCAGGACCTGGCCACTCGTACTGTCGAGGACGAGGGCCTTGGTGCCTTGGGTGCCGCAGTCGATGCCGAGGTAGAGTGTCTGGTTCATGGCAGTGCCTGGCAGTTGGGGCTGTAGACGATGGTGGTTTCAGCACAATCCTTGTGGGAGCCGGCCGGGCGGCGCTCCGCTTGCTGGCGATCCGCCAAAGGCGGCCACCCAGTGAGGTATCCGGCGCTGCTGGCCTCGCTATCGCCAGCAAGCCGGCTCCCACAACGGGAGGGTGGCGTTTCACCCATGGGGATCAGATCCGGCTCAGCAAGCGTTCCAACGTCTGGCTCACGCCCACTTCCCGTAGGCTGTTGTAGCAGTGCTCGAACGCCGCGACGAAAGCTTCGGACTTGGGAATCGCCGTACCGAAGATCTCTTCCACGCCCAGCAGGCGCTGCACGATCAGGGTGTCATCGGCGACCAGCGCCTGGCAGAACTCGGCCCGTGGGTCGGGGATGCGGTAGCGCACGCCGTTCTCGTCGACGCCCTTGAGGTACAGGGCCCAGGCCGCCACCACCAGCGCGGCGCGCTCGGTGTCGCGACCATCGGCGATCAGTCGATTGATGGTCGGCACGGTGAACTTGGGAAACTTCGAGGAACCGTCGGAGCACACCCGCTCCAACTGGTCGGCAATCGCCTGGTTGGAGAAGCGTTCGACCAGGGTGTTCTTGTAGTCGCCCAGGTCGATGCCCGGCACCGGTGCCAGTTGCGGGGTGACGTCCAGATCCATGTAGGCGCGCATGTAGGCGACGAACAGCGGGTCGTTCATGGTCTCGTGGACGAAGCGGTAGCCCTTGAGGAAGCCCAGGTAGGTGAGGGCCAGATGGCTGCCGTTGAGCAGCTTGATCTTCATCTCCTCGTAGGGTGTGACGTCGTCGGTGAACTGTACACCGACCTTTTCCCAGGCGGGTCGGCCGTTGCCGAACTTGTCCTCCAGCACCCATTGCACGAAGGGTTCGCAGACCACCGGCCAGGCGTCGTCGACCCCGTGCTCGTCATGCAGTTGCAGGCGGTGGGCGGCGCTGGTCATCGGCGTGATGCGGTCGACCATGGCGTTGGGAAAGCTCACGTTGGCGGCGATCCACTCCTGCAGCCCGGCATCGCGCAGCGCGGCAAAGGCCAGCAGCGCCTTGCGGGTCACCGCGCCATTGTGCGGCAGGTTATCGCAGGACATCAGGGTGAAGGCCGGGATACCGCTGGCCCGGCGTTTCGCCAGGGCCGCGCAGAGGAAGCCGAAGACCGTCTGTGGCGTGTCCGGATGCCTCAGATCATGCTGGATCTGTGGCAAGTGACTCATGAACTCGCCGTTGCTGTCGTCGATGCAGTAGCCACCTTCGGTGATGGTCAGCGAGACGATGCGGATTTCGGGCGAGGCCAGCTTGTCGATCAGCGCCTGGGCGCCGTCCTGGGCCAGCAGCATGTCGCTGATGGAGGCGATGACGCGGGTTTCGGTGTCGTCGCCGTCGCCCAGTTCGTAGAGGGTATAGAGGTAGTCCTGGGCCGCCAGGGCGTCGCGCACGCCCTGGTCCTCGCGGCGCAGGCCGATACCGCAGATGCTCCAGTCGTGGCCATCGCCGAGGTTCATCAGGGCGTCGGTGTAGTAGGCCTGGTGGGCGCGGTGGAAACCGCCGACGCCGATATGGGCGATGCCATGCCGGGTGTCGCTCGCCACGTACCCGGGTACGGCGATTTGCGGCGACAGGTTGTGCAGGTTCTGCTTGTTCAGATTCATTGCAGGATTCTCTGTAGTCAGGCCGCGGCGCGCAGCGCGCGGGGCAGGGCAACGCCGTCGGCATCGAAAAGGTGGCAGTGCCGGCTGTCCAGGTGCAGATCCAGGGTTTCGCCGTACTGGCTGGCCAGGTCGCCGCGGATACGCATGGTCAGTGCCTCGCCGGAGCGGGTACGGACATGGCAGTAGGTGTCGCTGCCCAGGCGCTCGCCGACGTCGGCGGTGACGCGCAGGATGCAGTCGCCGGGCTTGGCGATCTCCAGATGCTCCGGACGGATACCCAGGGTTACCGGGCTGCCGACGCTGAGGCTGGCGCCGCTCTGTGCCAGGGCGATGCGGGTACCGGCTTCCAGTTCGACCTCGCAGCCCTGGCTGTCGATTCGGCTGATCCTGCCCTTGAGGAAACCCATCTTCGGTGTGCCGAGAAAGCCCGCGACGAACAGGTTGACGGGGGCGTGGTACAGCTCCAGGGGCGAGCCGACCTGCTCGATGCGCCCGCCATTGAGCACCACCACCTTGTCGGCCAGGGTCATGGCTTCGACCTGGTCGTGGGTCACGTAGATCATGGTCGCCTGCAGTTCCTTGTGCAGGCGCGCCAGCTCCAGGCGCATCTGCACCCGCAGGGCGGCGTCGAGGTTGGACAGCGGCTCGTCGAACAGGAAGATCTTCGGGTTGCGCACGATGGCCCGGCCAATGGCCACGCGCTGGCGCTGGCCGCCGGAGAGCTGCTTGGGCTTGCGTTCGAGCAGTGGCCCCAGTTCGAGGATGCGTGCGGCTTCGCTGACCTTGCGCTCGACCTCGGCCTTGGCCACGCCGGCCAGGTCCAGGGCGAAGGACATGTTCTTGCGTACGCTCATGTGCGGGTAGAGCGCGTAGGTCTGGAACACCATCGCCAGGTCGCGCTTGGCCGGGCTGACGTCGGTGATGTCGCGTCCGTCCAGTTCGATGGTGCCCGAGGTGACTTCCTCGAGGCCGGCGATCAGCCGCAGCAGGGTCGACTTGCCGCAGCCGGACGGGCCGACGAAGACCACGAACTCGCGGTCGCGTACTTCCAGGTCGATGCCCTTGATGATGGAGAGGCCTTCGAAGCCTTTTTGCAGATGCTTGATTTTCAGGTTGGCCATGGTGTGGCTCCTCGATTGTTTGGCAGAACACCGGTCCCTGTAGGAGCCGGGCTTGCCCGCCAAGAGGCCGGATCCGACGAATTGCGGTGTCTGGTCCGGCGCCTTCGCGGGCAAGCCCGATCCTACCGGGGCCGTGTTGTATTCATTACTTCACGGCACCGAAGGACAGGCCGCGCACCAGCTGTTTCTGGCTGATCCAGCCAAAGATCAGGATCGGCGCACAGGCGAGAGTCGAGACGGCGGACAACTTGGCCCAGAACAGCCCCTCGGGGCTGGAGTAGGAGGCGATCAGCGCGGTCAGGGGGGCGGCGTTGGAAGAAGTCAGGTTCAGTGACCAGAAGGCTTCGTTCCAGCACAGTATCAGCGACAGCAGCAGGGTCGAGGCCAGGCCACCCTTGCTGATCGGCAGCAGCACCCGCAGCATTTCCTGCAGCAGCGTGGCGCCGTCGAGACGGGCGGCCTCGAGGATGTCCCGGGGGATGTCCTTGAAGTAGGTGTACACCATCCAGATCACGATCGGCAGGTTGATCAGGGTATAGATCACGATCAGCGCCAGGCGGGTATCGAGCAGGTTGAACGACTTGGCCAGCAGATAGATCGGCATCAGCACGCCCACCGGTGGCAGCATCTTGGTGGAGAGCATCCACAGCAGGGTGCGCTTGGTCCGCTGGGTCTCGTAGAACGCCATGGAGTAGGCGGCCGGTACCGCGATCAGCAGGCACAGGGCGGTGGCGCTGAAGGACACCACTACCGAGTTCCAGGCGAAGCGCAGGTAGCCGCTGCGCTCCTGGATGTGCAGGTAGTTCTCCAGGGTCGGGCTGAAGATGAACTGCGGCGGCGTGGCGAAGGCGTCGATTTCGCTCTTGAAGCTGGTCAGCACCATCCAGAAGATCGGAAAGAAGATCAGCAGGGCGATGGTCCAGGCCAGAATGCCGAGCAGCACGCTCTGCAGGCGGCGCGATTGTTTGAGAGTCAGGGTCATGGCGCGGGCCTCAAGGCTGGTCTGTCAGGTTTTTGCCGAGCATCCGCACCAGGATGATCGCCGCGATGTTGGCGATGACCACGGCGATCAGCCCGCCGGCGGAGGCCATGCCGACGTCGAACTGCACCAGCGCCTGGTTGTAGATCAGGTAGGCGAGGTTGGTCGAGGCGTAGCCGGGGCCGCCGTTGGTGGTGGTGAAGATTTCGGCGAACACCGACAGCAGGAAGATGGTTTCGATCATCACCACCACGGCGATGGGCCGGGCCAGGTGCGGCAGGGTCAGGTGCCAGAAGATCGCCAGTGGGCCGGCACCGTCCAGGCGTGCGGCTTCCTTCTGCTCCTGGTCGAGGGACTGCATGGCGGTCATCAGGATCAGGATGGCGAAGGGCAGCCATTGCCAGGAGACGATGATGATGATCGACAGCAGCGGGTAGTGCGCCAGCCAGTCCACCGGCTCGGCACCGAACAGGCGCCAGACGGCGGCGAGCACCCCAGAGACCGGATGGAACAGCAGGTTCTTCCAGATCAGCGCACCGACCGTGGGCATGATGAAGAATGGCGAGATCAGCAGCACCCGGACGATGCCGCGGCCGAGAAACTCGCTGGCCTCCAGCAGGGCCGAGATCAGCACGCCGAACACCACGCTGATCAGCAGCACGCTGCCCACCAGCAACAGGGTATTGGCGGCGCCCGGCAGGAAGCCCGAGTCGGTGAGGAAGTAGCTGAAGTTCTCCAGCCCGACGTAGTTGTTTTCGCCGGGGTAGAGCAGGTTGTAGCGGATCAGCGAAAAGTACAGGGTCATGCCCAGCGGCACGATCATCCACAGTAGCAACAAGGCCACCGAGGGGCTGACCAGGAACCAGCCGGGATTGCGCAGACGGCTTTTGCGCAGCGGTTGGCGGAGGTCCATATGAGCTTTTGCAGTGGTGCTGTTCATGGCGTTCAAAACCGCTAGGGGGTGGGTTGCGCCCTGGAGAGCGGCGCATGC
>NZ_AQOH01000370.1 GCF_000364705.1 Pseudomonas fuscovaginae SE-1 | reverse complement strand
TGGGAGCCGGCTTGCTGGCGATCCGCCAATGGCGGCCATCCAGCAAGATTCCTGTTGAGGGTCGGAGCGCAATCGCCAGCAAGCCGGCTCCCACAGGTTGCGCGTATCCACGGGGCCGCGGGGTTACTTGGGATAGCCCGCGCGCTTCATCTCGCGCTCAGTGCTCTGCTGGGCGGCGGCCAGGGCCTGGTCGACCGTGGTCTGGCCGATCAGCGCGGCCGAGAACAGTTTGCCGACCTGGGTACCGATGGCCTGGAACTCGGGAATGGTCACCAGTTGGATCCCGACGTAAGGCACCGGCCTGGCGCTCGGGTCTTTCGGGTTGGCGGCCTTGAGCGATTCCAGGGTGACCTTGGCAAACGGTGCGGCCTGCATGTAGGCATCGCTGTAGGTCGAGGCGCGGGTCCCCGGTGGTACGTTGGCGACGCCATCCTCCTTGGCCACCAGGGCTGCGTACTCCTTGGAGGTCGCCCAACTGCTGAAGGTCTTCGCCGCTTCCTTGGCCTTGGAACTGGTGGGAATCGCCAATGCCCAGGAGTAGAGCCAGGCCGAGCCCTTTTCGGTGACCTGGTGCGGGGCATAGGTGAAGCCGACGTGGTCGGCTACCTTGCTCTGGGTCTTGTCGGTGACGAACGAGCCGGCGACGCTGGCATCGACCCACATGGCGCACTTGCCGCTGTTGAACAGCGCCAGGTTCTCGTTGAAGCCGTTGCTCGAGGCGCCGGGTGGCCCGGACTTCTTCATGGTGTCGACGTAGAAGTTCAGGGCGTTCTTCCATTCGGGGCCGCTGAATTCCGGCTGCCACTTCTCATCGAACCAGCGTGCGCCGTAGGCGTTGGCGATGGTAGTGATCAGCGCCATGTTCTCGCCCCAGCCGGCCTTGCCGCGCAGGCAGATGCCGTACTGCTCCTTGTCTGGATGGTTGAGCTTGGCGGCGAACTCGCCGAGCTGCTCCCAGGTCGGCCGTTCGGGCATGTTCAGGCCGGCCTCCCTGAACAGGTCGGTGCGGTAGTAGGTCATGGAACTTTCGGCATAGAACGGCAGGGCGAACAGCGTGCCCTTGACCGACAGGCCGTCACGCACCGATGGGAACACATCGTCGATGTCGTAGCTGGCCGGCAGGTTGTTCATCGGCTCCAGCCAGCCCTTGGCGCCCCAGAGTGCGGCTTCGTACATGCCGATGGTGAGCACGTCGAACTGGCCACCCTGGGTGGCGATGTCGGTGGTCAGACGCTGGCGCAGGACGTTTTCTTCCAGCACCACCCAGTTCAGCCTGATTTCCGGGTGCTCGGCTTCGAAGGTCTTCGACAGCTTCTGCATGCGGATCATGTCGCTGTTGTTGACGGTGGCGATGGTCAGGGTCTGGGCGCCCAGGCTGACACCGCTGACGGTCAGGCTGGTGGAGACGAGCAGAGCTTTTGCAATGGCTTTCATCGAACACTCCTCTTCTGTCGCGCGGCGGCGATGAAGGTCGGTTTATTGTTGTTGTCTCTTCCTGTGCCCCGGAAGAATCTGAGGCTGATTACAGCCCTCAATCGCCGGCCAGACAAATCCTTGACGACACTCTGATCGATACTTTTTTGCACTCGGTGGGCATGGCGTGGCTGGGCGCAACGTTTAGCCGGCCGCACTAGAGCGCGAGTTCAGAGGCGGTGGGGGAGGGGTAAATCTGTACAGGTTTTGCCGGGCAGTCGGCTGCAAGCGCCCCGAGTGGGGCGCCGGGTGGGGGTCAGCCGAGGTTCTGTTCGGTCAGGCGCTGGACGGCCAGGCGGCGATAGTGCGAGGGGGTCATGCCCTTGAGCTGCTGGAAGCGCCGGTTGAAGTTGGAGATGTTGTTGAAGCCGGACTCGAAACACACATCGGTGACCGGCTTATCGCCATCGACCAGCAGTTCGCAGGACTTGCTGATGCGCAGGCGATTGACGAACTCGACGAAGCAGCGCCCGGTGGCCTGCTTGAAGACCCGGGAGAAGTAGGTGGGCTTCATCCCCAGGTAGTCGGCGACTTCTTCCAGCGGCAGTTCGCGGGCGTAATGGGCGAAGATGTAGTCGACGGCTCGGTTGGTGCGGTCGATATTGTTTTCGTCGGCCAGTTGCGGAGTGGTGACACCGGAGAGCAACTGGTAGTCGTCGCAGGCGCTGAGCAGCTCCAGCAGGATCAGGAAGTGCCCCAGGCGTGTCACGCCCTGGGAGTCGGCGATACGTTGCATCAGTTGCGCGGCCTGGCCGATGGTGTCCTGGCAGCGGAACTCGATGCCGTACTGGGCCCGCTCCAGCAGCGGCGCCAGGGTTTTCAGCTCGGCGAAGATCTGGTGACCTTCCTCGAACAGTTCGTCGGTGAAGTTGACCAGCATGTCGCGCTTGGGCACCACCTCGTCCTCGGCCACCTGGCTGATCCAGTTGTGGGGCAGGTTGGGGCCGGTGAGGAACAGGGTGTAGGGATGGAAGTTGCCGATATAGTCGCCGATGAAGACCTTGCCGGAGCTGGCGACGATCAGGTGCAGCTCGTATTCCTTGTGGAAATGCCAACGGACCAGCGGGCACGGGAAACCGTGCTGGCGGTAGATGATGGAGAGGCCGTTATGGTCGTCCATCAACTCATAGGAGGGATCGGTGATGCGGGTCGTTCGAGTCATTGGAGGCGCTTTTATTATTATTGCCGTCCGATAATGCCTCCTTCGTCGGCCATCTGCCAACCTTGCGCCAGGTTTCGGATAGGCTCAAACAGGCTGGGCCACGTCTGTCGTCCCCATTTCCAGGAGCGAAACGGTGAAGAGCGTTCTATTGATTGGCATCGGTTCCGGCCACCCGGAACAGATCACCCTGCAGGCCATCAAGGCCCTGAATCGAGCCTCGGTGTTCTTCCTGCTGGACAAGGGGCCGGCCAAGGAGGAATTGGTGAATGTACGCAGGGATATCTGCGAGCGTCATATCGAGCAGCCGGGTTATCGCTTGGTGCAGGTCAGCGATCCGCTGCGCGAGGACCGCGAGGACTCCTACGAGGCCGGGGTCGGGCGTTGGCATGCGCAGCGCGCCGGACTGTTTGCCCGGCTGATCGACGAGGAACTGGCCGAGAACGAGTGCGGCGCCTTTCTGATCTGGGGCGATCCGGGCCTTTATGACAGCACCCTGCGGGTGCTGGAGCGGGTGGTGGCCCTGGGCGGTCCGGCCTTCGAGGTCGAGGTGATTCCCGGAATCAGCAGCGTGCAGGCCCTGGCGGCGCGGCACCGGATCCCGTTGAACCGCATCGGCGAACCGATCCGTATCACCACCGGCCGGCGCCTGGAGGCGGCCGATCTGGATAACGTGGTGGTGATGCTCGATGCCCATTGCGCCTTCGGCCAGTTCGTCGACCAGACCCTGGAAGTCTACTGGGGGGCCTACCTGGGCACCGAGGATGAACTGTTGGTCAGCGGCAAGCTGCATGAGGTGCATGGCCGGATCCGTGAATTACGTGAGGCGGCGCGGCAGCGCAAGGGGTGGATCATGGACACCTACCTGCTGCGCCGTCCCCTGAGCTTGTAGGAAAGATTCTGGTAGCGGCGATTTGGCGATATTTCAGTTGCCGCTAAGAGAACGTTCTTACGGAGAAGGAGGGCGTTGTCGTTTAGTGTCCCAGGCTCTTAACATTCCTGGGACATCTCTGTGGAACGCCATGCGCCCCGTACTAGATATTATCGTTTTCGCCGCCTGCTCCTGACGCTGGGGTTTTTGAGCCTGCCGGCTATAGGGCAGGTGCCGGTCGACCTGCCCTATAGCGGCGGGGTGTTCAGCGTCGATCCGGCAACCCTGAAGGTCACCCTGCATCGCGACGATGGCCTGACCTCGGTGCTGAGTGCGCCGGCGTTTCCCGACAGCGCGCGGGCCAGCCTGCTGGCCGGGCGCAGCTGGCGCATCATCAACGGATCCGATCGCTTCCAGGTCGAGGTCGGGATCGAACAGGACGCCCTGCGCCTATCGATCCGCGCCGATCAGCCCGGGCCACTGGAGTGGCCACGCCCCCTGGAGGCCCGGGCTATCGAGGCCTATGCGCTGCCGTTCGGGGAGGGGGCCTATGTGCCCACCGACGATCGTCCATGGTTGGATTGGCTGCTGCGCCGCTATGAGCCCGATGCCCTCAACGGCCTGCTGTCGATGCCATTCTGGAGCGAGTTGCGCGCCGACCATTCGGTCACCTGGCTGATCGAAACGCCCTTCGATACCCGTTTCGGCATGATCGAGCAGGATTCGCGGGCGTTGCCACGGATCAGCCACGAGTTCAACCGGTTGGCCAGGGGGGCGCCGTTCACGGTCAGCATCAGGGTGGGCCCGGCCGATCCGTTGTATGGGGCGCGTTTCTACCGCCAGTGGCTGGAGGCGCGCCACGGCCTGGTGTCACTGAAACAGAAAATCGCCCGGCAGCCGCTGGTCGCCAGGCTTGGCGGTGCCGCGCATATCTACCTGTGGGGGGCGGGGCCGCTGAAAACCGCGGATATCAGGGACTGGCCGGCATTCCTGAGGTTTTTCGCCGCGCGTCGGGAGGATCATCGGCACCTGGCTTCGAGGTTGTGGGCGGCGTTCGACCCGCTGGCAAGAGAGAGTTTCGAGGCCGCGTTGCAGGAGGCCGGCGACTGGAAGAGCGGGGTGTCGCTGCTTCGTCGGCGCGAGGTGACCCGTGCGCTCAATACGGCATTGCCGGCGGCGTTGCCGTTGGTGCCGGTCGAACCGCTGCCGGGCAATCACGATCCGGCGGCGAATGTCGCCTGGGGGCAGCAGGTCCGCGGGCAGTTGTTCGATGCGTTCGGCCCCTGGCTGGCATCGCCCCGGCGCTGGGGCGGCGGCCTGTCGCTGGATACCGTGGAAACATTGCGCAAGGCCGGCCTGAGTCGGGCCTGGCTGGGGGCGGATGACTGGCGTGATGCGCTGTGGCACCCCGAGGCGGTGGAGGCGGCCAAGGTCGCCGGTTACCTGGTGGCGGTGTATGACAGCTATGGCAGCGCGCACCCGTCCAATCTGCGGGCCACCTGGGCCACGGCGCAGATGGGCGACGAACTGGCGGCGGCGGGTTATCGCGACAGCCGCGGGGAAAAGCTGCGCGGGTTCAATGGCCGCGGGGTCTATGTCAATTCCCGGGTGGTCGAGCCTTACGCGCAACGGCGGATCAGTGCGGTGGCCCGCGAGGCGCGCCTGAACAGCTATTTTCTCGATGTCGATGCCGCTGGCCCCGAGTTCAGGGACCACACCCCGGGCCGGGAAACCAGTGAGCGCGAGGATGCCGAGGCGCGCCGACGTCGCCTGCAGTTTCCCAGTCGCGAGCTGGGGCTGGTCACCGGCAGTGAGGGTGGGGTGGCGTTCTATGTGCCGAGCATCGCCTACAGTCATGGCATCGCCACCCAGCCGTTCGCCTGGATGGACCCCGATATCGGCAAGAACAAGCAGTCGCCGTTCTATCGGGGCGGGTACTGGCCTCCGGAGACCCCGGACCTGTATTTCAAGCCGATACCGCTCAAGCCGGCGGTGGCCCGTTTCGTCACTTCGGCGCGGTTTCGCCTGCCGCTGTATCAACTGGTGTTCCACGACAGCCTGGTCAGCACCCACCACTGGGAATATGGCTCGCTGAAGTTTTCCAGTGAGCGGGAAACCACGGCGCTGTTGCAGCTGCTGTACATGGTGCCGCCGTTGTATCACCTCAACGACCAGGTACTGGCCCGCGACCTGCCGTTCATTCGGGCCTATGACAAGGTATTCCGGCCGTTGCACGAGAGGCTGTTCACCGAGCGGATGAGCGATTTTCAGGTGTTCTCGGCCGATCGCCTGGTGCAGCGCACCTCGTTCAGTGATGGCACCCTGATTACCGTGAATTTCGCCAGGAAGCCCGCCCGCTCACCGGAGGGGCGACTGTTGCCGCCGCGTTCGGCCCTGGTGCTGACGCCGGATCGGGGGCCGCAACTGATCGAGGTCGCCCGGTTGTTCCTGCCCTCGGCCTGAGGCTTCAAGCCTTGCGGTTCTTCGCCTCGATCCACTGGGCCATGTATTGGGTGCTCTTGTGGTGGTGATGCCGCAGCATCGCCCCGGTGAAGTTGTCACGCCGATGTTGCGCCAGTCGTTGCCGGCACTGCTCGATACGCGCCACCAGAGCCGGACCGTGCTGGCGTCGGTCGAAGCGGGCGGCCAGCAGGGCCAGGCCAGCGTTCTGGGCCCGCTGCCAGGCCAGCGGGTCCTGGTACAACTGGACTGCGGCGCTGGCCAGGGCCTCTGCGCGGGTCTCGACCGCTCCGGGCCAGGGCAACTCGCCGTGCATGGCTTCGGCGCCGATCGGCGTGGTGACGTTCGGGGTTCCGCAGAGCATGGCGTCGGCGAGCTTGCCCTTGATCCCGGCGCCAAAGCGCAGCGGGGCCAGACAGATGCGCGCCGCACTCATGACCTGCAGGGCGTCCTCGGCCCAGTTCAGCACATGGAAACCCTGGGCCGGGTTATGCAACGCGGTGGCCTTGGGCGGCGTGTAGGCGCCATAGACATGCAGTTGCGCGCCCGGCAACTGCTGGCGGATCAGCGGCCAGAGGGTGGTTTTCATCCAGAGCACCGCGTCCCAGTTCGGTGCATGGCGGAAGTTGCCGATGCTGAGGAAATGCGCGCGCTGCTCGAACGGCCGCAAGGCACCGGGCTGATCGAGCATCAGCGGACACCAGTGCAGCAGCGCCGGCGGTAGCCGGAACTGCTCGGTCAGCAGGCGAATCTCGACATCGGAGATCATCAGGCTCAGGTCCGAGCGGTAGATCGCCGCGATCTCCCGCCGGGCCTGATCGGTTTCGCTCATCTGCTGGAACACCTGCGGCAGGTCGGGGGCAAACAGCGTGCTGAAGTCGTTCGGGTCCGGGTCGGCTTTCAGGCGCTCCTTGAGCTGCTGCCGACGGGCGTCGCGCAGGCTTTGCAGGTCCGAGGTCTCCAGCACGCGGATGGCGTCGGGGCAGTGTTTCTCCACCCGCCAGCCGAACTGCTCTTCCATCATGAAGCGGTCGAACAGCACCACATCCGGCCGCAGTGCACTGATGAAAGTGTCGAAACTGCCGTTGTTGAGTTCGATGGCCTGTTCGTCGATCCCCAGGCCTTGCAGGTCGGCCTTGTGTTCGCCGACGCTGGCGGGGCTGGCGAAGGTGATGCGCCAGCCGGCCTCGAGGAAGCTTTCGAGGATCTGCATCATGTGCCCCCCGGCGGCCGAGGAGCGGGGTTCGGGCCAGACATAACCGATGACCAGGACGGTGGTGGTGTCGTTGGCACTCATGAGCGGTGATTCCTTGAAACGGGCGCGGCGAAAAAGGGGGCGCAATTAAACCACAGCGGCGCTCGAGATTGACCTGTTCCCGCGCACTGCGTAGCCTTGCAGGTTCGAGGTTCTTCGGCATCCGGCCGAAGCTAAGACGGGAACGCGGAAAGCCGCGGCTGCCCCCGCAACTGTGAGCGGTTCGAGTGTCCTGCCTGGTGGCCTGTGTGGTTGCCAGCCACTGCCCCTTGGGGTGGGAAGGCGCAGGACCCGGTGATCGGGCCATCTCCGAACACCCGCCGCGAGCCAGGAGACCTGCCTCGTGACAGAATTTCACTTGAACCGGGCGGGGTGATCCGGTGGCGAATCTCTCCGCGCCTGCGCAAGGCGGCGGCTTTCGTCCCGCATGCCCGCTACTTTTCGCCAAAGGGCATCCCGATGAAAACACTGACCAAGCTTCCCGTCACCATCGTCACCGGCTTTCTCGGCTCGGGCAAGACCACCTTGTTGCGCCACATGCTGGACAACGCCCAGGGCCGTCGCATCGCGGTGATCGTCAACGAGTTCGGCGAACTCGGTATCGACGGCGAAATCCTCAAGCAGTGCTCCATCGGTTGCTCCGAGGAAGAGGCGGTCGGCCGCGTTTTCGAACTGGCCAACGGCTGTCTCTGCTGCACCGTGCAGGAAGAGTTCTTCCCGGTGATGCGTGAGTTGGTGGCACGGCGCGGCGACCTCGACCATATCCTTATCGAAACCTCCGGCCTGGCACTGCCCAAGCCGCTGGTCCAGGCGTTCCAGTGGCCGGAAATCCGCAGTGCCTGCACCGTCGACGCGGTGATCACCGTGGTCGACAGCCCGGCGGTGGCCGCCGGCACCTTCGCCGCGTTCCCCGACCAGGTGGACGCCCAGCGCCAGCTCGACCCGAACCTGGACCACGAGTCGCCGCTGCATGAACTGTTCGCCGACCAGTTGTCCAGCGCCGACCTGGTGATTCTCAACAAGACCGACCTGATCGCTCCCGAGGATCTGGCCAAGGTGCGCCTGGAAGTGGCCGAGGAACTGCCACCGGCGGTGAAGATCGTCGAGGCCAGCAGCGGTCGCCTGCCGTTGAACGTGCTGCTCGGCCTGGGCGCCGGCTCCGAGGAACATATCGACAGCCGTCACAGCCATCACGATCACCACCACGACGGTGACGATCATGACGACCACGACCACGATGCCTTCGACTCGATCTCCATCGACCTGCCGCAGGCCGATGAAAGCCTGCTGCTCGATGCCCTGACGCAACTGGTGGTCAAGCACGGGATCCTGCGGGTCAAGGGTTTCGCGGCGATCCCGAACAAGCCGATGCGCCTGCTGATCCAGGGCGTGGGTACCCGGTTCGACAAGCACTTCGACCGTGCCTGGGGCGCCGACGAGCCGCGCGTGACCCGCCTGGTGCTGATCGGCCAGGAACTGGATGCGGCACTGCTCGAATCGACCCTGCGCGCCGCGCTGACGGCCTGACCCCATGCACCTGCTCAGGACCCAGCCCGGCGGTTTCGTGTCGGATGACAACATTGCCGACCTTGGGCAAACTCCCGCCGAACTGGTGATCCTGTGCAGCGGCGACTCCAGCCTGGCGTTGCTCGCCGAAGCGGCGCAGCAACTGCCGGACGACTACCCCAGCCTGCGCCTGGCCAACCCGATGCAGGTGCAGAACCACGCCTCGGTCGACCTGTACGTCGACCAGGTGCTGCAACATGCCAGGGTGATCCTGTTGTCGTTGCACGGCGGCATCGGTTACTGGCGCTACGGCATCGAACGCCTGGTGCAACTGGCCGAGCGCGGCGTGACGCTGATCCTGGTGCCGGGCGACGACCGCCCCGACCCGGAACTGAGCGCCCTGGGCAACGTTCCGGCAGCTGAGGCCGAGCGTCTCTGGCATTTCCTGCGCCAGGGCGGCCTGGGCAACGCCCTGCAGTTGTATAGTTGCCTGGCCAGTATCTGGCTGGGACGCGACTATCCGTGGCAGGAGCCGCGCGCGTTGCCGCGCACGGCGATTTATCACCCCCGGACTGCGAGCGCCACCCCACCCTGGGAGCCGGATTCACCGATGCGTCGGACCGCCGCGAAGACGCAACTGGCGCAGTGGCAGGCCGATTGGCGGCCCGGGCTGCCGGTAGCGGCACTGTTGTTCTATCGCTCGCACCTGCAGGCGGCCAATACCGCCTTTGTCGACGTGTTCTGCCAGCGCCTGCAGGCGGCCGGGCTGAACCCGTTGCCGATCGCCGTGGCCAGTCTGAAGGAGCCGGGTTGCCTGGCGGTGGTCGAGGATTGGCTGGATGAAGTGTCGGCGGCGGTGATCCTCAACACCACCGGTTTCGCCCAATCGACCCCCGAGGCGCCGCATCTGCGGCCGTTCCGCCGTGATATCCCGGTGATCCAGGCGATCTGCGCCCAGGACAACGAGCCCGGCTGGCAAGCCAGCGAGCAGGGCCTGGGCCCGCGCGACCTGGCGATGCACATCGCCTTGCCGGAACTGGACGGCCGCATCATCAGCCGGCCGATCAGCTTCAAGGACCTGGCCTGGCGCAGCGAGCGCAGCCAGAGTGACGTGGTCTGCTACCGCGCGCGGCCCGAGCGCATGGACTTCGTCGCCGGGCTGGCGCGGCGCTGGGTCGAACTGGCGCGGCTGGACAACGGCGACAAGCGTATCGCCCTGGTCCTGGCCAACTACCCGACCCGCGACGGCCGCATCGGCAACGGGGTCGGCCTGGACACGCCCGCCGCGGCGCTGAATATCCTGCGCGCCTTGCAGGGCCAGGGCTACCCGGTTGGCACCGAACTGCCCGAGAGCGGCACCGGGCTGATCCAGGCCTTGCTCGGTGGCGTCAGCAACGACCTCGACAGCCTCGACCTGCGACCCTGCCAGCAGAGCCTGGCGCTGGCCGAATACCAGGCGCTGTTCGAGCAACTGCCCGAGGCCAATCGCCAGGCGGTGCTGGCCCGCTGGGGAGGTGCGGAACACGACCCGATGTTCCGTGACGGACGGATGATGGTCGCCGGGCTGCGCCTGGGCCTGACTTTCGTCGGGATCCAGCCGGCGCGGGGTTACCAGGTCGACCCGAGTGCGGTCTACCACGATCCGGACCTGGTCCCGCCCCATGGCTACCTGGCGTTCTATTTCTGGCTGCGCCAGCGCTATGGTGCCCATGCCGTGATCCATGTCGGCAAGCACGGCAACCTGGAGTGGCTGCCGGGCAAGGGCGTCGGGCTGTCGGAAAACTGCTGGCCGGACGCGCTGCTGGGGCCGTTGCCGAATATCTATCCGTTCATCGTCAACGATCCGGGCGAGGGCGCCCAGGCCAAGCGCCGAACCCAGGCGGTGATCATCGACCACCTGATGCCGCCGCTGACCCGTGCCGAAACCTACGGCCCGCTGCGCGACCTGGAGTTGCTGGCCGACGAATACTACGAAGCGCAACTGCTCGACCCCCGGCGGGCCCGGGAACTGCAACGGGACATTCTCAAGCTGGTGCGCGAGACGCGGATCGACCGTGAACTGCAACTGGATGCCGGGCTCGACAGCGATGCCGACGCGGCGATCTGGTTGCCGCGCCTGGACACCTACCTCTGCGACCTCAAGGAGTCGCAGATCCGTGACGGCCTGCACGTGTTCGGCGAGTCGCCACAGGGACGGCTGCGCATCGATACCCTGCTGGCCTTGCTGCGCATTCCCCGCGGTGATGGGCGCGGAGCCCGGTCGAGCCTGCTGCGGGCCCTGGCCAAGGCCTTCGAGCTGGGCTTCGATCCGCTCGACTGTGCCTTGGCCGAGCCATGGACGGGGCGCCGCCCGGAGGCGCTGCGGGTGCTCGACGAAGCCGTCTGGCGGACCGCGGGCGATACCCGCGAGCGCCTGGAAGGGTATGCCGCGACACTGATCGAGCGCTCCCTGGCGGGCGTTGCCGAGGTGCCGGACAGCGAACCGTGGGCCGATGTGCGCAGCATCATCGACGGCCTGCTGGAGCACGTCGCGCCACGGCTCGATGCCTGCGGCCCGGCGGAGATGCGCGGTCTGCTCGCCGCCCTCGAAGGGCGCTTCGTCCCGGCCGGGCCGAGTGGCGCGCCGAGCCGCGGGCGGCTGGACGTGCTGCCGACCGGGCGCAACTTTTTCTCCGTGGACGTGCGCAACCTGCCGACCACCACGGCCTGGCGCATCGGTTTCCAGTCGGCCAACCTGATTCTCGAACGGCACTTGCAGGATCACGGCGACCACCTGCGCCAGCTCGGCCTCTCGGTCTGGGGCACGGCGACCATGCGCACCGGCGGCGACGACATCGCCCAGGCCATGGCCCTGATGGGCGTGCGGCCGGTGTGGGCCACGGGCAGCCAACGGGTCGACGACTTCGAGATCCTGCCGCTGAGCCTGCTCGATCGCCCGCGGGTGGACGTGACCTTGCGGGTTTCGGGCTTCTTCCGCGATGCCTTCGCCAACCTGATCCGCCTGTTCGACGCGGCGGTGCAGGCGGTGGCGGCTTTGGACGAACCCGAGGACCTGAACCCGCTGGCCGCCCGGGTCCGCCAGGAGCGCGAACAACTGCAGGCCGGCGGCCTGGATGCCGAACAGGCTGCGCGCCAGGCCGGCTGGCGGGTGTTCGGCGCCAAGCCGGGCGCCTATGGCGCGGGCGTGCAGAATGCCATCGACGGGCGCCTGTGGCAGAGCCGCGAAGACCTCGCCGAGGTTTACCTGAACTGGGGGGGCTACGCCTATGGCGGTGCCGACGAAGGCACGGCGGCCCGCGAGTTGTTCGCCCGGCGCCTGAGCCAGGTCCAGGCGGTGCTGCACAACCAGGACAACCGCGAGCACGACCTGCTCGATTCCAACGATTACTACCAGTTCCAGGGCGGCATGCTGGCCGCGGTGGAAAGCCTCAGTGGCGAAACCGCGGCGAGTTATCATGGCGACCACAGCCAGCCGGACCTGCCGAAGATCCGCACCCTCAAGGAGGAGTTGAACCGGGTGATCCGCTCGCGGGCGGCCAATCCCAAGTGGATCGACGGGGTCAAGCGCCATGGCTACAAGGGTGCCTTCGAGCTGGCGGCGACGGTCGACAACCTGTTTGCCTTCGACGCCACCAGCCACCTGATCGACGATCACCAGTACGCGTTGTTGGCCGATGCCTATCTGCTGGATGCCGATACCCGCGAGTTCGTCCGCGAGCACAACCCCCATGCCTTGCGCGACATGACCGAGCGCCTGCTGGAAGCCCAGCAGCGCGGTCTGTGGAGCGAGCCGGGCGAATACCGCGAAGCGCTGGAAAACCTGCTGCTGGATATTGAAGAAGATTCCTGAGGTACATGCCCGATGAGTGACTCCCCGCATTTCCCGCTGTCGGCGGTAGTGGGTGCCGATGCGCTGAAGCTGGCGCTGTGCCTGACCGCCATCGATCCGAAGATCGGTGGCGTACTGATCGAAGGGCCGCGTGGCATGGCCAAGTCGACCCTGGCCCGTGGCCTGGCCGATCTGCTGGCCAGCGGGCAGTTCGTCACCTTGCCCCTTGGTGCCACCGAGGAGCGTCTGGTCGGCAGCCTAGACCTGGATGCCGCGCTGGGCGAGGGCCGCGCGCAGTTTTCCCCGGGGGTACTGGCGAAGGCCGATGGCGGCGTGCTCTACGTCGATGAGGTGAACCTGCTGGCCGATCATCTGGTAGACCTGCTGCTCGATGTGGCAGCCAGCGGCACCAACCTGGTGGAACGTGACGGTATCTCCCATCGGCATGCGGCGCGTTTCGTGCTGATCGGCACGATGAACCCCGAGGAAGGCGAGTTGCGGCCCCAGTTGCTCGACCGTTTCGGCCTGAATGTCGCCCTGAGCGGCCAGCCGGAACCGGCCGAGCGGACGCGGATCATTCGTCGGCGGCTGGATTTCGACAGCGATCCGCAGGCCTTCTGTGAGCAGTGGGCGCCACAACAGCAGGCATTGCGCGAGCGCTGCGAGCGGGCCCGGACGTTGTTGGCGCAGATCGACCTGGATGACCGGGCGATGACGGTGATCAGCGAGCGCTGTTTTGCCGCCGGGGTCGACGGCTTGCGTGCCGACCTGGTCTGGCTGCGCGCGGCCCGTGCCCATGCCGCCTGGCGGGGGGGCACGCGGATCGCCGACGAGGACATCGAGGCGGTTGCCGAGTTTGCCCTGCGTCACCGGCGTCGTGAGTCTTCACCTGCCACTTCGGCGACCAGCCCGGCCAGTTCGCCGCCGAGCCAGTCGAACCCGGCACAGAGCGCGGAGCAGGGCCAGGGACAATGGGGTGAGCTGCCGGCCAAGGCCATGGCGGTGGGGGCTCGTCGGGAAATACCGAGCTGGCCAAAAAAGCCCTAGGCATTCGCCCTCGCTTCAAGCCGGGGGCGAATGCCAGAGCCGGTGCGGGGGAGGTGCCCAGGGGACGCCAGGGCGTGGCCCGGGCGGCGGCGAGCGGGGTGGTCAATTGGGTGGAGACGCTGCTGGGTGGTCGGCCAAAGGTTCGCGGCGATCTGCGCTTTCGCCTGCGTAGCCGTTCGCCCCATGAACTGTGGCTGGTGATTGTCGATGCTTCGGCGTCTACCCGTCGGCACCAGGCCCTGAGCGATGCCAAGGGGTTGTTGGCGCAACTGTTCGACGATGCCTATCGCCAACGGGCGCGATTGGCGTTGTTGACCGCCAGTGGCCGTCGGCCGCGGTGGCAGGTCCAAGGGCTCAAGGCTTCGAGTTCTATGGCCGGCTGGTTGGAAGGCCTGGGGGCGGGTGGCGGGACACCGTTGTTGGCGGCCCTGCAGGAAGCCAGTGCCTGGCTGGCAGTGCGTCAGCGGCGTTTCGCCGAGGAGCGGCAGCGGGTGCTGGTGTTGACCGATGGGCGTTTGAAGGAATGGGCTGGGCTGACGCCTTTCGATTGCCCGACCTTGTTGGTCGACCTGGAAAAGGGCCCGATTCGCCTGGGGCGGGCGCGGCAACTGGCCAATGAACTCGGTGCCGAGTATCGGCATATAGAGAGACTTTGACTTCAGTTACAACTATCGTGCCTGTTCGTTCGTATTCGCGGGCAAGCCCGCTCCCACAGTAGGGTGTTATGCAAATACCAAGTCGTGCACATATTCTGTAGGAGCGGGCTTGCCCGCGAAGCTTTATGCTTTCAACGATCGAGAATCAGGCCGAGAAAGTCCAGGGCTGCAGGTCGTAGCCTTTCTTGCTCAATTCGGCACGCGCCTGTTCCAGTACGGACTTCAACTGCGCCAGGTTCGAATAGTCACTGCAAGAGATCTGCCGGCGGTCGATGCTGTTGTTGGTGCGATCGATCACGGTCAGGCTCAGGTCGCCTTTGTCTTGTGCCGTCCAGGCCACGCATTGGAAGGGTTTGAATGCGTTGCCGGCCATCAGGAGTGCTTCGTTGAAACGGAGCGGGGCGTTCATGGGGTCTTCTCTCAAGTATGCCCAAACAGTGTGTCAACCGTCGGCTGGGCGCACCGTCGCGGTTGGTTACTTGTACTGATGCCCGCCGAGGGGTATCAGGTCACACGGGAAATACAGTTTTTTTCAACTTTTTTTCAGTGCCTCCAACAAGACCCTCGAATACCGAAATGGTTTCACCGTTATGTTCGGTGTCATCGATCGGCTTTCGTCCTTATGCACAATCGGTACAAGTTCGCGTCAAGTTCTTGCTAGTGTTACAGCCAGGTCTGCCAAATTACTGTTTCTAATAAAATTTTATAAAACCGGCGCCAGGGAACAGTCATGCATGAAGCCACACCGCTCAGGCGTCTTCTGGTCGTCGACCCCTGTCACGACTGCCATCAACTGCTTCCCGGCCTGCGCAACGTTGGCTGGGATGTCGACAGTTGCGAGCTCGAGGCTGCCGTCGATCGCCCCTGCGATATCGGCCTGTTGCGCCTGCAGCCGTTTCATCTGGAACGCCCCGAGGCGGTCAAGGACCTGATCAGTCGCAGCGGCACCGAGTGGATCGCGGTGCTCAGCCAGGAAGTTCTGCGTTTGCAGAACGTGGGTGACTTCGTCTGCGAGTGGTTCTTCGATTTCCATACTCTGCCTTTCGACGTTTCCCGCGTACAGGTGACATTGGGTCGCGCCTTTGGCATGGCGCGGCTGCGTGGGCAGGGGCCGACGCTTGTCGAAGCGCCGGAGCATGAATTGCTCGGCGACAGTCGGTCGATTCGCGAATTGCGCAAGCTGCTCGGTAAACTGGCGCCGACCGAGTCGCCGGTGTTGATCCGTGGAGAAAGCGGCACCGGCAAGGAACTGGTCGCCCGTACCCTGCATCGCCAGTCACAGCGACACGCCAGGCCCTTCGTGGCGATCAACTGCGGGGCGATTCCCGAGCACCTGATCCAGTCCGAGCTGTTCGGCCACGAGAAGGGCGCCTTTACCGGGGCCCACCAGCGCAAGATCGGGCGTATCGAGGCGGCTAATGGCGGAACGCTGTTTCTCGACGAAATCGGCGACCTGCCACTGGAACTGCAGGCCAACCTGCTGCGCTTTCTCCAGGAAAAACACATCGAGCGGGTCGGAGGCAGCCAACTGATTCCGGTCGATGTGCGGGTGTTGGCGGCGACCCACGTCGATCTGGAAGCCGCGATCGCCGCCGGGCGCTTTCGTGAGGATCTCTATTACCGCCTGAATGTGCTGCAGGTGGTGACGGCACCGCTGCGCGAACGCCATGGCGACGTACGGATGCTGGCCAACCATTTCTCCCATTTCTACAGCCAGGAAACCGGGCGGCGGCCGCGCAGTTTCAGCGAAGAGGCGCTGGTCGCCATGGGTAACCATGGCTGGCCGGGCAATGTGCGCGAGCTGGCCAACCGGGTCCGGCGTGGCCTGGTGCTGGCCGAGGGGCGGCAGATCGAGGCCGGTGACCTGGGCCTGGCCAGCGGCGCCAGGGCCCAGGTGCCGATGGGCACCCTGGAGGATTACCTCTGTCAGGCCGAGCGCCAGGCGTTGTGCGATGTGCTCGACCGACATGGTGACAACATGAGTGTGGCGGCGAAGGTGCTGGGCATTTCCCGACCGACATTCTATCGGCTGTTGCACAAGCATCAGGTCCGCTAGGCACCGGTTGCGTGGCGGGTTCTGAAACGCTTCGGAGACAGCCGTTGACCAGCGCCTCCGCCGCGGCGATTGCCGGGGCAGAGGGCACTGTCAGGCTGGCTCAGAAATAGTAGGGGAATTTCAGGCTGAAGCTGAAGTCCGGGGCGTCGTCTGTCAAACCGATCGAGAGCTGTGGGACGATCGTCAAGTTGGGTGTGGCGGCCAGTGTCATGCCCACGTTGAAGTAACCAGCGTTGGCGTCGCTGCTGACGATACTGTTCCAGTCGCCGCCATTCTGCTTGAGCTTGCTACGACGCTGGATCAGGTCAGATACGGAAAACGACATACTCATTCTTTCGTTCAGCGCGAACGCGACACCGGCGCCAATCTGGAAACTGTCACCGAGCTGAACCTTGCCAGGAACCTTGGAGTTCTGGGTCGAGCTGATGTCATCGAATGATTCTTCGAAGTTATGCGTGTAGGACAGGGTGCCGAACAACACGGCCGGATCGAAGGTCTTGACGAGAGATATACCCGGGGTGATGGACCAGACGCCGTTGCCGGTGGGCAGGTCTTCCGGTACCTGCAAGCTGTTGCTCTTGGGCGATTGAACCAGTTTGATGCCAAACGGATCCTTGCCGGTGGGCGCCTTGACCCTCAGGCTGAAGACTGCGTCAGGCATCGACTCGGACTCATCAAGAAACTTGTAGGCCACCCCGAAATTGATGTCTCCGATCGTGGGGTCACGGGTTACGGACTCTTCGACGGTATCCTGGCCGCCACCACCACCGCCACCGCCGGATTGATAGGTGGACTCGCGATAAACGACCGGAATGTTCAAGTCGAACTGCCAGCGGTTGTCCACGTTGTAGCGGCCTGTCAGGTCGAGGGTCCAGGTGTCGGCCTTGATCCGGTCGAGATTGATATTGCCGAGGAAGATTGCATCCAGGGCAAGGAAACCATTGAGAATGAGCTGCCGGGTGTCATACCGCGAGTAGGTGATACCCGTCTCGACACTGAACTTGCCATTGCCGAAGAATCCGCTGGCTTCGTTGTACAGGTCGGAAACACTCTGGGCCGGTGTCGAATCATCCTTGAGCGCCTGACCATAGGAAGCCCCCGAGGTCCCGGCCACGGCACCCGGGGCATTGGCCCCCGCCAGCGCCTGGCCCTTTTTCAGGTCGGCCGGGGATTTGACCAATCGTTTGGGGGGCGGTGCCGCTGGCTGGTCCTCGACCTGGCGAACCCGCTGTTCCAGTACGGCAAGAGCCTGTTGCTGCTGGACGTAACGCTGCTTGAGCTCCAGAAGTTCCTGTTTCAGGGCCTCCACCTCGGCGTCGGGCGCCGCCTGCAACATCGCTGCCGGGAAAAGTGTGCCCACACAAATTGCCGCTCGCAGAGAAAACGATCGGTACATGAAATTAGCCATCCCTTACTGACTTCCCAATGGTCGAAGGTGAGCGTAGTTCAGAATCCCATGTTGCGTAGGCCTTTGAGTTGGGTCAGGTTGCAGTCCAGGGCCCCCGCTGTCTGCAGGTTGTTCTGCAGTACCACATTGAGCTGGGTCATGTTGTTGACCAGGTTCTGGCCGCCGAGCAGGGCAGTGGATTGCAGGACGCCACCCTGGGCGATCTGCTGCAGCGAATGGCCCTGGTTGTTGCTGGCGGCAATCGCCATCTGAATACCGCCGGAGACGGCGGAAACCGTGACGCTTCCGGCCGCGCCGGTGCCGCTGATACTGCCGCCGCTGGTGAGGATCTGCCCGACCTGCTGGCCGTTGACCGGGGCCTGGCCGGCCTCGCTGACATTGATGGCGACATTGTTGTAGGCGCTGTTGCCGTCGCCGGCGGCGCGGACCACCTGGGTCACGCCGGCCGAGGTGTTGAAACCGGCACCGCCGATCACCGTACCGGAGCCCTGGTTGGCAGGGGTGCCATTGCCCTGGGCGCTATAGGTCGAGACGTAGAATTGCGGTTTGACGGTCGATTGCTGGATCTGCAGGCTGGTGGTGGCGCCGATGACGTCGCCACTGGCGTTTTTCCAACTGCTTTCCATCACGATGCCGAAGCTGATGATGCGTCCTGGCATGACATAACGGCCACGCAGCTCGGACAATTCCTGGTCCTTGATTTCGACGGGTTTGAAGGTGGAGGCAGCCTGTGCGGGCAGACAGGCGAATGCCAGGCAACTCACGACCAGCCAGTATGGAGTTTTCATCTGTTGCTCCCCGGGGCTTCCTGCTCCCTTGCTCGTTACTGCACTTCAGAAAAAATCGCTCTGGATGAAGCCGAAGTCCATCAGCTCGGCATCTTTGACCGGGTTGAAGGTGTCCAGCTTGTTTTTCGCCGTGAGCGGGGCCGGCGGGTCCAGCAGGGCGTTGCCCTTGTCATAGCCGGGGCCGATGATGGCAAACACGATGCCGTTCCAACCCTTCTCGAAGTCCGCGGCCGCGTAGCGCTTGTGGCCCAGTACCGGGTCGCCGATGTACACCCAGTCCTTGTCGGCGCGTTGCATCACCACGAAATGCTTGTAGCCGCGTATATCCATCAACACCACCACCGGAATGCTGACGCTGGTCAGCTTGTTGGCGGGTATGCGATAGCCGCGGGCGCGCATGCCGATGCTCTCGACGTAGCGTTTCATGTCCAGCATGGAGAAACCGTGGGTCTTGACCAGTTCCACGTCGGAGGTGGTCAGCATGCCCTTGATCACCTGATCCTCGTCGACGTCCAGCCAGTAGGCCTGGCGCAGTACGGTGGCCAGGGCGGCGGCACCGCAGCTGAAGTCGGTTTTCTGCTGGACCAGGTTGGCAAAACGCCGTTCGCGGATGCTCTGTACGTTCTTGTAGAAGACGCTCGCACCGGGCAGGCCGGGGACCGCCATGGTGGCGGCCTGGGTCAAGCCGCAAAGGCCGATCAGCAAGGCAAGGACGAGAATACGCATGGTCGATACGCCTTCAGGTACGGAAAAAAGAGCCCCGTTTCCGGGGCTCTCATGCTGTCGCGCTTACATGCAGGCTTTGCAACCGGCGGCGATGGACAGCGAGTTGCTTTGTTGGTTGCCCACCCCGGCCGACACGTTGACGCCAGCATTGCCGGACATGTTGTTGGCCGAGTTGTTCATGCTGGCGTTGTTGGTGACCACGTTTTTCCAGCCGTTGGGGGTCAGCACTTGCTGGGTCCAGTAACCGGCCAGTTCGACAGTGCCTTGTTCCTTGAAGGTGAATTTCTGGTCATCGTTGTCATGGCCACCCTTGTAGCCATGGCCATGATGATCGTCGTCACCCTTGATCGTGCCGTAGCCGGTGCCTTTGTAGCCGCCCTTGAGATCGATGGTGCCCTTGAGGGTTTCTTTCTCGTAGGCTTGCACGCCGCTGTTGGTCACCAGCAGGCCGCTTTCGGTCTGGTTGGCGGCGGCGGCGGCGGTGGCTACGCGTCCACCGGAGACGGCGATGGCCAGGTTGTTTTTCTGTTGGTTGAAGTTGCCGGCGGTGATGTTGACGCCCATGTTGCCGGAGCCATTGTTGCCGGAGTTGTTCATCGACGCATTGTTCTGGGTCGATTGGTTGAGCACGACGTTGTGGGTGTTGGTCTGGGTCGCGCTGCTGGCAGCGACCGCGGTGCCGAAGATGAAGCTTTCGTCGGCGGTGGCCAGGGCGGCGGCATTGTCCTGTTGGTTGCCGTCGCCGGCTGCCACGTTGGCGCCCATGTTGCCGCTGGAACGGTTCAACGAGTCATTGGCACTGGCGTTGTTCTTGGTACCCTGGTTGATCACCGCGTTGTTGTGGCTGTACTGGGTATCGATCACGGCGGCGCCGGCGCCGGCGGTGATCTGCAGCAGGGTACCCAGGTCAGGGCCTTTGGGGCCATGGTTGCCGTGGCCATGACCGTGGTTGTCGCCACCTGCCTGGGCGGCCATTGCCATGACGGCGGCCAGGGCGAATACCAGGGGTTTGAGAGCCATTGTAGGTTTCATGGTGTATCTCCGTGCTTATTAGTGGGTTAAGTGTTGGTACGTTCTAATTGCACTGCCCGGGTCAGTCAGCGACCCGGATACTGAGGGTGTTGGCCATACGGTTCCCCACCCCCGCGCTCTGGTTCACCTGAATCACGCCCCGGCTGCCGGTGAAGGCCTGGTCGCTGGTGACGACCTGGCGGCTGCCCGGGATGCCGGATGAACCGGAGTTGGGTGACAGCGCCACGTTCTGTTGCGACAGCGCGCTGTCATCGACGCTTTGCGGCGCAGCACTGATGCTCAGGCGCACGGCGTTGATCATCTGGTTGTTGGTGCCGGCGGACTGGTTGACGCCCAGCATGCCGCTGCCATTGCTGAAGGCGTTGCCCTGGATGGCCGCCTTGGCGTTGATCGCCGTGCTGGCCGGGGTATTGAGCTTCTGGGTCAGGGCGGTCGAGGCGCTGGCGTGGGTGCCAATGGCGATCGCCCGACTGTTGATCTGTTGCTGCTGGTCACCGGCGGCCTGGTTGACCATGAGGTTGCCCTTGTATTGCTGGCCGGCGTTGCCGATCACGGCGTTGTCATTGGCGGTCACGTGACTGTCGGCAAAGGCCGGAACACTGCTGAACAGGACGAGAACGAGCAGGGTGGGCTTCATTTCATTGCCCCTTGCCGATGGCGTTGAGGGCACCCATGCCGGCCGACAGCCCGCGATTGACCGTGTTGGCGATGCTGGCGCCGCTGCCACCACCGTGTCCGGCGGACATGCCTGGCAGGCCATTGGGGTTGCTCAGGGCCGGCATATGGCCTGTATTGACCGTCAGGACACGGGTCACCGTTGCGCCGCTGCTGATGCCGGCGATATCGCCGTCGCTCAGTTCCATGCCGTTGGTCACCGAGATGACCCGGGTAGATGGGTTGGCATTGACCGTGGTCGGATTCGGGTCCGGCTGCAGGGGCGGGCGGCCATAGCTGTGGGGTTGTACGGTACGCTCGAGGACGATCACGCCGTTGTTGCCACCGGCCTCGGCGCTCAGGCTGAACAGCGAGCCAATGGCCCAACCGATCAGCAGGGTGCGGGTTGAAGCTGTTCTTGGAGTCCCCACGGCGGTGTTCCTTCTTCAGTGCGCTGGCCCTGTTCAGCGTTGGGAAGGAAAGAGCAGAAGCTGTGCCGATTTTGGTTTTTTCTTTAGAAACAACGGGTTGTGGTTGCTGTTGGGCGAGTGACGGTTTTTGTCTGTTTCAGCTTTGAAACAGGCCCGGGCCGGGAGCGTGCAGGAGGATTGGCAAAGCCCTGTGGAATGGGCTTTCGGGCGGCTGTATCAGCGGCTTGACACATCTTCGCGCAATGGCCCGAAGGTGTTGAATCTGGTCGTTTGCAGCGGTGCGGGGTGTTTCATGGGTGGACACTTCGGCACGCGAACCCGGTTTTTGTGCTTTTGCCCGGGGTTATCGGGCCAGCAGTTGCTCGACTGCGTTCATGGCCTGCCGATGCCGTTGCTGCCAGTCGCCGCCGAGTATCCGGACCGCCTGCCGATGCCGGGTCAGCCACTGCCGGCTGGCTTCGAAGAACGCCCGGCGGTCCTCCAGGTCGGGCTGGCAGCGCTGACCGTCGTCGGTCCAGTCGACGCCGTCGGGGCGGAGCAACAGGTGCAGGTCGTAATGCCGGGCCAGCAGGGCGGGTTCGAGCCAGGAGGGGCAGTCGCCGAACAGGGTCTGGCTCCAGAGGATGTTGCTCAGCAGGTGGGTATCGAGAATCAGCAGCGAAGGCTGCCGGGCCCGCGCTTCGTCCTCCCAGGCCAGTTGGCCGCGGGCGATGGCGGGAATGTCGGCCAGGCAGGTGTCGCGTTGTTCCCGCTCGATGAAATGGCGCACGTACTCACCCACCAGCAGACCGCCGAAACGCGCCTGCAGGGCCTCGCAGAGCCAGCTCTTGCCGCTGGATTCGGGGCCCGCCAGCACCACGACCTTCATGCCCGCAGCGCCGGGTCGCTACGCCATTCGCGCCAGCCCTGCACGGCCAGCAGGGTGAACAGGCCATAGAGGGCGGCGGTCAGGTACAGGTCCTTGTAGATGAACAGGCCGACGAAGATCACATCGACGGCGATCCACAGTGGCCAGCACTGGATGCGTTTCTGTGCCATCCACCACTGTGCCACCAGGCTGAAGGCGGTCAGTGCGGCATCGAGCCAGGGTTGCGCGGCATCGGTCCAGGTGGCCATGGCGGCACCGAGCAGCAGGCTGCCCAGGGCACCGGCGGCGAGGCCGGCCAGCAGGGCTCGCGGACCGAGTCGGGTCACGTCGCGCCCCTGGTGCACGCCGCCGCCGCGGGTCCATTGCCACCAGCCATAGAGCTGCAGCACGGCGTAGACCCCCTGCAGCAGCATGTCCGAGTAGAGCTTCACATCGAAGAAGATCCAACTGTAGATCAGCACCATGACCAGGCCGATCGGCCAGCACCAGGGATTCTGTCTGACCGTCAGCCAGACGGCGATCACGCCGAGTGCGGCGGCGAACAGTTCAAGCCCGGACATGGGAAAACCTCTGGATCGAAAGGAAAGGGGCGAATTGTACCCAGAGTGGGCAGGGGAAGGGAGGTTTCCTGGGGATTGCCTGGGCGGGACGGCGGGTTTCAGGGGCCTGTTCGCGGATAAACCGGGTCGCCGGACCGCCGCCTCCCACAAGGTACCGCGGTGATCACAAATCTTGTGTCCGCCGCGGTGCTGGGCTGCCTTCAAGGGTGGATGGGTATCCAACTTCCTGGGGCTCACCCTACTGTGAGAGCCGGATTCATCCGCGAACGGTAGCCCCCCTGTGCCTGGTCAGATGCGGAACTGGCGCAACAGTCCGTTGAGCTGTTCGCTCAGGACCTTGAGCCGGTCGCTGTCGCTGCTCGACTGTTCGGCCGCCAGGGCGGTGTTGTGGGACAGGCCCGCCGCCTCGGTGACGTTCTGGTTGATCTCCTCGACCACGTGGGCCTGTTGCAGGGTGGCGCTGGCAATGGACGCGTTGAGGCCGTTGAGGTTGCGCAGCGCCTGGCCGATGGCGGTCAGGCTTTCGCCGGCCAGTCCGGCCTGCTCGATGGTCTGTTGCGAGGCGCGGCTGCTGTCGCCGATGACTTTCACCGCGGCCTCGGAGTGATTCTGCAGGCGTTCGATCATCGCCTGGATCTCCGCGGTGGATTTCTGCGTACGTTGGGCCAGCAGGCGCACTTCGTCGGCCACCACGGCGAAGCCGCGCCCCTGTTCACCGGCCCGTGCGGCCTCGATGGCGGCGTTCAGGGCGAGCAGGTTGGTCTGCTCGGCGATGGCACGGATCACTTCCAGGACGCTGCCGATCTGTGTGCTTTCGGCGGCCAGGGTCCGGATCACCTCGACGGCCTGGGCGATGGTGGCGGACAACTGGTCGATCTGCTGCAGGCTGTTGTCGATGTTCAACTGGCCCTGGCGGGCCTGGCCTTCGGCATCGCGCACCTCGCTGGCGGCCTGCTCGGCGTTCTTGGCCACGTCCTGCACGCCATAGGTGACCTGGTTGATCGCCGTCGCGACCATTTCCATCTGTTGCGATTGCTGCTGGCTGCGCGCCTGGGCCTCGATGGCGCTGGTGCCCAGCGCGCTGGAGGATTGGCCGAGTTCGCTGGCCGAAGCCTGCAACTGGCTGACCACGCCACGCAACTTGTTGGTGAAGGCGTTGAAGTGACGGGCCAATTGGGTCACCTCGTCCTGGCCGTGGGTTTCAAGGGTGCGGGTCAGGTCGCTTTCGCCGCTGGCGATGTTGGCCATGGCCTGGACCGTTTCCTGCAGCGGGTGGACGACACTGCGGCCGATCAGCAGGACGAGTATGCTCAGCAGCACGGCAATCGCCAGACCGATCAGCGAGGCATTGCGTACCTGCCCGTAGAACTCGGCCTGCACATCGTCGATGTAGACGCCTGAACCGATGATCCAGCCCCAGGGCTCGAACAATTGCACGTAGGAGGTTTTCTGCACCGGGGCGCTGGCGCCCGGTTTCGGCCAGCGGTAGTCGATCATGCCGCGGCCCTTGGCCTTGGCCAGAATCACCATCTCATTGAAGAGCGCATAGCCATCGGGGTCCTTGATGCCGGACAGGTCCTGGCCCTCGAGCTTGGGGTTGGTCGGATGCATGACCATCACCGGGCGCAGGTCGTTGATCCAGAAATAGTCGTTCTGGTCGTAGCGCAGCTCGCGTATCACGCTCAGCGCCTGCTTCTGCGCGGCATCGCGGCCGAGAGTGCCGGCCGTTTCCAGGCCGTGGTAGTAAGCGAGAATGCCGCTGGCGATCTGGACCACGTGCTGGGTCTTCAGGGCCTTGGCCTGGTAGAGGTTGTCATGGGTCTGCTTGAGCATCAGCAAACCCTGGGTCAGCAGCATGCCCACCGCCAGGACCAGGATGAGCCACAGGCGCCGGCTGATCGACACATTGCGCAAGCTTTTCATAAGACCACCATTCCTTTTTCTTGTTGTCGTGTCGCTCTGGGCTCTATAGCAGCAGGTTTTCCCAGCGCTGCACAGCCTCCTTATGGCTACTATCGAGGCAGCGATAAACAGGCATGTCTGATAGGATTTCGGCCCGATCTCGACAAACCTGAGTTGCCGTTTGATTTTTCAGGCATTTTTCACGGTTTGTCGACGGGCTGCACGGCGGGCTCGCCAGGGGATCGCCCGAGTGGCGAGCCACGCTTTTCGATTTTTTTAGGGCCCTGCGGGAGCGGGCCTTGAGGGGGAAACGATGGATCTTTGGACCGCCGCACAGGCGTTGATACTGGGTATTGTCGAGGGGCTGACGGAATTCCTGCCGATTTCCAGCACCGGCCACCAGATCATCGTGGCGGATCTGCTCGGGTTTGGCGGTGAACGGGCAATCGCCTTCAATATCATCATTCAACTGGCGGCGATCCTCGCGGTGGTCTGGGAGTTTCGCGCGAAGGTCTTCAGCGTGGTGCGCGACCTGCCCAGGGAACGCAGCGCCCAGCGTTTCACCGTCAATCTGCTGGTGGCCTTCATGCCGGCGGTGATTCTCGGGGTGTTGTTCAAGGAAGTGATCGCCACCTACCTGTTCAACCCGATCACCGTGGCCTCGGCGCTGGTGGTGGGCGGGGTGATCATTCTCTGGGCCGAGCGCCGCGAACACACGGTGCATGCCGAAACGGTGGATGAGATCCGTTGGCAGGACGCCCTGAAGGTCGGTTTCGCCCAGTGCCTGGCGATGATTCCGGGAACTTCCCGTTCCGGAGCGACCATCATCGGCGGCCTGCTGTTCGGCCTGTCGCGCAAGACCGCCACCGAGTTCTCGTTCTTCCTGGCCATGCCGACCATGGTCGCCGCCGCGGTGTACTCCGGCTACGGCTTCCGTCATCAGTTCCAGATGGCCGACCTGCCGGTGTTCGCGGTGGGCTTCGTGACCTCCTTCGTGTTCGCGATGATCGCGGTGCGTGGCCTGCTGAAATTCATCGCCAGCCACAGTTATGCAGCCTTCGCCTGGTACCGGATCGTGTTCGGCCTGGTGATCCTGGCCACCTGGCAGTTCGGCTGGGTCGACTGGTCGACCAAGGGATGAGCAAGCCGAACAGCTCCGGGAACGTCCGGCCAGCCTCGGTCGGCCGGGTCCGGCAGCTCAAGCTCAAGGTCGTGCTGTGGCTGCTGCTGTGTGCCTTGCCGGGATTTGGCTCATTGCGCCTGTGGCTGGAAAGCGGGACGAGCTGGCCGCTGTGGATCTACGCGGTCGCCAGCCTGTTGGCGTTCGTTCTCTATTGGAACGACAAGCGCAAGGCACGCAATGAGGCCTGGCGCATCCCGGAGAAGGTCCTGCATGGCGTCGAACTGCTGGGGGGCTGGCCAGGGGCGTTGCTCGCCCAGCAGGCGTTCCGGCACAAGACCCGCAAGCTGTCGTTCCAGGTCGTGTTCTGGCTGATCGTCGTGCTGCACCAGGTATTCTGGATCGACCGGCTCTTCCTCGACGCCAGCCTGGCCCATCTGTCCTTCCTGTAGCGCGACACTACAGCAGCAGGCCGACCTGAGTGCGCTTGGGCAGTTTGGCCACCACCAGTTGGTGGGAGCGGCGCAGCAGGTCCTGCAGCTCCTCGGCAGCCAGCGGATAGGGCGCGTTCATGGTGATCCAGAACGCCCGCGCCAGATAAGGCGCGGGACGGATGCCGGGGCGGTCGACATGACCGAGGAACAGTTCCTTGTCGACCTTGAACGACAGGGTGTCGCCGCTCAGGTTGAGCAGCGCGAACATCTTGGTTCCGGCGACCGAAAACACCCGTACGCCGCCCCATTTGTAGTCTTCCCGAGCGCCGGGCAGGTCGAGGCACAAGCGTGCAACGGCCTCCTGGTTCATGCTCATAGTGCTCTGTCTCCACATTCCCTGAAGGCTTCGGCCAAATGGTCGATCCACGCCCGCACGGCCGGCAGCAGCCCGCGTCGATGAGGGTAGACCGCCTGCAGCCAGCCGCCTGGCAACGACCATTCGGGGAGGATACGGACGAAAGTCCCGTTGGTCAGTTCTTCTTCGCAGTACAGCATGGGCAGCGTGGTAAAGCCCAGCCCGGCGAGGGCACAGGCCTTGCGCACGATGAAGTCGTCCACGCCCAGCCGGGCTTCGAGCGCCAGTTCGCGTTTTTGCCCGTGTTCGTCCAGCAGGCTCAGGTGAACCAGCCGGTCGGCTTCCAGTGCGCCGAGCACCGGTACCTTCGCCAGGTCCTCGAGGCTGTGGATGGGGTTCTGTTCCAGGAATTGCGGGGTGGCGAGCATGAAGGTCTGGGCCTGGCGCAGCCGTCGGGTGACCAGTGACGGGTCTTCGTCACCATGCCCGCGCACCCGCAGGGCGACGTCGATCCCTTCGGTGACCAGGTCGACCCTCCGGTTGACCATCACCACTTCCAGTTGAACCTGCGGGTGTGTCGCCAGGAAGCTGGCAATCACCCGTGGCATGAATTCCTGGGCCAACCCGACCGGGCACGACACCCGCAGTCGTCCGCGCGGTTCGCTGGACATGCTGGCCACGGCCTCGTCGGCCATTTCCGCCTCCAGCAGCATGGCCTGGCAATGGCGCAGGTAGCGTTCGCCCACCGCCGTCAGCTTCAACTGCCGGGTGGTGCGCTGCAGCAGCCGCGCGCCGAGGCGCTCTTCCAGTTCGGCGATGCGTCGCGACAGCCGCGACTTGGGAATCCCCAGCAGGCGTCCGGCGGCGGCGAAACCACCGGCTTCCACTACCTTGGCGAAGTAATAGAGATCGGACAGGTTTCTTGGATCACCAATTGGCATTTCTGGAAAATTCCCTGGAATTCATGGGCCTGCAATTCGGCGCGAAACAGGCGGGCGAACATTATGGCGGGCTTTTGGGAAAAAGTATTTTTCACGGCAGGTGAGGTAAGTGGTGCTCTGGCTCGTGTAGGGGAGTAGGAATCATTCTCTTTCGTTATCCGGTACGGAGTCATCCCCGTGGTCAAGTTGCTCAATCGCACCTCTGCGTCAGTCCTGCTGTGTTCCGCGTTACCCTGCCTGGCGATGGCCGCGCCGCCGGCCACGGAGTTGCCTGTCAGTGTCATCCAGGGTACGGCCGGCACGGGTGACGCCGACAGCTACACCCGCAGCGAGACGTCGACCGCGAGCAAAGGATCCACCCAGATCCGCGACGAAGCTCAGACGATCAATACCGTGGCGGCCCAGACGTTGGCGGATTATCAGGTCAAGGACCTGAACGACGCGATGCGCTTTGTCAGCGGTATCACGCAGACCAATACCCTGGGCGGCACCAAGGACGCGTTGATCAAGCGTGGCTTTGGCAGCAACGACGACAACTCCATCCTGCGCGACGGGATACGTTCGGCGATCGGCCACAACCTGGGCGCGACCACCGACCACGTGGAGGTTCTCAAGGGCCCGGCCTCGCTGATGTACGGCGCCCTGGAGCCGGGCGGGCTGATCAACGTGATCAGCAAGCAGCCGCAATTCACCCGCAGCACCACCTTCACCGGTTCGGGCTACAGCGAGGGCGGCGGCACCTTCGGTGTAGACACCACCGGGCCGCTGGGCGATACCAACCTGGCGTATCGGCTGATCGCCGAACGCAGCCACGAGGACTACTGGCGCAACTATGGGGTCGACGAACATACCCTGATCGCACCGTCGATCGCCTGGGTGGGCGACCGGGCGAGCTTCTCGCTGGCCTACACCTACAACGATTACGCCAGCCCGTTCGATCGTGGCACCGTGTTCGTCAGGGGGCGTCCGGCCGACATCAGCTATCGCGATCGTCTCGACGAGCGCTGGGCCAAGAGTGTCGGCATCAGCCAGAGCACCACGGCGAAGTTCGAGTACCAGCTCAACGAAGCCTGGCGCAGCCGGCTGACCTACGGCTGGACCGAGGATCGCTACAGCCTGGCGATCGCCCAGCCGAGCACATTGACCGGCAACACTCTGCGGCGGATCGCCAACGGTGGCCACTACGACTATGAGAGCCGCTACACCGCGCTGGATCTGCTCGGCGATCAGCAACTGTTCGGCCAGCGCCACGAGATCACCGTGGGCGTGGATAACGAGTCGCTGGACAAGTTCCGCGGCAAGACCTACCGCAACGCCAGCACGGCCGCCGGCAACCTGAACATCCAGAACCCACTCTACGGCCGGCTGGCGGAGCCTGCGACCATCAGTGCCGTGCAGAGCAACGCCGAAAACAACCTGGTTACCACCTCGGTCTACTTCAAGGACAACTGGCACCTCAATGATCGCTGGATCCTGGTGTTCGGTGGTCGTCAGGAACACTGGGACCAGTACAGCGACCAGGGCCTCGGCAGCTCGTATGCCAAGGGCGCCGATTCCAATGGCGACCAGTTCGTGCCGTTTGGCGGGATCGTCTACCAGCCGACCGAGAGTGTCGCGCTCTATGCCAACTACAGCCGTTCGTTCGTGCCCAACGATGCCGATGATGCGGGCCATACCTTCAAACCGACCGAAGGCCGCAGCTACGAAACCGGTATCAAGTACTCGCCCAGTCAGGCGCTCAACGTAAACCTGGCGGTGTATGACATCGTCAAGAAAAACCTGGTCAACAGCGTGCTGCAAAGCGATGGCAGCAGTGTCGACGAGGCGGTGGGCAAGGCCCGCTCGCGTGGCGTCGAGCTGGATGTGACCGGCGAAATCACGCCGAACTGGAGCGTGATCGGCACCTACGCCTACGATCAGACCGAAGTGCTGAAAAATGACGAGTCGCCCGCGCAAGAGGGCAACCGGTTGCCGAATGCGCCCATGCACACGGCCAGCCTGTATGTCACCCACCACCTCGGGTTGCCGGCCAGCGTCGGCAAATGGCATGTCGGCGCCGGTGCCCGCTATGTCGGCGAGCGGCCGGGCGACGATGCCAACAGCTTCTGGATGGACAGCTACACCGTTGCCGACGCGTTTCTGCGCTGGGACCTGCCGACCCATGACTACAAGAGCAGCCTGCAGTTGAACGTCGACAACCTGTTCAACAAGCAGTATTACCCGTCGACCACCGGCAGCAGTGCGCTTCAGGTCGAGGAAGGTGCGTTGCGTACGGCGCGGATCACCGCCAGCGTCACGTTCTGATCCTCGTCCTGCCAGGCGTCGATCACGGTCGATGCCTGGCGGTCGCACGCGAGGTGCAACCTCTATCGTTCCATTTATGGGACGAACTATCGCATTTCAGGTGACTAATCAGCTATTCGATTCATGGGTAGGATTATCCCAACTCGATCGCCAAGTGGCGGTCCTCACTTGGAGATCCCACATGAAACTCTTGCACATCGATTCCAGCATCCTGGGCGACAACTCGGCTTCGCGCCAACTGAGCCAAAGCGTGGTCAAGGCCTGGCAGGCCGCCGAGCCCTCGAGCGTGGTGACCTACCGCGACCTGGCCGCCGATGCCATCAGCCACTTCTCCAGCCTCACCCTCGCCGCTGGCGGTACCGCTGCCGAACTGCGTGATGCGGCCCAGCGTCACGAAGCCGAACTGAGCGCCTCGACCCTGGAAGAGTTCCTGGCCGCCGACGCCATCGTCATCGCCGCGCCGATGTACAACTTCAGCGTTCCCACCCAGCTCAAGGCCTGGATCGACCGCATCGCCGTCGCCGGCAAGACCTTCCGCTACACCGAAAATGGCCCTGAAGGCCTGGCCGGTGGCAAGAAGGTGGTGATTGTCTCGACGTCCGGTGGCCTGCACGTGGGCCTGCCGACCGGCGTGGGTCACGAGGACTACCTGAAGGTGCTGTTCGGTTTCCTCGGCATCACCGACATCGAGTTCGTCCGCGCCCACGGCCTGGGTTACGGCGAAGAGGTGCGGACCAAGGCCATGAACGACGCGCAGGCACGCATCAGCGACACTCTGTTCGCCGCCGCGTAAAGCTTTTGTAAACGCGCAAGAAACTTCCGGTAACAAACACTAAACTCTGTACTCTGATCATGATGAATGATCGGGTACGGAGTTTTTTGCGTTTTCCACGTAGGGTTTGGCCCGTCTTGTGCAAAAGCCATCCGCATGGGCACTCTGGAAAACTGCGAAGAGTCGGTCGAAGCCCGCTGCAGTGCTTCAGTTTCAAGGAATGACAGAGATTTGGTGTGTAGTGACTCGGCAAAGGTGGGCATCCCGATGATGCGTCTTTGTGCAGTATGGCTGATTTGCCTGGCAACAGGCTTCACGACGGTGCAGGCGGCTCCCGCGGCTCACTGGAGCGTGGGTTTTCATCGCCTGACGTTCCTCGATCCGCTGGATCTGCAGCCGATGAAGGCGATCGCCTTCTATCCCTCCACCGGCCGCGAGCAGTGGAGCAAGATTGGCGGCTACACCATCCAGGCCAGCGAGGATTCGCGGATCGCCATCGGCCGTTATCCGCTGCTGATGCTGTCCCACGGCAACACCGGCACGCCGCTGGCCCTGCACGATCTGGCCACCTCGCTGGCACGTAAGGGCTTCGTCGTGGTGGCGGTGCTGCACCCTGGCGACAACTACAAGGACCATAGCCGCCTGGGCACTCTGAGCAACCTCTACGGCCGGCCTATGCAGATCTCCGAAGCGATTACCGCCACGTTGGGCGATCCGATGCTGTCGCCGTTCGTGGAGGCCGAGAAGGTCGGGGTGATCGGTTATTCCGCCGGCGGCGAGACTGCCCTGATCCTGTCCGGCGCGCAACCGAACCTCGATCGCCTGCGGCGCTACTGTCAGGAGTTCCCCGACGACAAGGACGCCTGTACCACCAAGGGCGAGCTGATCGTCGACCGTGATGACCTGCAGCCGGTTTCCGACCCTCGGGTGCATGCGCTGATGCTGATGGCGCCGCTGGGCCTGATGTTCGGCCGGCATACGCTGGCCGATGTGCACGTGCCGGTGCTGATGTACAGCGGCGATGGCGACAAGCTGGTGTTCCCCGACAAGAACGCCGCAGCCCTGGCGCGCAAGCTGCCGGAGGCCCCGCAGTTCAAGCTGATCGCCGGTGCCGGACACTTCGTGTTCATGGCCCCGTGCAGCGAGGAGCAACTGCATGCCACACCGGGACTGTGCACCGACCCCGAGGGCGTCAACCGGGCGGACATCCACCGCGACCTGATCTTCGAGGCCGGGCGCTTCTTCAGCAAGACCCTGAGCGTGCCGAATCGAGGCGGCATGCAGACCGCCGATCAGTGACTCAGGCGGCTGTCGGGCGCCGTGCCAGCAGCACGGTGACCGACAGGCCGATGATCGACAGCAGCGCCGCGCAACAGAAAATCCACGCATACCCCAGGTTCAACGCCACCGCGCCCATCAGGGGGCCGGCGATGGCCAGTGCGAGGTCGAAAAACACCGCATAGGCGCTCAGCCCCGCGCCGCGGCTGCTGGTGGGCACCTGACGGATGGCTTCCACGCCGATGGCCGGGTACACCAGCGACAGGCCGAAGCCCGCCAGGCCGGCTCCCGCCAGGGCCACGCCGGTGGAGGGCGACAGCCAGAGCAGAACCAGGCCGAGGGTTTCGATGCTCATGCAGGCGATGGCGACCTTGAAGCCGCCGAAACGGTTGATGCTGCCGATGAAGAACAGCCGGGCGAGGATGAAGCAACTGCCGAACACCGTCAGGCAATAGGCGGCGCCGGTCCAGCCGCGGCTGAGGTAGAACAGGGTGATGAAGGTGGTGAGCGTGCCATAGCCGATGGACGCCAGGGTCAGGCTGGCGCCGTAGGGCGCAATGCGGCCGAACACCGCCCAGAACGGCAGGCGCTCGCCGCGGATCACCGGTACCGACGGTTTGTTGCGGATCAGCAGCAGGGCGCCGGCGGCCAGGGCCGACAAGGCGATCCCGAGGCTGGCGAAACCGTAGTCGGCGACCATCAGCACCCCCAGCGGCGCACCGATGGCAATCGCGCCATAGGAGGCGATGCCGTTCCAGGAAATCACCCGTGCGGTCTGATCGGCGCCGACCTGGCCGATCCCCCAACTGATGGTGCCGACACCGATCAGGCCCTGGGCGGTGCCGAGCAGCAGGCGCCCGACGATCAGGATGATCAGGCTCGCCAGGGGCCACTGCTGGATCAGCGTCGACACCAGGGTCAACGCGCCGCTCAGGCAGATTCCGACCAGGCCGTAGATGATCGCGCGCTTGGTGCCGACGTTATCCGCCATGCGCCCGGCCATGGGGCGGCTGAGCAGGGTGGCCAGGTATTGCGAACCGATGGTCAGGCCGGCGATCACCGCGCTGAAGCCCAGTTGCTCGTGCACATAGCCGGGCAGTACCGCGATCGGCAGGCCGATGCAGAGGAAGGCGATGAAGGTGTAGAAGACGATGGAGACGATTTGCAGGGTGACGGTCAGGTTGCCGGGTTGGCGGGGCGGTTGCTGGGCTGACATGGAGGCTCGTTCGCGGGCGGGCGGTTGGAGAGCCCCATCATGGCGGGATGCCGAGATAAAAGGAAGCAGGCTAACTAATTTTTTCCCATGATTCGGTCGTCGCCCCCTGTGGCGAGCGGGCTCGTCGGGACGCCGCACCGCCGCGTTGGGGGCAAGGCCCCCTGGAACCTGTGACCTGGTTCTTTCAGGAGAACCGGGTGACTGGGTTTGGGGCTGCCTTGCAGCCCAGAGCGGCGGTGCGGCGTCCCGACAAGCCCGCTCGCCACGGACCCGGCCAAGGAGGTCAGAACACCACTGAAATCAGAGCAGCACGCCCTGGCTGCGCAGATAGTCGTCATAGGTGCCGCTGAAGTCGGTCACGCCGTTCGGGCTCAGCTCGATGATGCGGGTGGCCAGGGACGAGACGAACTCGCGGTCGTGGCTGACGAAGATCAGCGTGCCCGGGTAGTTTTCCAGCGCGAGGTTGAGCGCTTCGATGGATTCCATGTCCAGGTGGTTGGTCGGTTCGTCCATCACCAGCACGTTGGGCTTCTGCAGGATCAGCTTGCCGAACAGCATGCGGCCCTGTTCACCACCGGAAATCACCTTGACCGACTTGAGGATCTCGTCGTTGGAGAACAGCATGCGACCGAGGGTGCCGCGTACCAGTTGCTCGCCGCCCTGGGTCCACTGGCCCATCCAGTCGAACAGGGTGACATCGTCCTCGAAGTCGTGGGCATGGTCCTGGGCGTAGTAGCCCAGCTCGGCCGATTCGGTCCATTTCACGGTGCCGGCATCCGGGGTCAGTTCGCCCATCAGGGTGCGCAGCAGGGTAGTCTTGCCGATACCGTTCGGGCCGATGATCGCCACGCGCTCGCCGGCTTCGATGGTGAAGCTGAAGTCCTTGAACAGCGTGGTGCCGTCAAAACCCTTGGCCATGCGCTCGACGGTGACCGCCTGGCGATGCAGCTTCTTGGTCTGTTCGAAGCGGATGAACGGGCTGACGCGGCTCGAGGGCTTGACCTCGGCCAACTGGATCTTGTCGATCTGCTTGGCGCGGGAGGTGGCCTGCTTGGCTTTCGAGGCGTTGGCCGAGAAGCGGCTGACGAAGGTCTGCAGCTCGGCGATCTGGGCTTTCTTCTTGGCGTTATCGGCCAGCAACTGCTCGCGGGACTGGGTCGCGGCGGTCATGTACTCGTCGTAGTTGCCCGGGAACAGGCGCAGCTCGCCGTAGTCCAGGTCGGCCATGTGGGTGCAGACGCTGTTCAGGAAGTGCCGGTCGTGGGAGATGATGATCATCAGGCTGTTGCGCTGGGTGAGGATGTTCTCCAGCCAGCGGATGGTGTTGATGTCCAGGTGGTTGGTCGGTTCGTCGAGCAACAGCACTTCCGGATCGGAAAACAGCGCCTGGGCCAGCAGTACGCGCAGCTTCCAGCCGGGGGCGACTTCGCTCATCGGACCGAAGTGCTGTTCCAGCGGAATGCCCAGGCCCATCAGCAGCTCGCCGGCACGGGATTCGGCGGTATAGCCGTCCATTTCGGCGAACTCGGTTTCCAGCTCGGCGACGGCCATGCCATCGGCCTCGGTCATTTCCGGCAGCGAGTAGATGCGGTCGCGTTCGGCCTTGACCTTCCACAGCTCCTCGTGGCCCATGATCACCGTGTCGATCACGGTGAATTCCTCGTAGGCGAACTGGTCCTGGCGCAGTTTACCCAGGCGCACGTTGGGTTCCAGCATGACCTGGCCACCGGAGGGCTCGAGGTCGCCACCGAGGATTTTCATGAAGGTCGACTTGCCGCAGCCGTTGGCGCCGATCAGGCCGTAGCGGTTGCCCGCGCCGAACTTGACCGAGACGTTCTCGAACAGCGGCTTGGGGCCGAA
Organism: Pseudomonas fuscovaginae SE-1; assembly: GCF_000364705.1. GTDB lineage: Bacteria > Pseudomonadota > Gammaproteobacteria > Pseudomonadales > Pseudomonadaceae > Aquipseudomonas > Aquipseudomonas fuscovaginae_A. The sequence continues at coordinate 2,179 of NZ_AQOH01000370.1, read as the reverse complement.
TTGCATGGTGATGTTAGCTGTGGAGATCAAAGTACTTACCTATCAATAACTTACGCAGCTGGAGTGTTCAGCCGAGATCGATTCGATACCAATCTTGAATGTTTCCAGCCCGCTCCAGTCGGAGCTTGAGTTGGGCCAACAGGCATGGGGCGACAGCAGCATCTGCAGGCTGTGACCCAATGGTTGGGCGATGAATGCGGGGGTTGAGACCGGACATTGCGTCTATTGTCGCATAGGTGCGGTGACAGTTGTACGCCGCTCTGTGCCTGAACGCTATCCGGCCGGTGGGGAAACGGTCATGCTTGCCGATTTCCGGCACCGGTGGTGCCAGCGGATGGTTGGCGAATTCGTCGCCCGACATACGGACGGATCGTTGGCGCCAACCGGGTGTATGGTGTCAGGGCAACGCCTCGGATCTTTAGACGTGAAAAGGAGGTGACCATGAGCGTTCCCCAGCTCTTGAAGACGCATGTCAACGGCTATGATGTGATCCGCGTTGGCGGCGGCCCCTGGAAGGTATGCACCGCGACCGATCGACTCAGTTCGTTCCGGACCCGTGAGGAAGCGATGGCCTACGCCGTATCGCTGCCACTGCACAAGGTGCGTCAACCCGCCAACCACTAGCAATCAGCGAGGCTCTCGGGGGCTGGAGGCCCTCGGGAGCTCACGATCCGCTGTTACCAGTTCAGCCTCACGCCCAGCGTGGCCGAGAGGCTTTCCTGCTGACGGTCGTCGAGGTGGCTGGCGTAGTCGAGTCCACCGTACACGCTCAGGTCGCGCCCCAGCCGCGCGATGACACCGCTGCCCAACTCCAGGTTGCTGGCGCGGTGGTCGGTCCTGATCGGATAGCCGTCGAAGCTCATGGTGTCGCGGCCGCCGAAGGTGTGCCAGAGGTTGGCGCGGGCATAGGGTTGCAGTGTCATCGTGCCGGCCTGCAGCGCACCCATGATCCGTACGCCGAGGCGCCCCTTGAAATAGTCCTGCGAGTCCGGGCGGATCTGCGAGATGCCATCGTTGTGGTTGTCGAGGCTGATCCGTTGTGCGATCAACTGCGCCTGGGGCTCAAGCACCCAACCATTGGCCAGTGGATACGGATAGCCGCCCTCCAGCGACAGGCTGAGGCCATGGCCGTCGATCTCGAACTTCAGGTCGCGGTTCGAGCGGGCGGTGCCGCTGTAGCGGGTGCCCAAGGCCACGGCGTCGAGGTAGGCATCGTTGGGCGCGACCAGGCTCCAGTAGGCGCCGAGGCCGTTGCCTTCGAGCCGCAGGCTGCCGGCCCGGTTGTCCTCGAAACCGTTGACGAACCCGCGCACACTGCCCTGGAGCCTCGCATGGCTGACGAACAGGCCGGCCCGGTAGCGATTGCCATGGTCATCGCTGGCACCATAGAGGTCATGGCCGGCCTGCAGGCCCCAGAGGTTGCCATCCAGGCGTGGCGTGACATCGCCCGACCAGCTCTGGCGCAGGTGGCTGCCGAAGGTGCGGACCCAGCCGGCATTCGCCTCGCCATTGGCCCTGAGCAGGGTCTGTTCGCCCTGGCGCTGGTGAAAGGTGCCCAGCGTGGCCTGGTCCAGCTGCGCGGCCGCCGGGCCGACCAGGGCATCGACGGCGACTTCCGGCCGATAGAAGGGAATGGTTTCCCCGGGCTCGGGGTTGGGCAGCAGCGGGCCTCCCGGTTCCGGCAGCGGGGTGACCGGGCCCTCCGGTTCGGGCAGCGGCACCACCGGGCCGGTCACGCTGGAGCGCAGGTACCAGTTGTTCTGGGTGCCGGGAGTGACACCGCCCTTGTAGAGAAAGTAGTTGAAGGGGCCCGCCGAGACCGGGCCGCCCAGGCTGAAGGCGGCGCTGGCGCTGGTCGCGCCCTGATCGGCTTCGACCACCTGAATGCCGTTGCGCAGGGTTTCGGCGCCGGCACCGCCGAGATTGGCGACATTGATCACCGTGTTGCCCGAGAGGCTGCCCAGGGACACCACCAGCCGGTCGGACGGCGAATCGTCGCCGGCCAGCACGCTCTGTAGATTCAGTTGCCCGCCATGGCCGACATAGTTGCCGATCACCGTCAGCCGGTCGGAAGCCTGGGCTCCGCCGGCGGTCAGGTAGATCGTGCCGCTGTTGTCCAGGGTGGCGGTCTGTCCGGCATTGAAGGCCCGGACCACGCCGCTGCTGGAACTCAGGCTGC